>NZ_CP134876.1:3024208-3326629 GCF_032108445.1 Micromonospora halotolerans | reverse complement strand
GACACCGGCTCGTCGCAGACGATGACCTCGGGCCGCAGGGCGAGCGCCCGGGCGATGCCGATGCGCTGCCGCTGACCGCCGGAGAACTGGTGCGGGTAGCGGTTGATGTGCTCCGGGTTGAGGCCGACCAGGTCGAGCAGTTCCTTGACCTTGTCCCGGCGGGACCGCCGCGGAGCCACCTCGGGGTGGATCTCGAAGGGCTCGCCGATCAGGTCGCCGACCGTCATGCGCGGGTTCAGCGAGGTGTACGGGTCCTGCATCACCAGCTGGATCTGCCGGCGCAGGCGCCGCAGCGCGCCGCCGGAGAGCTTGGAGATGTCCTGGCCCTTGTAGAGCACCTGACCCGCGGTCGGCTTCTCCAGGTTCATGAGCACCCGGGCCAGCGTCGACTTGCCGCAGCCGGACTCGCCGACCACGCCGAGGGTCTCGCCGGCCTTCAGGTCGAAGGAGACGCCGTCGACTGCCTTGACCTGACCGATGGTCTTCTTGAACACGACGCCCCGGGTGACCGGGTAGTGCTTGACCAGGTCACGGACCTCGATGATGTTCTCAGTCACGGTTCACGAGCTCCTCGGCGAAGTGGCAGGCGCTGGCCCGGCCTCGACCCAACTGCAGCAGCGGGGGAACCTTCTCCCGGCACACCGGCTGCGCCATGGGGCAGCGCGGGTTGAAGGCGCAGCCCGGCGGGATGTTCATCAGGTTCGGCGGGAGGCCCTTGATGGTCCGGAGCTCCTGCCCCTTCTCGTCCATCCGCGGGATCGAGTTGAGCAGGCCGAGGGTGTACGGGTGCGCCGGCTTGGCGTACAGGTCGTACACGTCGGCTTCCTCGACGATCCGGCCGGCGTACATGACCGCGATCCGGTCCGCGACGTCGGCGACCACGCCGAGGTCGTGGGTGATCAGGATCATGCCCATCTGCCGCTCCCGCTGGAGCTCGCCGAGCAGGTCCATGATCTGGGCCTGCACGGTCACGTCCAGCGCGGTGGTGGGCTCGTCGGCGATCAGCACCTCGGGGTCGAGCGCCAGCGACATGGCGATCATGGCGCGCTGCCGCATACCACCCGAGAACTGGTGCGGGTAGTTGCTGTACCGGCCCTTGGCGTTCGGAATCTTGACCTGGTCGAGCATCTCGATCGCGCGCTTCTTGGCATCCGAGCGGCTCATGCCGCGCCGGATGCGGAACTGCTCGGCGATCTGGAAGCCGACGGTGAAAACCGGGTTGAGGGCGGAGAGCGAATCCTGGAAGATCATCGCAATGCCTTCGCCCCGGATCCGGCGCCGCTGCTCGGCGGACATCTTGAGCATGTCCTTGCCGTGGAAGCGGACCTCACCCCCGGTGACGAAGCCGGGCGGGGTATCGAGGATGCCCATGATGGTCTGCGCGGTGACGCTCTTGCCGGAGCCGGACTCGCCGAGCACGGCGAGGGTCTCCCCCGCGTTGACGTGGTACGTCACCCCGTTGATGACCTTGGCGACACCGTCCCGGGTGCGGAACTCCACCCGCAGGCCGTCGACCTCGAGCAGGCGGCCCGAGGGGCGGCCGGATCCGTCGGCGCCCGGTGCGGACTGCTCGGACACGAGAATGTCGGACAACTCAGTTCCCCTATCGGAGCTTCGGGTCGAGGGCCTCGCGGACCGCCTCGCCGAGCATGACGAAGCTCAGCACGGCGGCGACGAGGAACGCGGAGGGGAAGAACAGCAGGAACGGCGAGACGCGGATGTAGTTCTGCGACTCGCTGATCATGATGCCCCAGGAGACCACCGGGCTCTTCAGGCCGATGCCCAGGAAGGACAGGGTGGCCTCGGCGCCGATGAACGAGCCGACCATGATCGTGCCGTAGACCAGCAGCGGAGCCAGGCAGTTCGGCAGCAGGTGCTTGAGGATGATCCGGCCGGTGCCGGCACCCAGCGCCCGAGCCGCCACGATGTAGTCCGCCTCCTTGGTGGCGAGCACCGAGGAACGCATCAGCCGCATCACGACCGGCCAGCTCAGCACGGTCAGCGACATGATCACCAGGCCCATGATCGTCCACTCACCGTTGTCGGCGCCCGACCCGTTGAACGTGGTCAGGATGACGATCGCGCCGAGCACGAACGGCAGGCCGAAGAAGATGTCCGCGATCCGGGAGAGCAGCGCGTCCACCCAACCACCGCGGTAGCCGGCGATGATGCCCATGGTGCCGCCGATCAGCAGCGTGCCGATCACGGAGAGCAGCGCCACCACGATGGAGGCGCGGGCGCCGTAGATGGTCCGGGCGTAGACGTCCCGGCCCTGCACGTCGTAGCCGAACCAGGCGTCGGCCGACGGATCGACCCGGCTGCGCGACAGCGCGCCGTTGACCGGGTCATCGGAGGTGAACAGCTGCGGGAACGCGGCCATCACGACGAACAGCAGGATGAAGGCCGCCGAGATCCAGAACAGCGGCTTGCGGCGCAGGTCCCGCCAGGCGTCACCGAGCAGGCCGCGCGGCTTCTGCTGCTTCTGCGCGCTCTCCGGGAGGCCGGCGTTGGCGGGCGCGCCGGAACCGGCCTCGGTCGGCATGGTCGCGGGCGGCGTCGAGACGATCGACGCGGTACTCGGGTCACTCATAGCGGATCCTCGGGTCCAGGGCGGCGTAGAGCAGGTCCACCAGCAGGTTCATCACGAGATAGACGACCACCAGCACCACCACGATGCCGACAACGGTAGCGCTTTCCTTGGTGACGATCGCCCGGAGCACCTGCCGGCCGATGCCGTTGATGCCGAAGATGCCCTCGGTGATGATGGCGCCACCCATGAGGGCGCCGAGGTCGGTGCCCAGCAGGGTGACCACCGGGATGAGCGAGTTGCGCAGCAGGTGCACGCCGACGACCCGGCGCATGGGCAGGCCCTTGGCGATGGCGGTGCGGACGTAGTCGGCGCGCCGGTTCTCCGCGATGCTGGTCCGCGCCACCCGCGCGATGTACGCCGTCGAGGCGCTGCCCAGCACGAAGCCCGGCACGATCAGCTCGCTGAACCGCATCTCGTTGGACACGGTCGGGGTGATGATGCCCCACTTGACGCCGAGGAACCACTGGAGCACGAAGCCGATGACGAAGACCGGCAGCGCGATCAGGAAGAGCGACGAGACGAGGACCAGGTTGTCCAGGAAGCCGTTGCGCCGGAGACCGGTCAGGACGCCCGCGCCGAGACCGATGACGGCCTCGATGGCGAGCGCGACGACCGCCAGCTTCAGGGTGTTCGGGTACGACGTGGTGATGATGTCGCTGATCTCGCGACCGCCGAACGTGATACCGAAGTCGCCCTGGAAGAGGTTCTTCATGTAGCTGGCGTACTGCACCCAGATCGAATCGTCGAGATGGTACTTCTCGGTCATCATGGCCCGGTAGTTCGGCGGGCAACCGCGGTCGCCGCACTTGCCGGCGAAGGGGTCGCCCGGCACCGACCAGACGAGCCAGTAGATCAGGAACGTCGTGCCGATGAACACCGGCACGAGTTGCAGCAGCCGTCTCAACAGATAACGGCCCATGGGGTGGTCCTCCTGACAAGAGGGCGCGTCGGACGGCCGACACGGATGGTGACAACGTGCGAGGGGTTTGTTGTACACCCCCTCGCGGAACGGCCCCGGGTCGGGCTCACCGGTAGGCGAGCCCGACCCGGGGTCAGACCGTTCGGATCAGAGCTCGACCGAGGTGATGTCGAGCTCGCCGACGTTGGTCAGCTCAATCTTCTTGATCTTCTCCGAGTGGCCGGACTGCTCGCCGCTGAAGTAGATCGGAATTGCCGGGACGTCCTGGTCGATCAGCTTGACGGCCTCGGCGAACTTCTTGTGGGCCTCCTCGAGGCTGGGGGCCGCGGAGGCCTCCTTGGCGAGGGCGTCCACCTGCGGGTTGCTGTACTTGCCGTCGTTCGAGGAACCACCGGTGACGTAGAGCGGGTTGATCCAGTTCTCCACGTCCGGGTAGTCCTGCTGCCAGCCGGCGCGGTACATGCCGGTCATCTTGTAGGCGTTGATGTTGGCCCGGAAGACCGCGAAGGTCGGCACACCGACGGCGACCGCGTCGATGTTCAGGTTGGTCTTGATCTGCTGGGCGACGGCCTCCATCCACTCCTTGTGGCTGGCGTCCGCGTTGTACGACAGGGTCAGCTTGCCCTGGAAGCCACCGGCCTGCTGGAGCAGCCGCTTGGCCTCGGTCGGGTCGAACTTGCAGGCGGTGCAGTCGCCCGGCGTCGAGCCCGGGGTCAGCGGGTTGGCCCAGCTGTCGGCCGGCTTGCGGTTACCGAAGAAGATCTTGTCGGTGACCTCCTGCCGGTTGATCGACAGGGAGATGGCGCGACGCAGGTCCTTGTTCTGGAACCGCTTGTCGTAGATCGGGAAGGCGATGATGCCGTTCGACGGGATCGTCGTCTGGATGGCCCGCTCGCCCAGGTCGGTCTTCCACTTGTCACCGGCCAGCGACGAGACCGGGACCTGCTGCTGGAAGTCCAGGTTGCCGGCGAGCAGGTCGTTGTAGGCCGCCGTGTCGTCCTGGTAGATCTTGACGGTGACGTCCTTGATCTTCATCTTGTCGCGCAGGCTGTAGTCGTCGAAGCGGGTGAGCTTCAGCTCGACATCGTCCTGCCAGGAGACGAGCTTGACCGGGCCGTTACCGATCGGCTTCTTGCCGAACTCCGCCGGGGTGGTGGAGAAGAAGGCGTCCGGCAGCGGCATGAAGGCGCTGTAGCCGAGCTTGGTCGGGAACACGGCGGTCGGCGCGGAGAGCGTGACCTCGAAGTTCCAGTCGTCGATGACCTTGAGGCCGGAGAGCTCCTTGGCCTTCGGCTCGGGAGCCTTCTTCGGGCCGTCCGGGCCGTCCGGGTCCTCGGTGTAGGTGTCGGCGAAGCCCTGGATGTCGGAGAAGAACGAGGCGTTCTGCGCGCCGTTCGGGCCGTACGCCGCCCAGTTCCAGGCCTTGACGAAGCTCTCGGCCTTGACGGTGGTGCCGTCGTGGAACTTGGTGTTCTGCTTGATCTTGATCTTGAACACCTTCGAGTCGCTCGTCTCGATCGACTCGGCCAGCAGGTTCTGCGGCGCCCCACCGTTGTTGGGGTACTCGACCAGGCCGCTCCAGACCCAGTCGATGATCTTGCCGCCACCGGTCTCGGTGGTGTTCGCCGGAACCAGGGGGTTCTCCGGCTGGGTGCCGTCGATGACGATCGCGCCGTCCTTGCTGGCGCCGGCGTCGCCACCGTCGTCGTTGCCGCTGGAGCAGCCGGACGCGATGAGCGCGAGTGCCGCGCCCACCGCGAGCGCGCCGCTCGCCCGCTTCGAGACTCTCATTCCGAGGGGCCTCCTCTTTCTAACCTGGTTCCGTCGTGGGTTTCACGCACGTGTGGGGGGTGACACCGCCGACGACCCGAACCACAGGTCGCCGGTTACCGCAGAGGAATTCGGGACACCCCCAGGGGTACCGATCCGCCGGGCGCCACACCCTTCGACGAGGACACCGCGCAGGGTCGTCAGCCACGCGCCGGCGCTCGGAGGCGGCGTCACGTGGTCGGCGTGCCCGACGGGGTGCCTCACACCGGGGGGTGAGGTGTTGCCACTGTGACACCCACCGGCCCTTTGCGTGAAGGTGCCGTTATCAAGACGTTAGTTGGTCGCCACGTTGCCGATACTTGAGAAAAGATCATGAAAGGCGTGGATCGGACCGCTCTGAACAGGTACGACACGGCCAGATGGGGCGAGGTCACCCGCGTAGGCTCGGCGCTGTGAGCTTCCCTGCGTCCGCTCCAGCCCTGCCCGACGTCCGTCGAGCCCTCGCAGTTTTTGCCCATCCGGATGATGTCGACTTCGGCTGTGCGGGCACCATAGCCGGCTGGGTGGATGAGGGTATCGAGGTGGCCTACCTCATCGCCACCCGGGGAGACTCCGGCGGCTTCGATGACACACCACGCGCGGAGATGCCGGCCCGGCGGGAGGCGGAGCAGCGGGCCGCGGCCGCCGCGGTCGGCGTGCACCGGGTCGACTTCCTCGACGGCCACACCGACGGCATCCTCACCGCCAGCCTGGCGCTGCGCCGGCAGATCAGCGTCGCGATCCGCCGGTTCCGGCCCGATCGCGTGCTCACCAGCTCGCCGCTTGCGGCGCTGGGAGCACCTGACCGGCCCGAGCCACCCCGACCACCTGGCCGTCGGCGAGGCGGCCACCTGCGCCGTCTACCCCGACTCCCGCAACCCCTTCGCCTTCCCCGAACTGCTCGACGAGGGGCTGGAGCCGTGGGTGGTCCGGGAGATCTGGTACGCCGGCGGGCCCGGCCCGGACCACGCCGTCGACGTGACCGACCAGATCGACCGCAAGATCGCCGCGATGGAGGCGCACCGGTCGCAGACCGCCCACCTGGACGTGCCGACCTGGATCCGGGACCGGCTCACCACGGTGGCCGACAACGCCGGCCTCCCGTCCGGGCGGCTGGCCGAGGCGTTCACCGTGCTGCGCACGGAGTGACGCCCCGGGCCGGCCCCGGCGGAACGGTCAGACCAGGCGGCGGTCGGCGGCCCAGCGCGACAGCTCGTACCGGTTGGACATCTGCAGCTTGCGCAGCACGTTGGAGACGTGCGTCTCGACCGTCTTGATCGAGATGTACAGCTCCCGGGCGATCTCCTTGTACGCGTATCCCCGGGCGAGCAGCCGGAGCACCTCGCGCTCCCGGTTGGTCAGCTGGTCCAGCTCGGGGTCGGCCACCGGCGCGTCCGGCCGGGCCGCGAAGGCGTCCAGCACGAACCCGGCCAGCCGGGGGCTGAACACCGCGTCCCCGTCGGCCACCCGCCGGATGGCGTCGGTCAGCTCCTCCGGCGAGATGGTCTTCGTGACGTAGCCCCGGGCACCCGCCCGGATCAGCCCGATCACGTCCTCGGCGGCGTCGGACACGCTCAGCGCGAGGAACCGCACCTGCGGGTGCGTACGCCGCATCGCCTCCAGCACCGCCCGGCCGCCGCCGTCGGGCATGTGCACGTCGAGCAGCACCACGTCCGGCTGCATCGCCGCGATCCGGCTGACCGCCTCCGCCACCGTGCTGGCCTCGCCCACCACCTCGACGCGCGCGCCGAGCTCGGCGCGGACGCCGGCCCGGAACATCGCGTGGTCGTCCACGAGGAACACCCGCAGCCGCCCGTCCCGGGGCGCCGCGCCCTCGACCGGTCCCTGCTCGACCATGGTCATCTGTCCCTTTCCGCCGTGGAGCCCGAGCCGCTGATCGGCAGGATCAGCCGGACCTCGGTCCCCTCTCCCGGCTCGGACCTGATCTCCGCCCGGCCGCCGTGCCGCTTCATCCGTCCGATGATCGAACCCCGGACCCCGTGCCGGTGATCCTCCACGGTATCCGGGTCGAAGCCCTTGCCCCGGTCCCGGATGAAGGCGCTCACCTGCTCCGGCTCCACCTCGGCGTAGAGCGAGACGGTGCGGACCTCGGCGTGCCGCGCCGCGTTGACCAGCGCCTCCCGGGCCGCGGCGACCAGCGCCCCGACCCGTTCGTCGGTCTCCCGGTCGCCGACCACCACAGTCTCCACCGTGATCGCGAAGGTGTCCTCCACCTCGGCGGCGGCCTGCTCCAGGGCGGCCGCGAAGCGCTCGGTCGGCGAGGCGGCCGGCTTGTAGAGCCAGTTCCGCAGCGACCGCTCCTGGCCCCGGGCCAGCCGCTGCACCGTCTTGACGTCGGCGGCGTTGCGCTGGATCAGGGCGAGGGTGTGCAGCACCTGGTCGTGCACCATGGCGGCCAGCTCGGCCCGCTCCTGCTCCCGGATCCGCGCCTCGCGCTCCGAGCGGAGCTGGTTCCAGGTGCGCCAGAGCACCGGGCCGGTCACCACGCCCACGCCGGCCAGCCCGACGAGCGCGAAGATGATGCCGTTGAGCACCGCGTCGAAGTTCTGCGCCGGCGAGTAGACCGCCGCCACGCCGATGATGCCGACCGCGACGAGCACCCCGCCGCCGATGAAGCGCAGCACGAACGCGCGCCGGTCGCTCTCCTCCACCACCGCGCCCAGCCAGGGCACCGCCATCGAGCCGCCCCACTGCCGGCGGCGCTCCGGCGCGGACTGGTGCCAGATCACGCCGGCGCCGACCGCGATGATGGCGACCAGCCAGCCGGCGGTGCCGGCCGCGCCGACCGAGTCGAAGGCGACGACCTGGAGCAGCAGCACGCCCAGCCCGATCGCCACGAAGGGCAGCAGCTGGGCGACGTCGCGGCGGGGCGGGACGGCGGTGTCGCCGGGCCGGGGCGGGACGACCGCCCAGAAGGCCGCGTAGAGCAGCAGCCCCAGCCCGCTCAGCCCGAGCAGCACCATGAACGCCACCCGGACCCGGAGCACCGAGATGCCCAGGTGTTCGGCGAGACCGGCGGCGACCCCCGCGGCCAGCCGGTGCTCGGTGGCCCGGTAGAGGCGCGGTGGGTGCGGGGTCGCGGTGCTGCTGATCGGAGGCTCCCGGGTCGCGGACGGTGTGCCGGCGGCGGCCGACGAACCGATCGTCACACGTCCGGACCGCCCCGGACCACGGGGACGCCCCGGACATCCTCGGCCCCGGGATCTCAGGGTGGGGTCAGGGTCGGGTCCTGAGGACGATCGGGCGGCCCGGGCAGCAGGATCGGAGTCATGACCGAGGACGCTGCCCGTCCGCCCCGCCCCGGGGCGGCAGCACAGGACGGGCCACCGCCACCCCCGCCGGGAGCGGCGCCCACCGCCGCCGACGCCACGGCGCCCCCGCCGTTCGGATCCACCCCGCCGCCGGGCCCACCGCCCGCCGGCGGCACGCCGTTCGCCGACCCGCCGCCCACCGGGTACGCCCCACCGCCCGGCGCCGCCGGCTTCACCTCCCGGTACGGGCTGGTCCGCCCCCGGGAGGGCCGCTACCTGGCCGGCGTCTGCGCGGCGATCGGCCGGGCCACCAACACCGACCCGGTGCTGTGGCGGGTGCTCCTGGCCGTGCTGGGCTTCTTCGGCGGCATCGGCCTCCTGGTCTACGTCACCGCGTGGCTGATCATCCCCGGCGAGGGAGACACCGCCTCGCCGGTGGAGTCGATGCTCGGCCGCGGCCGGTCCAGCATGTCCCCGATCACCGTGATCGTGCTCAGCATCGTGGTCGCGGTCGGCTTCGGCTACGTCGTCACCAACGGTTTCCGGGCGATCCTGCTCGGCGCGGTGATCCTGATCGGCGGCGCGCTGCTGCTCAACCGCGACCAGCGCGGCCCGGCCACCCGGACGGCGGCGCCCGGCGCGCCCCCCGGCCCGCCGCCGGGTCCGGTGCCCCCGGTGGCCTGGCCGGCGCCGCCGGCCGCCGCGCCCGCTCCCGACGTCTCGGCCGCCGCCGGACCGGTCCCGCCGGCCACCCCGTCGGCGCCCTGGCCCGGCACGCCGGCCGCGGCCGCGCCGCCGTGGTCGAACGAGCCGGCCGAGGCCGCGCCGGCACCGTGGTCCGACGAACAGCCGGTCACCGCCCCGCCGGCCGCCCGGCCCGAGCCGGGATACCCGCCCGCGCCGGTGCCCGCCGCCGGCTGGCCGGCGCCGAGCGTCGCCCAGCCCGCCTGGTCGGAGCCGGAGCCCACCGTGGCGCGGCCGCCGGCCGTCCCGGTCAGCCGGGCCGGCGAGGCGTGGCCCGGCACGGAGGCGACGGCGGCGTGGTCCGCCGCGCCGACGAGCGGCCGTCCCTACGCCGAGCCCGTCGCCGTGCCGCCGCCCGCCCCGGTGGGCGCGCCACTGCCGCCCGGCGGCTACCGGCCGCCGTTCGCCCCGCACGGCCCGTACGCCGGGTCGGCCCCGCCCGCCCCGCCCGCGCCGGCCCGCCCGGCCCGGCCGCCGAAGCGGCCGAAGGAGCGCTCCGCGCTCGGCGCGGTCACGTTCTCGCTGATCTTCCTGGCGCTGGGCGTGGTGGCGATGCTCGACCTGCTCGACGTGTTCCCGGTCGGTGCGGCCGGCTACTTCGCCGCGGTGCTGGCCACCATCGGGCTCGGGCTGCTCGTGGGCACCTGGTTCGGCCGGGCCCGCTGGCTGATCGCACTCGGTCTGGTGACCGCGGCGGCGCTGGGCATCGCCACCGTCGCCGACTCCTACGACCGGGTCCGCGGGATCGACGGGAACGTCACCTGGGCCCCGGCGGACTACCGGGACCTGGCCGACCGGTACGAGAACAACTTCGGCGACGCCGTCCTCGACCTGCGGGCGGTCGACTTCGACAAGAAGGACACCCAGGTGACCGTCGAGGTCAACTTCGGCAAGGCGACGGTGGTCGTGCCGCCGAACGTCGACGTCACCACCGTGGCCGACGTGAACGCAGGTGACGCCACCGTCTTCGGCCGGCGGACCGGCGGGCTGAACGGCCGCCAGTGGGAGAACACCGACCTCGGGCCGGACGGCCGCGGCGGCGGCACGCTGCGTCTGCTGGTCCACGTGAACGCCGGAAACCTGGAGGTGACCCGGTGAAGGCTCACCGCACCGACATCGTGTCGTTCGCCTTCGGGCTGGCCTTTCTCGGGCTGTCCGCCTGGTGGCTGCTGGCCCGGATCCTCGGGCTGGCGCTACCGCCGGTGGGCTGGTTCCTGGCCGGCGCGCTGATCCTCATCGGACTGCTCGGGTTGGTCGGCGCGCTGCGCTCGGGCCGGCACACCGAGCCGGCGCCGGCGGAGGCGAGCCTGTCGGCCCCGTACGAGACGGACACGCCGGCCGCCTCCACTCCGGCCGGTGCGGAGGCAGACGAGTGGGCCACCGACGCGGTGACCGACGCGCCGCTCGCGGCCCGGGAGGACCGCCCGTTCGACGAGGAACCACGCTGGTCACCGACCACGCCGGGGATTCCGGACGAGCCGGCCACCCGCGAACTGTCCCCGGTCGAGCCGGCCGAGCCCGTGACCCGCGAGCTGCCGGCCGCCGGGGGCGAGCCGGACGGCGGAACCGGGCCGGCCACCCGCGAACTGCCGGCCGTCGACGAGGGGCCGGACGGCACGACCGGGCCCGCCACCCGCGAGCTACCCGCCGTCGGCGACGAGCGGGACGGCACGGCCGGACCGGCCACCCGCGAACTGCCGGCGGTCGACGACGCGGCGGACCGGCCGGGGGGCGGCCCGCGTACCGGTGGGGACGGGCCGGGCTGACCGCGGCGGTGCGGGTGGCCGGCGGCGCCGCCTATGCTGGCTGGTGGAGATCTCGCCTCCGCCGGCCGGCCCACCCGTGGCGCCCCGGTAGCGGCCGGGGCGCCCGGTCGGCCGGGTCGCCCGGGTCGGCGCCGCCGCCTTCCGTCTCTACCTCGTCAGGAGCCCGTCCGAGATGACCCAGTCCCCCGCCGTGCGCGTCACCGGTCCCGCCGGTGCGGTCCGCGTCGGCGAGCGCGCCGCCCGCACCCTCGTCAGTGAGTTCGCCAGGCGTAATGACGCGAAGGCCGGCCTGCTGGTCGGCGCGACCCCGGAGTCCGCGGTGCTGGCCGCGGCGATCGAGGCGCTGCTCCCCGGCGACCGGCTCACGGTCGTGCCGGCGGAGGGCGCCTCCGCGGCGGCGCTCCGCGCGCACGTGACGGCCCAGGGCCGCTGGGTGGCCGACCGGGTACGCGTGGTCGACACCCTCGCCGAGGCGGACGCCGCCGCGGTGGTGATCGCGGCCGAGGCGTTCACCGGCACGGCCGAGGAGGCCCGCACCGCCGTGGACGGGCTGACGAAGTACCTCGCCGAGGGGGCCGTGCTGAGCGTTGCCGCGCCCCTGTTCCGCACCGAGGGCGCCGGGGCCGAGCTGGACCGGCAGGGGGTGCTGCACGGCGTCCGCACCGACCTGGTGCTGCGCAACTCCCCGCCGGTACGCGTGCACCACCTGCGCTCCACCCCGGCGCCGGCCGCGCTGGCCGCGTCGCTGTCCCCGGCGTACCGGCCGTCGAGCGTGCCGCTGACCCGGAGCATGCACATCGACTCCAACGGCGTGGCCGCGGCCGGCATCACCCTCGGTCTGGCCGCGCTGGCCCGGGCCGCCCGGCCGAAGTCCAAGCTCTGGCTGCTGCCGGCACTGGCCGCCGCCCCGGTGGCCGCGTTCTTCCGCGACCCGGAGCGGGACGTGCCGGAGGACCCGTCGGCCGTGGTCGCCTCGGCGGACGGTCAGGTCCTCTCGGTGCAGCGGCTGTACGACGAGCGCTTCGGCGAGGGCGAGTGGCTGCGGATCGCGGTCTTCCTGTCCGTGCTGGACGTGCACGTCAACCGCTCGCCGGTGGCCGGCAAGGTGGTGGACTACTTCGTCGCCGACGGCGGCTTCGTCAACGCCATGAAGCCGGACGCCGAGCACAACGTGGCCGCGTACACGGTGCTGGACACCGACCACGGCACGGTGGTGGTGGCGCAGCGGACCGGGCTGATCGCCCGCCGGATCGTGCAGCGGGCGCCGGTCGGCGCGCTGCTGGCCCGGGGCGAGCGCTTCGGCCTGATCCGGTTCGGCTCGCGCACCGACGTCTACCTGCCGGCCGAGGCCGCCGAGCCGCTGGTCGGCCCGGGCGACAAGGTGGTCGGCGGGTCGACGGTCATCGCCCGCTGGAGCTGATCCCAGGAACGCGAAAAGGGGCGCCGCGGTAGCGGCGCCCCTTTTGCGTGCTGTGAGTCAGGCGGTGCGGCGCTGGCGCAGCCAGAGCACCGGGCCGCTGACCAGGTAGCCCACCACCACGAGGGCAAAGGTGAGCCGGATGTCGACCAGCGCGCCGACCACCGGGGCCAGCCAGAGCCACGGCGGCAGCTTCACCAGCCGGGCGAGCTTCGCGTAGGGGAAGCTGGAGACCATGGCGAAGGCGAGCAGCGCCACGCCGGTGACCATGACCAGCCCGGAGACCGGCACCCCGATCGCCACGGTCAGGGCCAGCACGGCGGCCGCCATGGTGGTCGGCACGCCGCAGAAGAAGCGGCCGTCCTTGGGCGAGACGTTGAACCGGGCGAGCCGGATGGCGGCGCAGGCCGCGACCAGGGCGCAGGCGACCGCCGCGGCCGCCGGCGGCACCGAGCCGGCCAGCGAGGCGTAGACCACGACCGGCGCGGCGAGGCCGAACGAGCACATGTCGGCCAGCGAGTCCATCTGCGCGCCGAACGGGCTGGCCACGTTGAGCTTGCGGGCCAGCGCTCCGTCGAGGCCGTCGAACGCCACGCAGGCGATCAGGCAGAGCGCCGCGACCCGGACCTCGTTCTGCATGGCCAGGAAGATCGCCAGCATGCCGAGCACGAGGCTGCTCAGGGTGCAGGCGTTGACCAGCGCGAACTTCACCCGCCGGGCGGCAGTGCGCTCGCCCGGCAGCAGCGGGATCGACATGGCCGGCGACTCGTCGACCGGCGTGGCCGGGCCGAGCGCCGGGCTGACCGGCATCACGGCCTCGACCTCGGCTTCGTACCGCCCGTAGCGGCGGCGCTGGCGGTCGGACCAGCGGTGGTCGGGGGTGACCAGGTCGGTCCCGGTGACGGCGGCGCCGTCCCGGCGGCCCACCCGGACCAGCAGCACCTGGCGGGCGAACGTGCTGCTGCGGCGCAACCGGCCCGCCCAGCGACGCCCTGCGGGGCGCGGACTGTCAGTCGTACGACGCCGGCGCCATGGGGCTCTCGGCACGTTTCCTCCATCACCGGATCGGGTGACCGCCACGCGGGCGGGTGTCCGGCTGTCTCGTGCCGGACCTTTCGGGCCCGGCAGCCCATTTGCGGAGTACACCATTGCACAGGGGATAGGGGGTTGGCGATAGCTGCCGGCGGTACTTATAACTCTCTTAACCGCACGAACCGCTCAGTTATTCCCATCTCGGGCTTCATCGCCCGTTTCGTCGGCCAATCCCTGCCATCGACTGTACCGGAGGAGACCCATGGCGGCTCGGTGAGCGGGCGTCAGCTACCCCGCTGTCCGGTTGCCCGGGCCGCCACCTCGGTCATCCGCAGGCCCCTGACCTGGTCCGGCGCGAACCAGGCAGCGCGCGCGGTGGAGCCTCCCGCGAGCTCGGTCACCACGGCCTCGGTCGGGGCGTCCACCCGGACGCGGTAGATGACCCGTACGCCGTGCCAGTCCAACGGCCGCCTCTCCGGGCCGAGCGCGGCCGGGTTGTGCATGTTGTCCACGGCCAGCAGGTCGACCACCCGGCCGAGCTGGCCGGCCTCCTCGACCAGTTCGCGGAGCAGGCCGGCGGCGGGCTGCTCGCCGTGGTCGGTGCCGCCGCCGGGAAGGTGCCACCTCCCGGCGCCCGGGTAGCCGTCGGCGATCATGGTGAGCAGCACGCGCCCGGCCGGGTCGGTGACCAGCCCGTACGCGGCGAAGCGCTGCCGCCGGTCGGCGGCCGGGGCGGCCGGCGCGGGTGGCAGGGCCCGGGGCAGGCCCGCCGGCAGGGGCGACACCGGCACTCCGAGCAGCTCGGCGGTGAACGGCATCAGGGGCACGGCCGCCGCCTCGTCCGGGGTGAACCAGCCCACCGCGTCGCTGCCGCCGGCCGGCTCCGGGCGCAGTTCACCACCGCGCGCCTCGACGTCGAAGATCAGCCGGTCGGTGTGCACGGCGATGCCGTCGGTCGGGAAGGCGGCCACGTCGGCGACCGCGGCCCGGACCGCGTCCGCCGCGACGATCAGCCCGGTCTCCTCGGCGAACTCGCGCTCGACGGCCCGCGCCGGATGCTCGGCGTGCTCGATCCCACCCCCCGGCAGCTGCCACACCCCCGGACAGGGACAGGCCTCGGACCCCCGCGCCAGCAATATCCGCCCGCCCGGGTCCCGCAGCACCCCGTACGCCCCGATCCGCCGCCGCTTCTCCACCGCTTCCGCACCCACTTCCCACCCGCCAACTCCGTCGATCATGAGGTTAGCGGCACCGGGACGGACATTTCACACCGTCAACCTCATGATCAGCGGCGCGGGGCGGGCGTGCGGGCGGGCGGTGCTGGGTGGGGTGGGTTGGGGCAGGGGGTCAGATCAGGTGGGCGGCGTGGACTGCTTCGGCTGTCACCTCGGTGAGGCGGTCCGTCGGGAGGGCGCCCAGTTCCTCGCGGCGGAACCAGCGGGCCTCGCAGGTGGAGCCGCCGACGTCGGCCACGGTGGGCGGGGCGGGCTGGTCGACGACCACCCGGTAGAAGGCGCGGACGCCGTGCCAGTCGATCGGGTAGCCCTCCGGGCCGAGCGAGGCGGCGTCCCGGTGGCTGGCAACCCCGAGCAGCTCGACCAGGCGACCGGTCTGCCCGGTCTCCTCCACCAGCTCCCGGATCAGCGCGGCGCCCGGCTGCTCGCCGTAGTCGGTGCCGCCGCCGGGCAGGTGCCAGCAGCCGGCGCCCGGGTAGCCGTCGGAGACCCGGGTGAGCAGCACCCGCTCCTCCGGGTCGGTCACCACGGCGTATGCGGCGAAGCGCTGCGCCCGGTGCAGCCCGTCGGGGCCGGGGACGGCGTAGAACGACGGGAACTCGGGCACCTCCTCCGGCACGATGTCGTCGGTGGAGGTGGGCAGGCCCAGGGCGCGCGCCGCGAACGAGCGCAGCGGCAGCCCGCGGGCCTCGTCGAGGGTGAACCAGCGGGCCAGGTCGGTGGGGCGGTCGACCCGGTCGGCGAGCGTCCCGCCCCGCACCGAGACGGTGTAGAGCAGCCGGTCGGTGTGGATCGTGATGCCGCGCTCGGGCAGCGCCCGCATGTCGGCGAGGACGTCCTGGAGGGCGGCGACGGCGACCGAGAGGCCGGTCTCGGCGGCGGTCTCGCGGACGACGGTGTGCTTGGGGTCCTCACCGTGGTCGACCGCCCCGCCGGGCAGCGACCACGTGCCGGGGGTGCCGGAGCGCTCCGATGCGCGGACCAGCAACACTCGGGCGTCTGAATCTGCACAAACTGCGTATGCCGCGATCCTGCGGAGCGGCTCCAGCAAGGTGGTCACGGGAGCGAATTCTCCCCGGCTGCGGTTACCCGCATCGAAAAGAGTCAGATTCCTGACTCTTCGCTGGCGCCTCAGGGACGCGTCAGGGTAGGAGTCCGGGCGGTCACCGAGGTCGCCCGCCGGACCGCGGGGGACCGTGGAGACATGACCTCCACGAACCCCTCGCAGGCCCCGTACAAGCAGCTCCGCCGGCCGGTCACCGACCGGATGCTCGCCGGCGTGGCCAGCGGCCTCGGCCGCTACTTCGCCGTCGACCCCACCCTCGTGCGGGTGGCCTTCGCGGTCGCCACCCTGCTCACCGGCGGGATCGCCGCGCTGGCGTACCCGATCATGTGGTTCCTGATGCCCGAGGAGCCGGCGGGCGCGCCCGCCTGGCCGCACCCCCCGGGCACCGCACCCGGCTGGCCGCCGGTCCCGCCGACGACCCCGGGCCCGTACGCGGCGCCGACCACGCCCGAGCCGGCGCCCCGGCCGGCGCCTCAGCCGCCGACGCCGCCCGCGGCCTGAGCCGGCGTCACTCCCACTCGATGGTGCCCGGCGGCTTGCTGGTCACGTCCAGGACCACCCGGTTGACCTCGGCGACCTCGTTGGTGATCCGGGTGGAGATCCGGGCCACCACCTCGTAGGGCAGCCGGGACCAGTCGGCGGTCATCGCGTCCTCGCTGGAGACCGGGCGCAGCACCACGGGATGCCCGTAGCTGCGCCCGTCGCCCTGGACGCCGACGCTGCGCACGTCGGCCAGGAGCACCACCGGGAACTGCCAGACGCCCCGGTCCAGGCCGGCGGCGGTGAGCTCCTGCCGGGCGATCAGGTCGGCCTTGCGGAGCACGGCGAGGCGCTCCTCGTCGACCGCGCCGATGATCCGGATGGCGAGACCCGGGCCGGGGAACGGGTGCCGCCAGACCATCGCCTCGGGCAGCCCCAACTCCAGGCCGAGCGCCCGGACCTCGTCCTTGAACAGCGTGCGCAGCGGCTCGACCAGGGCGAACTTCAGGTCCTCCGGCAGCCCGCCGACGTTGTGGTGGCTCTTGATGTTGGCGGTGCCGGTGCCGCCGCCGGACTCCACCACGTCGGGGTAGAGGGTGCCCTGCACCAGGAACTCGACGTCGCCGTGCGCGGCGATCTCCCGGGCGGCGGCCTCGAAGACCCGGATGAACTCCCGACCGATGATCTTGCGCTTCTGCTCGGGGTCGGTCACCCCGGCGAGGGCGCCGAGGAACCGCTCGCGGGCGTCGACCACCTTGAGCTTGATGCCGGTAGCGGCCACGTAGTCCTTCTCCACCTGCTCGGCCTCGCCGGCGCGGAGCAGGCCGTGGTCGACGAAGACGCAGGTGAGCTGGTCGCCGACGGCCTTGTGCACCAGCGCCGCGGCGACCGCCGAGTCGACGCCGCCGGACAGGCCGCAGATGACCTCCTTGTCGCCGACCTGCGCCCGGATCCGGGCGACCTGCTCGTCGATGATGTTCTCGGGCGTCCAGGTCGGCGCGATGCCGGCGATGTCGTGCAGGAAGCGGGCCAGCATCTCCTGGCCGTGCGCGGTGTGCCCGACCTCCGGGTGGAACTGCACTCCGGCCCGGCGCCCGGCCAGGTCCTCGAACGCGGCGACCGGCGCGCCCGCCGACTCGGCGGTGACCGCGAAGCCGGCCGGGGCCTCGGTGACGCAGTCGCCGTGGCTCATCCACACCGGCAGGTCGTCGGGGAGGTCGCGGAGCAGCACGCCGGCCTCCGGGCGGGCGTGCAGCGGGGTGCCGCCGTACTCGCGGTTGCCGGTGCGCGTCACGGTGCCGCCGAGCGCCTGCGCCATGGCCTGGAAGCCGTAGCAGATGCCGAACACCGGGACGCCGGCGTCGAACATCCCGGCGTCGATCTGCGGGGCGTCCGGCGCGTAGACGCTGGACGGGCCGCCGGACAGGATGATCGCGGCCGGATCCTTCGCCAGCATCTCGGACACCGGCATGGAGTGCGGGACGATCTCCGAGTAGACCTTCGCCTCGCGGACGCGGCGCGCGATGAGCTGGGCGTACTGGGCTCCGAAGTCCACCACGAGGACGGGGCGAGGCGTGCTCATGTGCAGCAACCCTACCGACAGTCACCCCCGGCGCGGGCCGCGCCCCGGTGTGTCGCGCGCCGCGTCGCTCAGGGACGCAGCGCGGCGGGGGCGTGCGCCGGGACGGCGGGCTGCTTCGGGGCCACCGGGGCGAGCCGGCGGTAGGGCGCACCGAGCGGCGGGCGGGGGTCCTCGTCCCCCTTGTTGGGCCAGAACGACATGGCCCGCTCGGCCTGCGCCGTGATGGTCAGCGACGGGTTCACGCCGAGATTCGCCGAGACGGCCGCGCCGTCCACCACGTGCAGCCCCGGGTGGCCGTGCATCCGGTGGTACGGGTCGATCACCCCGCGCTCCGGGCTGTCGCCGATCACCGCGCCGCCCAGGATGTGCGCGGTCATCGGGATGTTGAACGGCTCGGTGACCGCCCCGCCGGGCGTCCCGTCGATCTCCTCGGCGAGCAGCCGGACCGCCTCGTTGCCGGCGGGGATCCAGGTCGGGTTGGGCGCGCCGTGCCCCGGGCCGGAGACCAGCCGGCGGCCGAACCACCCGCGCCGGTAGCGGGTGGTGAGCGAGTTGTCGGCCGACCGCATGACCAGGGCGATCACGGTGCGCTCGGACCAGCCGCGCACCGAGAGCATCCGGGCGGCCAGGCCGGGCTGCCGGACGATGCTGCCCAGCCAGCGCCGGATCCGGTGCGGGCCGCCGTCGACCAGCAGCGACTGGAGCAGCCCCATGGCGTTGGAGCCCTTGCCGTAGCGGACCGGCTCGATGTGGGTCTGCGGGTCGGGGTGGAACGAGCTGGTGATCGCCACCCCCTCGGTGAAGTCGAGGCCGCGCCGCCGGGCCTGGCCGGGCCCGACCGACGCACCGAGGATGGCCTCCGAGTTGGTGCGGGTCAGCTCGCCGAGCCGGGGTGACAGGTGGGGCAGCGCCCCGGTCGCCTTCATCTCGTGCAGCAGCCGCTGGGTGCCCAGCGCGCCGGCCGCGAAGACCACCTGGTCGGCGTGGATCACCTGGCGGCGCTTGCGCACCCAGGCGCCGGTGCGCTCGGTGTGCACGGTGTAGCCGCCCTCCGCGGCGGGACGTACCGCCGTCACGGTGGTCAGCGGGTGGACCTGCGCGCCGAGCCGCTCGGCCAGCCAGAGGTAGTTCTTGACCAGGGTGTTCTTCGCGCCGTGCCGACAGCCGGTCATGCACGAGCCGCAGTGGCTGCATCCCGTCCGGTCCGGCCCCACCCCGCCGAAGTACGGGTCGGGCACGCGCTCGCCGGGGCGGCCGATGTGCACGCCCACCGGCGTCGAGTGGAACGTGTGCCCCACCCCCATCCGCTCGGCCACCGCCCGCATGGCCCGGTCCGCCCCGGTGTGCAGCGGGTACGTGGTGACGCCGAGCATCCGCTTCGCCTGGTCGTAGTGGCGGGCCAGTTCGTCGCGCCAGTCGGTGATGTCCCGCCACTGCGGGTCGGCGTAGAAGGCGTCGAGCGGCTCGTAGAGCGTGTTCGCGTAGACCAGCGAGCCGCCACCCACGCCGGCGCCGGCGAGCACCAGCACCCCGCCGCCGGCCTTCCGGTCGGCGGAGCGGAGCAGGGTGATCCGCTGGAGGCCGTAGCAGCCGAGTTTGGGGGCCCACAGGAAGCGGCTGGCCCGCCAGGAGGTGCGGGGGAACTCGTCGTCGGCGAAGCGCCGGCCGGCCTCCAGGACCCCGACGGTGTAACCCTTCTCGGCCAGCCGCAGCGCGGTGACGCTGCCGCCGAATCCCGACCCGATGACGACCACGTCGTACCGCATGCACGCATCATTACCGACCGGTAGCTATAGCGCCAGCGAGAGTTTTTCGCAGATCATGCAGAGCGCCCGATTACACGGGATTCCCGCCCGGGCAACCGACGGCCCTCCGTCGCGCGTCGAGTGGAAGACGGGGGAAGGAGACCACGATGACGCGTCGACGGTTGCTGCTGGGGCTGGCCGCACTGGTGGCCGTGGTGCTGGTCGTCGCCGGCGCGGTGGTGACCACCCGGCTGGTCTCCCGCCCGTCGCCCGGCCCGGTCGCCGGGCCGGGCACGCCGAGCCCGTCCACCGCCGCCCCGGCCACCCCGGCCCCGGTGACCTCCAGCCCCACCCCGCCGCCCGGCGCCGACCTCAAGGGGCCGCTCAACCTGCTGCTGGTCGGCGTGGACACCCGGATCAGCGTGCCGGGCTGGGAACCGCACGCCGACGCCGTGCTGGTGCTGCACGTGCCGGCCGGGCTGGGCCGCGCGTACCTCTTCTCGCTCCCCCGCGACCTGGTGGTCGACATCCCGGCCTACCCGAAGGCCGGCTACCCGGGCGGCCGGACCAAGCTCACCCACGCGATGAGCTACGGCAGCCGGGTCGCCGGCGACAAGTTGCACCCGAGCACGGCCCAGGGGTACGAGCTGCTGCGCACCACGGTCAGCCGGTACACCGGGCTGCGCATCGACGCCGGCGCGGTGATCACCTTCGGCGGGTTCGACAAGCTGGTCGACACCCTCGGCGGCGTGGACCTCTACGTCGACCAGCGGGTCGCCTCCATCCACCGCCGGCCGGACGGGCGCTACCGGGACCGGGCCGGCAGCACCTACACCGGGCCGCAGATGGTCTACCAGCCGGGCAACCGGCACCTGACCGGCTGGCAGGCGCTCGACTACGCGCGCCAGCGCTACACGGCCGGCGGCGACTACACCCGGCAGCGGCACCAGCAGCAGCTCATCCGGGCGCTGGCCCGGAAGATCCTCGACCAGGGGCTGGCCCGCGACCCGGACCGGGTCGAGCAGGTGGTCGCCGCGCTGGGCAAGACCCTGGTGTACGTGGGCGGCGGCCGCCGGCTGGTCGACTTCGCGTACGCCCTGGGTGGCCTGCCGGCGGAGAAGTTCGTCCTGGTCGGCCTCCCCGGCGAAGGGGTGGGCAGCGGCGCGTCCTACCGGGGCGAGCAGCTGCGCCCGGTGGGCCGCCAGTTCCTCACCGCCCTGCGCGGCGGCAGCGCCGACGCCTACCTGGCCGCGCACCCCTCGCTGCGGGTGAAGAACTGACTCAGAGCGGCTTCGGGGCCGGCGGGCGCTCGGTGCCGTAGAGCCAGGCGTCGAAGAGCTTGCCGAGCTTCTTGCCGGAGACCCGCTCGGCGAGCGCCACGAACTCGTCGGTGGTGGCGTTGCCGTGCTTCTTCTCCGCCGCCCAGGTGCGCAGGACGGTGAAGAAGGCGCTGTCGCCGATCGCCACCCGCAGCGCGTGCATGGCCATCCCGCCCCGCTCGTAGACCGACCGGCCGAACAGGTTCGCCACCCCCGGCCGGCCCGGCGGCGTACGCCAGACCTGGCTCGACGCGGTCGCGTACTTCTGTTCGAAGGTGTGCTGGACGGTGGACTCCCCGGCGTGCTCCGCCCACAGCCACTCGGCGTACGTGGCCATGCCCTCGTTGAGCCAGATGTCCTGCCAGCGCTGGACGGAGACGCTGTCGCCGTACCACTGGTGGGCCAGCTCGTGCGCGACCACGCCGGTGTTGTCGCCCTGCCGGAAGAACCCGGCCGAGTAGACCGGCCGGCCCTGCGTCTCCAGCGCGTACCGGATCCGGTCGTCGGCGACCACCACCCCGCCGTACGCGTCGAACGGGTACGGCCCGAAGGTGCTCTCCAGGTAGTCGGCCACCTCGACGGTCCGCGCGATCGACCGGTCGGGCGCGCCCTCGGCCACCTGCCTGGTGACCGCGCTGTACACCGGCCGTCCCTTGTGCTCGCCGGTGGTGATCCGGAACTTCCCGATCGCCACCGTGGTCAGGTAGCTGGCCATCGGGGCGCCCTCGGACCAGCGCCAGGTGGTCCAGTCGCCCGTGGTGCTCCGCCCCTTCGGGACCCCGTTGCTGACCGCGGTGAGCCCCTTCGGCACGGTGATCTCGAAGTCGTAGGTGGCCTTGTCGGACGGGTGGTCGTTGACCGGGTACCAGGTGCTCGCCGACTCCGGCTGGCCGAGCGCGATCGCCCCGTCGGCGGTGTGCAGCCAGCCGCCCTCGCCGAGCACGTCGTTGTCCAGCGCGGCCGGCTGGCCGTCGTACCGGACCTCGGCGACGAAGCCGTTGCCCGAGGTGAGGCCGGTGGCCGGGGTGACGACCAGCTCGTCGGCGGTGCGGCTGTGGCCGGCCTTCGCCCCGTCCACGGTGACCGACCGCACCGTCAGCCCGGCCAGGTCCAGGTTGAACGCCGACAGGTCGGCGGTCGCCGTGGCCCGCAGCGTGGTGGTGCCGGTGAGCTTGTCGGTCGCCGGGTCGTAGCGCACCCGCACGGTGTAGTGGGCCACGTCGTAGCCGCCGTTGCCGTAGCTCGGGAAGTAGGGGTCGCCGGCGCCCGGCGCGCCGGGCGCGAAGCTGCGCTCGGCCGTCGGGCTGGGCGAGGTGGGGTCCGGCACCGCCCGGTCCGGTTCGGTCGCACCGCAGCCGGCGAGCAGCAACCCTCCACAGAGCAGCAGCCCGAGCCGTCGTCGTCCGCCGCGCCGCGCCATCGCCTCGATCCCTCCCGGAGCAGAACCGTCGCGGCCCTGCCCGGGGCCGCTCCGCCCGCGGCAGCCTACCCAGGATCGATCACGTCCGCGTCACGGCAGGGCCGGCGGGCTCGCACCGATCAGCCAGGCGTCGAAGAGGGGCCGCAGGGGCTTCCCGGCGGTCCGCTCGGCGTACCCGATGAAGTCGGCGGTGGTGGCCGTGCCGTTGCGGCGTTCGGCCAGCCAGCCGCGCAGGACGCGGAAGAACGTGGCGTCGCCGACCGCGCGGCGCAGCGCGTGCACGGCCAGCGCGCCGCGCTGGTAGACCCCGTCGCCGAACATGGCGGCGCGGCCCGGGTCCACCGAGGGCCTGCTCCAGTCGGTGACCGCGTAGCGGTCGGCGAAGGCCCGCTCGACGGTGCGCCCGCCGTCGTGCTCCGCCCACAGCCATTCCGCGTACGTGGCGAAGCCCTCGTTGAGCCAGAGGTCGCTCCACCGGGCCACCGAGACGCTGTCGCCGAACCACTGGTGGGCCAGCTCGTGCGCGACGACCTCGGTGTTCGGGCCGGCGCCCCGGAAGAAGCCGGGCCCGTAGACCGGCCGGGACTGGGTCTCCAGCGCGTACCGGATCCGGTCGTCGGCCACCACGATCCCGCCGTACGCGTCGAACGGGTACGGCCCGAAGCGGCCGGCCAGGAAGTCGGCGATCTCGCCGGTGCGGGCCACCGAGGCGGCGGCCGGCCCGTCGGCGGGCAGCTTGCCGGCGACGGCGGTGACGATCGGCTTCCCGGCGTGCGTGCCGGTCCGGACCCGGTAGTCGCCGATCACCAGGGTGGACAGGTAACTGGCCATCGGCGCGCCCTCGGACCAGCGCCAGGTGGTCCAGCCGCCGCTGCTCGCCGTCCCCTTCGGCACCCCGTTGCTCAGCGCGGCGAGCCCGGCCGGGACGGTCACCTCGATCTCGTAGGTGGCCTTGTCGGAGGGGTGGTCGTTGACCGGGTACCAGGTGCTCGCCGACTCCGGCTGGCCCAGCGCGATCGCCCCGTCCCCGGTGGCCTGGAAGCCGCCGTCGCCCAGCTCCGTGCTGGGCAGCGGCTCCGGCACCCCGCCGTACGTCACCTCGACGGTGAACCGCTGCCCGGCCGGCAGGCCGTGCGGCGGGGTGACGACCAGCTCGGCCCCGTCGCGCCGGTGCTTCGCCGGGGCGCCGTCGACGCGTACCCGGTCGACGGTGAGGCCGGCCAGGTCGAGCTGGAACCGGGACAGCGCCATGGTGGCGGTGGCGGTCAGGACGGCCTCGCCGGCGAGCCGGTCGTCGGCCGGGTCGTAGCGGACCTTCAGCGCGTAGTGCCCGACGTCGTACCCGCCGTTGCCGGAGCCCGGCACGTACGGGTCGCCCGCGTCCGCCGCGCCCGGACAGAACCGCCCGTCGTCGTCCCCCGTGCAGCCGCCGGCCAGCAGGGCGGCGGCGAGCACCGCCGCGCCCCACCGCCGGCCGCGCGTCATCCGCCGAGCCTAGATGCGCGACGGCGCGGGTGGGACCGGAATCCGCACCCGCGCCGTCGGTCGCCCACCCGGGTCAGCGGTCGAGGACCAGGCCGACCTTCTGGAACTCCTTGAGGTCGCGGTAGCCGCACTTGGCCATCGCGCGGCGCAGCCCGCCGAAGAGGTTGAGCTGGCCGTCCGGCTCGTCGGCCGGGCCGAACAGCAGCTTCTCCATCGAGCCGAGCGGCT
This sequence comes from Micromonospora halotolerans, assembly GCF_032108445.1. Classification (NCBI taxonomy): domain Bacteria; kingdom Bacillati; phylum Actinomycetota; class Actinomycetes; order Micromonosporales; family Micromonosporaceae; genus Micromonospora; species Micromonospora halotolerans. The sequence continues at coordinate 3,302,520 of NZ_CP134876.1, read as the reverse complement.
CGCCGGCCACCTCGAACGCGCCGCGCGGCAGGGACGGGTGGCTGGCGGCCGAGTGCCACCAGGCGCCGCCGGCCGGGGCCTCCTCGCAGAGCGACAGCGGCTCGCCGAGCATCACGGCGTCCGCGCCGCAGCCGAGCGCCTTGGCGATGTCGCCGGAGGTCTGCATGTCGCCGTCGGCGATGAGGTGCACGTACCGGCCGCCGGTCTCGTCGAGGTAGTCGCGGCGGGCCGCGGCGGCGTCGGCGATCGCGGTGGCCATCGGCACCCGGATGCCGAGCACCGACTCGGTGGTGGACCAGTCGTCGCCGCCGATGCCGACGATGACGCCGGCCGCGCCGGTGCGCATCAGGTGCAGCGCCGTCTTGTAGTCGGTGCAGCCGCCCACGATGACCGGCAGGTCGAGGTCGGCGATGAACTCCTTGAGGTTCAGCGGCTCGTCGGTGGTGGAGACGTGCTCGGCGGAGACGATGGTGCCCTGGATGACCAGGATGTCCACGCCGGCGTCGAGGATCACCGGGGCGAGCGCCAGGGTGTGCTGCGGGGAGACCCGGACGGCCACCGTGCCGCCGCCGTCGCGCAGCTCGCGGACCCGCTCGGCGATCAGGTCGGGGCGGATCGGCTCCGCGTAGACCTCCTGGAGCCGCTTGGTGGCCCGGGCGTCCTCGTCCAGGCCGGCCAGCTCCTCCAGCACCTTGGCCGGGTTCTCGTAGCGGGTCCAGAGGCCCTCGACGTTGAGCACGCCGAGGCCGCCGAGCTGGCCGAGCCGCACCGCCGAGGCCGGACTCATGGTCGCGTCGGAGGGGTGCCCGACGCAGGGGATGCCGAACTGGTAGGCGTCGAGCTGCCACGCCGTGGAGACGTCGTCGACGTCCCGGGTGCGGCGGCTCGGCACGATGGCGATCTCGTCAAGGTGGTAGCCGCGCTGCGCGGTCTTGCCCAGCCCGATCTCGACCACGTCACGCATGGGGACTCCAGGTGGTTGGGGGTGGTGGGTCAGCGGGTGTGGTAGTTGGGCGCCTCGACGGTCATCTGGATGTCGTGCGGGTGGCTCTCCTTGAGCCCGGCCGCGGTGATCCGGATGAGCTGGCCGCGCCGGTGGAGCTCGGGGATGCTCTCGGCGCCGGAATATCCCATCGCCAGCCGCAACCCGCCGACGAGCTGGTGGGCGACCTGGGCGAGCGGACCCCGGTACGGCACCTGGCCCTCGACGCCCTCGGGGACCAGCTTCTCGTCGCTGGTCACATCCTGCTGGAAGTAGCGGTCCTTGGAGTACGACTTGGCCTGGCCGCGGGACTGCATGGCGCCGAGCGAGCCCATCCCCCGGTAGGCCTTGTACTGCTTGCCGTTGATGAAGAGCAGCTCGCCCGGGCTCTCCTCGCAGCCGGCGAGCAGGCCGCCCAGCATCACGGTGTCGGCGCCGGCCACCAGGGCCTTGGCGATGTCGCCGGAGTACTGGATGCCGCCGTCGCCGATCACCGGCACGCCGGCCGGACGGGCGGCCCGGGCGGCCTCCATGATCGCCGTGATCTGCGGTACGCCGACCCCGGCGACGATCCGGGTGGTGCAGATGGCACCCGGGCCGACGCCCACCTTGACGCCGTCCGCGCCCGCGTCGACCAGGGCCTTGGCGCCCGCGTAGGTGGCGACGTTGCCGCCGACGATGTCGATGGCGACGTCCTTCTTGAGCCGGGCGACCATCTCCAGCACGGCCCGCTGGTGGCCGTGCGCGGTGTCCACGATCACCACGTCGACGCCCGCGTCGACGAGGGTGCGGGCCCGCTTGTACGCGTCCTCGCCCACACCGATGGCGGCGGCCACCCGGAGCCGGCCGGCCTCGTCCTTGGTGGCCTCCGGGTACTGCTCGCTCTTGGTGAAGTCCTTGACCGTGATCAGCCCGCGCAGCTTCCCGGACTCGTCGACGATCGGCAGCTTCTCGACCTTGTGCTGGCGCAACAGGGCCAGCGCCTCGTCCTTGCCGACCCCGACGCGGGCGGTGATCAGCGGGGTCCGGGTCATGATCTCGCGGACCGGGGTGGCCGGGTCGGAGACGAAGCGCATGTCGCGGTTGGTGACGATGCCGACCAGCTGGCCCTGCCCGTCGACCACCGGGACGCCCGAGATGCGGTAGCGCCCGCAGAGCGCGTCGACCTCGCGGAGGGTGTCGTCCGGGCTGGCGGTCACCGGGTTGGTGATCATGCCGGACTCGGAGCGCTTGACCAGGTCGACCTGGAGGGCCTGGTCCTCGACGGAGAGGTTGCGGTGCAGCACGCCGATGCCGCCCTGGCGGGCCATGGCGATCGCCATCCGCGCCTCGGTGACGGTGTCCATCGCGCTGGAGAGCAGCGGGATGGTCAGCTCGACGTTGCGCGTGAGCTGGGTGCGGGTGTTCACCCGGCTCGGCACCACGTCCGACTCGCCCGGCTGGAGAAGCACGTCGTCGAAGGTCAGCCCGAGCGGCACCACCCGGGCCGAGCCGGCGGGCAGCTCCGGCAGATGGCCGCCCAGCTCACCGCCGTCGCGGCCGGCCGGGATCTCGGTGCTGGGCGAATTCTCCACGATTGCTCCCCTGAGCTGGTCGGACGGGCTGCAGCGAGGCGGCGCGCGCGGGCACCGGCGCACGCCGGCAAGACGGCGCGTCGCTTCATCGTACCCATTGACCTGGGCGGCCCCCGGCAGCGGCGGGCCCGGGTCGGCGGCGCCACAGGGAGTCGCCGGGGCGGACTTTCCGGCGCGACGGGGACTACGGTGAGGGGGTGCACGAGGAGCCCATCGACCCGTTCAACGGCGACCCGGCCGATCCGGCTGCCGGTCTGCACGACCCGCGCGAGGACGACGCGCTCGACCCGCTGACCGAGATCGAGCGGCAGGACGTCCTCGAGGATCTTGCCGACCTGGAGATCTACCAGGCCCTGCTGCAGCCGATCGGCGTCCGCGGCCTGGTCATCGAGTGCGAGGACTGCCGCGAGCCGCACTACTTCGACTGGGACCTCCTCCGCGGCAACCTGCGCCACCTGCTCGACTCGGGGCGGCCCCGGGTGCACGAGCCGGCCTACGACCCGGATCCGGACCACTACGTGAGCTGGGACTACGCGCGCGGCTACGCCGACGGCGTGCACGACACCCTCACCGAGGGCACCGACGACTCCGCCGAGGAGTGAGGGGCCGGCTCAGGCGACCAGGCCGGCGCGGAAGCCGGCGGCCACGGCGTGCGCCCGGTCGCGCGCGCCGAGCTTGCGGAACAGCCGGCGGGCGTGCGTCTTGACGGTGTCCTCCGAGACGAACAGCTCCCGCCCGATCTCCGCGTTGCTCTTCCCCTCGGCCATGCCGAGCAGCACCTGAAGCTCACGCTCCGTGAGGCCGATCGCGCTGCGCGGGGTACGCGCCGGCCGCTGCGGGCCACCCGCCGGCGCGGCCTCCGCCTCGGCCGCCGCCGGGTCGGCCGGGTCCTCGCCACGCTGCACCGGGACCACCGTGGGCCCCCCACCGGGACCCTCCGCCGACCCCGCCGGCCACGCGGCCCCGGCGGGGGTACGCCCCGGCGCGGCCGACCGGGCCGGCCCCCCGACCGCCGCGGCGTCCCGGGCCGGGTCGCTGACCCGGTGCCGGTTCGTGCGCCCGGGGGCGGAGAGCAGCAGCAGTGCCTTGGCTACCGCGCTGGTCAGGTCGTGGTCGGCGTTCTGGATGAGGCCCCGCGCTCCGGCGCTGATGGTGGCCGCCGCGGCCTCCGACTCCTCGGCGCCGAGCAGCAGCACGGCGGCCTGCGGGGCGCGGGCGAGCACCCGACGGACGAAGCCGGCGCTGTCCGGCCGGGTGAGGGCGGTGTCGGCCAGCACCACGTCGACCTGACGCTCGGCGAGCCGCAGCATCACCTCGGGATCGGAGACGGCCGTGCGGAGCACGCCCGACAGCCCGAGCCGCGCCGCCGCGGAGGTCAGGTGCTGGGCTGCGAGTGGTGTCCGAACGCACACGAGAACGCTACGCACAGTGGTCTCCTCTCCGCCTCAGAGCAGACCACGACGGCGTGTGCTCGGGAGGAGGTTCCGGGCAATCATCCGAACTTTTCCGGCAGATGGGGCATATGCCGCCGAGTGTCCGAGGTTTTCGATCACAGATGTGTGAGGGCGGGAAAGCCCGGGTACCGAGGGGTCACTCCGGAAACGGTGTCCCGCGCGGACCACCGCACCGGTAGGAGCTGGCCACGATGATTCTCCGCGGTGCCGCGCGGGAGGAGGGGTGCTGATGTCGAACGTACGCAGGCTGCCCGGACCCATTGTCGACCTCTGGGACTGGCAGCGGCTCGGTGCCTGCCGCGGGCGGGACAGTGCGCAGTTCTTCCACCCGGACGGCGAGCGGGGCTCCTCGCGGCTGCGCCGCGAGTCCGGCGCCAAGGCCGTCTGCCGCGCCTGCCCGGTGCGAGCCGAGTGCGCCGCGCACGCCCTCTCGGTCCGCGAGCCCTACGGGGTGTGGGGCGGCTTCAGCGAGTCGGAGCGGCTGCGGCTGCTGGCCCTCGGCTGGGAGGACCTGGCCGACCGCCGGCAATCCCGGGTGGACGTCGCCCGCCTGGAGGCCCGCCTCGGCCGGCCGCACAAGTCCGCCGTCCCGGACCAGCGCAAGATCGCCTGACCGGATCCGCAGAGACCATCCGACGCCGCGCCCGCCCGGGCGCGGCGTCGGCGTTCGTTACCCGGTCCGCCGAGACCGCGCGACGACCGGCTTCCTCGGCCGAGGGCACCGGTGCGCGTGGTGGGATGGGCCGGTGGAACTGCGGGAGATGCGGGCGTTCGTGGTGGTCGTCGAGGAGGGCAGCCTCTCCGCCGCCGCTCGCCGGCTGCACCTGAGCCAGCCGGCGCTGACCCAGACCATGAACGGGCTGGAGCGCCAGCTCGGCGTGCCGCTGCTGGTCCGCGGCAGCACCGGCGTGCGGGCCACCGAGGCGGGCATGACGTTGCTGACCGAGGCTCGGGCGGTGCTCGCGCGGTACGACCAGGCCGTGGCCGCGGTCAACCGGCACGGCGCGACCGGCGGCGGCGCGCTCCGGCTCGGCGTCCCGCTGGAGCTCCCCGCCGACCTGCTGACCCGACCGCTCGCCGAGCTGGCCGTGGCGTGTCCCGACACCCGGGTCCAGGTCCGCCACCTGTCCACCGCGGCACAGTTCGCCGCGTTGCGCGCCGACGAGCTCGACGTGGGGCTGGTGCGGGAACATCCGATCGGCCCCGACCTGGACGCCGTGCCGGTCGTCGAGGAACGGCTGGGCGTCCTGCTGGCCACCGCTCAGGCCGCCGCGATCGCCGGGCCGGACGGGATCCGGCTGGACGCGCTCGCCGGACTGGACTGGGTCGGCTTCCCCCGCTCCGGGAGCCCCGCCTGGTACGACGAGCTCACCGCGATCCTGCGCAGCCACGGCCTGGATCTCGGGCCCGCCGCACCCGAGGGGCAGGAGCTGATCGCCGAGGTCAAGCTCGCCGCCGTGGCCGCGGGCACGGCCTTCGCGCTCGCGCCGCCCCGCTGGCCACAGCCGCTTCCGGACTCGGTCACCTGGGCGCCGCTGGTCGGGCATCCGCTGGTCCGGCGCACCTGGGCGGTGTGGCCGGCCAGTTCCCACCGCCGCGACCTCGGCCGGTTGGTCGCCGCCCTGGAGCTGCGCGGGCCGGAGTAGCCCGCGGCGGCTTATGGCGGCCATAAGTTCCTCGATCAGCAAGTGGGGAAAATCCCGGCCGCCCACCGACTTGCACCCACTGGTCGGGACAGGCCCGACCAGAGCCGCGGAGTTGCGGAACAGGAGTGGGTGAAGCATGAGCAGGGAACTGCAGGGCAGGTCGGCGCTGGTGACCGGCGGCAACAGCGGTATCGGCCGGGCGGCAGCCCGGGCGCTGGCCGGGCTCGGCGCGCACGTGGTGATCTCCGGTCGGGACGCCGAGCGCGGCGACCAGGTGGTCCGGGACATCCGGGCGAGCGGCGGCCGGGCGGACTTCGTGGCCGTCGACCTGCGGGACGAGGCGTCGGCCCGGGAACTCGCCGCCCGGGCCCGGGAGCTGGCCGGTCCGGTCGACATTCTCGTCAACAACGCGGGCATCTACCCGTTCGGGCCCACCGAGCAGACGACCGAGCAGACCTTCGACGCGGTGTTCGCGCTGAACGTGAAGGTGCCGTACTTCCTGGTTGCCGAACTGGCGCCGGAGATGGCGAAGCGGGGCCACGGGGCCGTCATCAACCTGACGACCATGGTCGCCGAGTTCGGCATGGCGGGGATGAGCCTGTACGGGGCGAGCAAGGCCGCCCTCGTGCTGCTCACCAAGTCCTGGGCGGCGGAGTACGGACCGCAGGGGGTACGGGTGAACGCGGTCAGCCCCGGCCCGACCCGCACCGAGGGCACCGCCGGCATGGGCGAGGACCTCGACCAGCTGGCGGCCGTGTCCCCCGCCGGGCGTCCCGGCTCGGCCGAGGAGATCGCCGAGGCGGTCACCTTCCTGGCCAGCGACCGGGCGAGCTTCGTGCACGGCGCGGTCCTGCCGGTCGACGGTGGCCGTATCGCGGTCTGAGCCCGTCGGTCACACCGCCGCGGCCCGCTCCACACCCGGAGCGGGCCGCGGCCCGCTTCACGGGTCGCGGCCCCCTTCGGGTTCAGCCCGGCCGATCCGGCGCGGACCACTGCTCGACGATCGCCAGCACCACCCAGGCCGCCGCGCCGAGCGAGACCGCCACCAGCGGCGGCAGCCCCGCCAGCGCGATCACCAGCGCCACCAGGGCCAGCCCGCCCTGGGCCAGCCCCACCGGACGGCTGACCGACAGGCTGATACCGCGGTAGATGACGACGCAACCCGCCATCATCGCGACCTGACTGCCGCCCAGCAGCCGACCGGCCACGACCGCTCCCGGGCCGTGACCGGCCGCCGCCTCCGCGGCCAGTTCGACGGCGACCCCCGCGGTCACGATGGCGGCGTAGACCACCAGGTGCCCGTAGACGTAGAGGTAGCTGCGCACGATGGCCTGCCGCCCGGCCCGCAGCGCCCGGTTGCCCGCCTCACTGTCGTACGTGGCGAGGAAGTACACCCACCACACTCCGCAGGCGATGACGAACCCGGCCACCCCGATCGCCACCGACACCGGTCGCCAGCCGCCGGCGTCGATGCCGTTCGCCACCGCCAGAACCGCCTCCCCGAGCACGACGATGGTGAACAGCCCGAAGCGCTCCGGCATGTGCGACGTCTGGGTAGGCGCCGAGCTTGCCAGGGCGTACGCGAGGGGTCCGGACATCGCGGCGTTGACGACCAGCGCGACCGCCCAGACTCCGTACCGGCCCGGTGGGGAGAGCAGCAGCGAGCCGGACCAGAGCGCGGCGGCGATCAGGAAGCCGGCGGCGTTCCACGCGCAGAAGTCCCTGGCCTCGACGTCGATCCACCCCACGAGGCCGTACGAGGCGGCGAGCAGCACCAGCAGCAGCCCGTAGGTCACCGCGAAGCGGTTCGCGTCGGCGGCGCTCGCGCCGGGCAGGGAGGCGGACAGCGCCAGCACCCCCAGCATCGCGGTCATCTGCATCAGCCGGCTCGGCGGGCGGTCGTCGTCGAAGAGGTCGGCGAAGTAGGAGAAGCTGAACCACAGCCACCAGACCGCGCCGATCAGGCCGGCGAAGACCAGCACTCCGCGCGCCGACGGATCGTTCACCAGACGCTGGCCGAGCCGGAACACCGCGACCACGAAGACCAGGTCGAAGAAGAGTTCCAGCCAGCTCGCCCGCCGGGCCGCGCCGTAGCCGTGGATCAGTGAGCGCCTGCGCCCCTTCCCCGCCTCCACCGGACGAGATTAGCGAGGATCGGACCGCTATCTCCGGATTGCCCGAAAGGCGGCCGGGTCAGCCGACGGTGACCTTGACGGTGTGCCAGCCGGTCGCGCCGTCGGGCGCGACCGGGCGCCGCTGCTCGGGCTGCGTCTCCCCGGTGGAGTCCGTGGCGCGGACCTGGAGGGTGTGGTCGCCCGGGGTGGCGTCCCAGCGCCACGACCACTGCACCCAGGTGTCCACCGAGACCGTCGGGGCCAGCGTCGCCTCCTGCCAGGGGCCGCCGTCGACGCGTACCTCGACCGTGCGGATGCCCCGGTGCTGGGCCCAGGCCACGCCGGCCACCGTGACCGGGCCGGCGGTGAGCCGGTTGCGCGGGCGCGGCGTGTCGATCCGGGACTGCGTCCTGATCGGCCCCTGCGCCGACCACCCGCGCGGCACCCAGTACGCGTCGAAGTCCGCGAAGCTGGTCAGCTCCAGCTCGGTCACCCACTTGCAGGCCGAGACGTACCCGTAGAGGCCGGGCACCACCATCCGCACCGGGAAGCCGTGCTCGACCGGCAGCGGCTCGCCGTTCATCCCGACCGCGAGCAGCGCGTCCCGCCCGTCCCGAAGGACCGCCGTGGGGGTGCCGCAGGTCCAGCCGTCGACCGAGCGGCCGACCACCTGGTCCGCCCCCTCCTCCGGCTCGACCTCGTCCAGCAGCTCCCTGATCGGCACGCCCAGCCAGCGGGCGTTGCCGATGAGGTCGCCGCCCACCTCGTTGGAGACGCAGGCCAGGGTGACGTAGCGCTCGACCATCGGCCGGGCGAGCAGCTCGTCGAAGCTCAGCTCGATCGGTTTGCGCACCCGGCCGTGGATGCGCAGCCGCCAGGTGGCCGGGTCGACCTGCGGCACCACCAGGGCGGTGTCGATCCGGTAGAACTCCCGGTTCGGGGTGACGAAGGGGGCGAGCCGGCTCACCGACAGGTCGGCGCCGGCCGGCACCGGCGGGGCGGGCGCCGCCGGGGCGGGCAGCCGCACCGCCTCGCGGGCCGCCGAGACGCCCCGCCGCCCGGCCAGCCAGTGCCCGCCGAGCCCGGCGACCGCCGCCGTGCCGGCGAGCAGGCCGACACCGCGCAGGAACCGGCGGCGCGACTCCTGGTCGCCGCCGTCGAGCGGTTCCCACCCGGCCGGAGTCTCGTCCCGTGCGAGCGCGGCCACGGCCGGCGGCGGGGCGGGCGCGGACGGCGCGACCGTGGACGGCGTGGTCCCGTCCGGCTCCGGCGTGGCCGGCGCCGTCCGCGGCCCGGCGTCCGCTCCCAGCGGACCCGCCACGAAGGCCCAGAGCGTCAGCGCCCCCAGCAGGCCGCCGACCAGGGAGGGCAGCGCGTCGAAGGCGTCCGCGCCGGCCCGGGTCACCGCGGCGGCCACCCCGAGGGCGGCGAACGCCGCGATGCCGGCCAGGCCGATCCGGAGCCGCCGGGCCGCCAGCACGCCGACCAGCGCCGCGATCGCCGCCAGCAGCACCGCCGTGCCGACCAGGAGAGCGATCTTGTCGTACCGGCCGAAGACCGCGATGGCGAACTGCTTGAGCGGCTCCGGCACGACGTCGACGACCAGCCCGCCGACCGCGATGATCGGGGCGGACCGGGGGCCGGTGAGGACGGCCACCGGTTCGGCCACGCCGATCGCGACGGCCGCGGCCGTGACCCCGGCCAGCGCGGCCTGACCGCGCGACATGTTGCTCACGGCGACCAGTGTCGTCGGTCGGAGCGGCCGACCGCCAACCTCGTCAGCGTTCCGTAAGCAGATACGGGTCAGGGCACACCGCCGGCCGGCGGTGTGCCCTGACGTCAGGCCGTACGGCTCGGGATCAGAAGCCCGGGCCGTGCTGGTGGCCGTGCCCGTGGCCGTGGCCGTGACCGGCGTCGCCCGGCTCGGCCTTCTCCGGCTTCTCCACCACGAGGCTCTCGGTGGTGAGCAGCAGGCCGGCGATCGACGCGGCGTTGGTGACCGCGTTGCGGGTCACCTTCACCGGGTCGAGGATGCCGGACTTGACCAGGTCGACGTACTCGCCGGTGGCGGCGTCGAGGCCGTTGCCCCACTCCTTGGCGGCGACCTTCTGCACCACCACGTAGCCGTCGTGGCCGGCGTTCTGGGCGATCCAGCGCAGCGGCTCGACCAGCGCCTTGCGCACGATCGAGACGCCGACCTTCTCGTCACCGGTGAAGCCCAGGTCGTCGTCGAGCACCGGCAGGATCTGGACCAGGGCGGCGCCGCCACCCGGGACCGTGCCCTCCTCGACCGCGGCCTTGGTCGCGGCGATGGCGTCCTCGATGCGGTGCTTGCGCTCCTTCATCTCGACCTCGGTGGCCGCGCCGACCTTGATCACCGCGATGCCGCCGGAGAGCTTCGCCAGCCGCTCGGCCAGCTTCTCCCGGTCCCACTCGGAGTCCGAGGCCTCGATCTCCTTGCGGATCTGGGCGACCCGGTCGGCGACCTCGGCGGCCTGGCCGCCACCGTCGACGACGGTGGTGTTCTCCTTGTCGACCACGACGCGCCGGGCGGTGCCGAGCACCTCCAGGCCGACCTGGTCGAGCTTGTAGCCCAGCTCCGGGGCGACCAGCTCGGCGCCGGTCAGGATCGCCATGTCCTGGAGCATCGCCTTGCGGCGGTCACCGAAGCCGGGGGCCTTCACGGCGCAGACCTTGATGGTCTTGCGGATCGCGTTGACCACCAGCGTGGACAGGGCCTGGCCCTCGACGTCCTCGGCGATGATGAGCAGCGGCTTGCTGTTCTGGAGGACCTTCTCCAGCAGCGGCAGCAGCTCCTCGATCGCCGAGATCTTCTGCGTGGTGATCAGGATGTACGGGTCCTCGAGGACCGCCTCCTGCCCCTCCACGTCGGTCACGAAGTTCGGCGAGATGAAGCCCTTGTCGAACTGGAGGCCCTCGGTGACCTCCAGCTCGGTGGTGAGGGCGGAGCCCTCCTCGACGGTGATGACACCGTCGCGGCCGACCCGCTCCATCGCCTCGGCGATCAGCTCGCCGATCGTGGCGTCCTGCGCGGAGATCGTCGCGACGTGCGCGATCGACTCCTTGTCGGCCACCTCGACGGCCCGGCCGAGCAGCGCCTCGGAGACCTTGGCGGCCGCCGCGTCGACGCCCCGCTTGAGGCCGATCGGGTTGGTGCCGGCGGCCACGTTCCGCAGGCCCTCGCGAACCATGGCCTGGGCCAGCACGGTCGCGGTGGTGGTCCCGTCGCCGGCGACGTCGTTGGTCTTGGTCGCCACCTCCTTGACCAGCTGCGCGCCGAGGTTCTCGTACGGGTTGGTGAGCTCGATCTCCTTGGCGATGGTCACGCCGTCGTTGGTGATCGTGGGCGCACCGAACTTCTTGTCCAGGACGACGTTGCGCCCGCGCGGGCCGAGAGTGACCTTGACCGCGTCCGCGAGGGCGTTGACACCGTGCTCCAGCAGGTGCCGGGCGTCGTCCGAGAAACTCAGGATCTTCGCCATCTGTATCCCTTCGAAGCGACGCTGCCCCGGCCCGGCGAGCCGGACCGGGGCAACGACACTGATCGGTTGCTTACTTCTCGATGACCGCGAGGACGTCGCGGGCGGAGAGCACCAGGTACTCCTCGCCGGCGTACTTGACCTCGGTGCCGCCGTACTTCGAGTAGAGGACGGTGTCGCCGACCTTGACGTCGATCGGCACGCGGTTGCCCTTGTCGTCGATCCGGCCCGGGCCGACAGCGAGGACGGTGCCCTCCTGCGGCTTCTCCTTGGCGGTGTCGGGGATCACGATGCCCGAGGCGGTGGTGGTCTCGGCCTCGTTCGCCTGGACCACGATGCGGTCCTCGAGCGGCTTGATCGCAACCTTGGTCGCGGTAGTCACGGGCATACCCTCCTGGGGTACTTGGTGTCGTTGCCGGTCGGCACGCCGACCGGCGTCAATCTGCCACATGCCACCGGGCGGGGCCGTCGTCGCGGGTGCCGGTCCGCCTGGCGCTCAACCCCCGGACACCAGGGCCCGGGCGTTGGCACCCTCAGGGTGAGAGTGCTAATCGCAGGTTATTCCTCGGCTAGCACTCCGTCAAGGAGAGTGCCAACGAGCCGCGCCTCGTGTCGCCGGCCTCGGGCCGTACCGGGGTCGACGACGGCGCGCGCCAGGGGTCCGGGCCGGCCGCCTGCACGGAGCCGGGAGAATGCCCGGGTGGACCTGGAACAGTTCGCCGCCCTGCGTACCCCCGAGGGGTCGGCCGCGCTCGCCGCGGCGGCGCGGGTGGCCGGCGGCGACCCGCTGACGGCGGCGGCGGCGCTCCGCACCGCCGGGGTGCCGGCCGGCCTCGCGGCGGCGGCGCTGACCCAGGCCGAGCTGCGCCGGCGCGCGGTGGGCAAGTTCGGCCCGGCGGCGCACGGCATGTTCCTCACCCGGGCGGGCCTGGAGCAGGCCACCCGGGGTGTCGTGGCGCGGCGCCGGGCGGAACGCCTGCGCGCCGCGGGCGTCGCCACGCTGGCCGACCTGGGGTGCGGCCTCGGTGCGGACGCGCTCGCCGCGGCCCGCGCCGGCATCCGGGTGTACGGCGTGGAGGCCGATCCGGTGACCGCCGCGATGGCCGCCGCGAACGCCGAGGCGGCCGGGCCGGCCGACCGGTTCACCGTGGAATGTGGTGATGCCACGGCGTTCGACGTGCGCCGGGTCGACGGGGTCTTCTGCGACCCGGCCCGCCGGAAGGCCGGCACCGGCCGGCGGATCTTCGACCCGAACGCCTACTCGCCGCCCTGGGACTTCGTCACCGGGCTGGCCGAGCGGGTGCCGCGCACGGTGGTGAAGGTGGCCCCGGGGTTGGACCACGCGCTGATCCCGGCGGGCGCCGAGGCGGAGTGGGTGAGCGTCGACGGCGACCTGGTCGAGGCGGCGCTCTGGTGCGGCGCGCTGGCCGGGGTGCCCCGCCGCGCCACCGTGCTCCGGGAGAGGGAGGGACAGCTCAACGCCCAGCAGCTCACCGGCGGCGGCGACGCCGAGGCGCCGGTGGACCGGCCCCGCCGCTTCCTGTACGACCCGGACCCGGCGGTGGTGCGCGCGCACCTGGTCGCCGAGCTGGCCGGCGACCTCGACGCGACGCTGGCCGACCCGAGCATCGCCTACCTGTACGGCGACGAGGCCCGGCCGACGCCGTTCGCCCGCTGCCTGGAGGTCACCGACGTCCTGCCGTTCTCGCTGAAGCGGCTGCGCGCCCTGCTCCGGGAGCGCCGGGTCGGCCGGGTGGAGATCCTCAAGCGCGGCTCCGCGCTGGAGCCGGAGAAGCTGCGCCGGGATCTGAAGCTGGCCGGCGACGCGGCGGCCAGCTTGGTGCTGACCCGGGTGGCCGGCGCGCCGACCGTGCTGCTCTGCCGCCCGGCGCTCGGCTGAGCGGACCTCGCGGCGGGGTCAGGAGGCTTCGCGGACGCGCAGGTCGGCCAGCCACACCTCGGCCAGGTCGCTGAGCGCGATGTCGAGGACCTCGCTGAGGCAGACCACGGTGCCGAACGCGGGTGCCGGAAGCCGGCCCACCTCGATCTTGCGCAGCGTCTCCGGCGAGATGCCGGCCGCCAGGGCCACCTCGACGAGGCTGCGGCCACCTCGCGCGACCCGGAGCGCCGCCCCGAGACGTTGCCCCGCGGCGATCTGTTCCGGCGTGAGCGGTGGGCGAACCATGTCAGCAGGATATCCGTCTTCTCGGATCGGCGAAGCCGACGCGGCGGGCGCCCCGGCCGGGGTGGTATAAATATACCGCACGGGAGGAAGGGTTGATCGTGATCGAACTGAAGTCGGCCGAGGAGATCGACCGGATGGCCGCGACCGGCCAGTTCGTCGGCGAGCTGCTGGCGGAGCTGCGCGAGGTCGCCGCCGTCGGGGTCAACCTGATGGACCTCGAGCACCATGCCCGCCGCCGGATCCGGGAACGTGGCGCGGAGTCCTGCTACTGGGACTACTCGCCGTCGTTCGGCCGCGGCCCGTTCCGCAACGTCCTGTGCCTCTCGGTCAACGACGCCGTGCTGCACGGCCTGCCGCACCCCTACGTCCTGCGCGACGGTGACCTGCTGAGCATCGACATGGCGCTCGGGATCGACGGCTGGGTCGCCGACTCCGCACTGTCCGTCGTGGTCGGCACCCCCGCGCCAGACGACCTGAAGCTGATCGAGGCCACCGAGGTCGCGCTGGAGGCCGGAATCGACGCCGCGCGGGTCGGCAGTCAGCTCGGCGACGTCTCCGCCGCCATCGGCGAGGTGGCCCGCCGCTACGGGTACCAGGTGAACAACGAGTTCGGCGGGCACGGCATCGGCCGCACCATGCACGAGGCCCCACACGTGCCCAACAGCGGCCGCCCCGGCCGGGGCATGCGGCTGAGGCCCGGCCTGACGATCGCGATCGAACCGTGGCTCTGCCGGGGCACCGACAAGATCAGGTTCGACGGGGACGGGTGGACGATCCGGTCAGCCGACGGCTCGCGCGCCGCCCACTCCGAGCACACCGTCGCGATCACCGAGGCCGGCCCCCGGGTGCTGACCCGTCGGCCCGGGCACGACACGAGACCGGGCAACCGCAGCGGGCAGTCGGCCGCGTCGGCCTGACGAGCGCCCCTTCGGCGCGGCGCACGGCCGGAGCAAGCCGGTCTCTTCCCGGCCGGCGGTTTTCGGCTCGGCCACCCTGCGGGAGCCGGGTTAACTTGTCGCTCATGGCGGGACAGGGCACTCCGGCGACGGCACTGCTGACCAAGCGGAAGATCGCGCACAGCACCCACCCGTACGACGTCTCGCCGGACGCGCCGAACTACGGCGCCCTGGTCGCGGCGGCCCTCGGGGTGCCCCCGGCCCGGGTGTTCAAGTCGCTGGTCACCGAGGTCGACGGCGGGCTGACCGTTGCGGTCGTGCCGGTCACCGGCGAGCTGGACCTCAAGGCCCTCGCCGCCGCGGCCGGCGGGAAGCGGGCGGCCATGGCGGACCGGACGGTGGCCGAGCGCGCCACCGGGTACGTCCGCGGCGGGATCAGCCCGCTCGGCCAGCGCAAGCGGCTGCCCACGGTCGTCGACGCCTCGGCGCTGGAGCATCCGACGGTCTACGTCTCGGCGGGGCGCCGCGGCCTGCAACTCCAGCTCGCCCCGGCCGACCTGGTCGCGCTGACCGGGGCCGTCACGGCATCGATCGCCACCCGCTGAGCGCAAGCCCTGGGAGCGTTTCCGCACGCCACCCCGGTGGAGCCCTCTCGGCGGGTGACGGCGGGGTCTCACTTGCGTTGCTGAATTGTTACTGCCGCCAACAAACTTCTGACCTCGGCTCCCTTGCGCGCCTCCTCGGGGGAGGAATACGTTGCCGGGCACAACAAAACACCGACACAACTCCCCCAACCCCCGAAAGGACCCATGCATATGCGCAAGGGCTTCCTCACCTTCGCGGCCGTCGGTCTTCTCGCGACCGGCAGCATGGCCGCCTGCGGTGACAACGGCGGTTCCGACCAGGCCGGCGGCTCGACCGACAAGAAGCCGAAGATCGGCGTGATCCTCCCCGACAGCAAGTCCTCCGCCCGCTGGGAGGGCGCCGACCGCAAGTACCTCAAGGAAGCGTTCGACGCGGCCGGTGTCGAGTCGGACATCCAGAACGCCCAGAACGACAAGAACGCCTTCCAGACCATCGCCGACCAGATGATCACCAACGGCGTCAACGTGCTGATGATCGTCAACCTGGACTCCGGCACCGGCAAGGCCGTGCTCGACAAGGCCAAGTCGCAGGGCGTCGCCACCATCGACTACGACCGGCTGACCCTGGGCGGCTCGGCCCAGTACTACGTCAGCTTCGACAACGAGGCGGTCGGCAAGCTCCAGGGCGAGGGCCTGAGCAAGTGCCTGACCGACAAGGGCGTCAAGAACCCGTCGATCGCCTACCTCAACGGCTCGCCGACCGACAACAACGCGACCCTGTTCAAGAACGGGTACGACTCGGTGCTCAAGCCGAAGTTCGACTCGAAGGAATACACCAAGGTCGCCGACGACTCGGTGCCCGCCTGGGACAACGCGCAGGCCGCCACGATCTTCGAGCAGCAGCTCACCAAGGCCCGCGGCAAGATCGACGGGGTGCTGGCCGCCAACGACGGCCTCGGCAACGCGGCCATCTCCGTGCTGAAGAAGAACAAGCTCAACGGCAAGGTCCCGGTGACCGGTCAGGACGCCACCAAGGAAGGCCTGCAGAACATCCTCGTCGGCGACCAGTGCATGACGGTCTACAAGGCGGTCAAGAAGGAGGCGGACGCCGCCGCCGAGCTGGCCATCGGGCTGGCCAAGGGCCAGAAGAAGGACACCGGCCAGACGGTCAAGGACCCCGAGGGCGGACGGGACGTCCCGGCCGTGCTGCTGGAGCCCAAGGCGATCTACAAGGACAACGTGAAGGACGTCGTGACGGACGGCTACGTCACCAAGGACGAGCTCTGCACCGGCACCTTCGCCAAGCTCTGCACCGACGCCGGCATCAGCTGACCCCAGCCCCCGCACCAGGCGGCGCCGCCCGGCACGGACACCCGTGCCGGGCGGCGCCCGCGCCGGACGGGATCCGAGACCTCCCCTCCGTTCCGAAGGAGAACCCCCGTGTCCGCAACCCCCCTGCTGGAGCTACGCGGGATCGACAAGAGCTTCGGTCCCGTCCAGGTGCTGCGCGATGTGGCCTTCACCGCGTACCCCGGCGAGGTGACCGCGCTTGTCGGCGACAACGGCGCCGGCAAGTCGACCCTGGTCAAGTGCATCAGCGGCATCCACCCCACCGACGGCGGGGAGTTCCGCTTCGACGGCCGGCCGGTGAGCATCAACAGCCCCCGCGACGCCGCCGCGCTGGGCATCGAGGTCGTCTACCAGGACCTCGCGCTCTGCGACAACCTCGACATCGTGCAGAACATGTTCCTCGGCCGGGAGAAGCGCAGCGGCATCGTGCTCGACGAGCCGACCATGGAGCAGATGGCCGCCGAGACCCTGGCCGGGCTGAGCGTGCGGACCGTCAAGTCGCTGCGCCAGCACGTGTCCAGCCTCTCCGGCGGGCAGCGGCAGACCGTGGCCATCGCCAAGGCCGTGCTCTGGAACAGCAAGCTCGTCATCCTGGACGAGCCCACCGCCGCCCTCGGCGTCGCGCAGACCGCGCAGGTGCTGGAGCTGGTCCGCCGGCTCGCCGACAACGGCCTGGCCGTGGTGCTCATCTCGCACAACATGAACGACGTCTTCGCGGTCTCCGACCGCATCGCCGCGCTCTACCTCGGCCAGATGGTCGCCCAGGTGAAGACCAGCGACATCACGCACGCGCAGGTGGTCGAGCTGATCACCGCCGGTCGCTCCGGCAACCTCGGCCTCGCCGATTCGGGCACCAACGGCACCGGCGCCGCGCCCGCCGACACGACTCCAGGAGCCGTCCGATGACCACCACCGCCGTCAAGAGGGAGGGCCCCGCCGCGGTCACACCGGCGCCCACCCTCGGCACCCATGTCAACAACTACTGGCGCCGGGTACGCGGCGGCGACATCGGCGCGCTGCCGGCCGTGTTCATGCTCTTCGCGCTGGTGATCGGCTTCTCGATCGCCCGGCCGACCTTCTTCACGGCCGGCAACTTCGCCAACCTGTTCACCCAGGGCGCCGCGACCACGCTGATCGCGATGGGTCTGATCTTCGTCCTGCTGCTCGGCGAGATCGACCTTTCCGCCGGCTTCGCCAGCGGCGTCTGCGCCGCCATCCTGGCCAACGCGGTCACCGAGCGCGGCTACCCGTGGTACGTGGCGATGCTCGCCGCCGTGATCACCGGCGTGGTGATCGGCACCATGCTCGGCCTGCTGGTGGCGAAGGTCGGCATTCCGTCCTTCGTGGTCACCCTCGCCGGCTTCCTCGCCTTCCAGGGCATCGTGCTGATGCTCATGAAGGAGGGCTCCAACATCTCGGTGCGGGACGACACCATCCTCGCCATCGCCAACCGCAACCTCTCCCCCACGCTCGGCTGGGCGCTGGCCGCGGTGGCCGTCGCCGGGTACGCGGCCGTGCAGCTGCTGCGCCACCGCAACCGGGCCGCCCGCGGCCTGCTCACCGACCCGATCGCCGTGGTGGCCGCCCGGATCGCCGGCCTCGCGGTCATCCTCGGCGCGGCGGTCTACGTGCTCAACCTGGAGCGCAGCCGCAACGTGCTGGTCGTCTCGCTCAAGGGCGTGCCGATCGTGGTGCCGATCATCGCGGTGCTGCTGGTCGTCTGGACGTTCGTGCTCCAGCGCACCAGCTACGGCCGGCACGTCTACGCGGTCGGCGGCAACGCCGAGGCGGCCCGCCGGGCCGGCATCAACGTCGACCGGATCCGCATCTCCGTCTTCGTCATCTGCTCCACGATGGCGGCGATCGGCGGCATCGTGGCGGCCAGCCGGGCCAACTCCGTGGACCCCAACACCGGTGGCAGTAACGTACTGCTCTACGCCGTCGGCGCGGCGGTGATCGGCGGCACCAGCCTCTTCGGCGGCAAGGGGCGGATCCTCGACGCCGTGCTCGGTGGCGCGGTGGTCGCGGTCATCGACAACGGTATGGGACTGATGGGTTACAGCTCGGGCGTGAAGTACGTGGTCACCGGCGTGGTCCTGCTCGCCGCCGCCACCATCGACGCGCTGTCCCGCCGGCGGGCCGCCGCGACCGGCACCCGCTGAACCCGGCACGGAACATGACGGTGGCGATGCGCGCGGGACCGAGCCAGGACGAGATCCGTCGGCAGAACCTGGGCGCACTGCTCCGGTACGTGCACGTCCGGGGCGCCACCAGCCGCGCGGAACTGACCACCGCGCTCGGCCTCAACCGCAGCACCATCGGCGCGCTGACCGCCGACCTGGCCGGCGCCGGTCTGGTCAGCGAGGGGACGCCGAAGGAGACCGGCCGGGCCGGACGACCCTCGCTGGTCGTCCGGCCCGAGTCGGCCCGGGTCTACGCGTACGCGTACAGCGTCGAGGTGGACCGGCTGCGGGCCGCGCGGGTCGGGCTCGGCGGTGAGGTGCTCGACCGCCGGGAGCTGGACCGGCCGCGGAACCTGGTCGCCGGGGACGCCGCGCCGCTGCTGGCCGACGCGGTCCGGGAGATGCACCGGGCGGTGCCGCCCGACTCGATCTGCGTCGGGGCCGGCGTGGCGGTCTGCGGCATGGTCCGCCGCGAGGACGGGCTGGTCCGGCTCAGCCCGACCACCGGCTGGGTGGACGAGCCGCTCGGCGCGGCGCTCGCCGCCGAGCTGGGTGTCGACGTGCCCATCACGGTGGGCAACGTGGCCGACGTGGCCGCCTTCGCCGAGCACGCCCGGGGCGTCGCCGCCGGCTGCGACAACGTCATCTACCTCTACGGGGACGTCGGCGTCGGCGCCGGCATCATCGCCGGCGGCCGGCGGCTCACCGGGCACGGCGGCTACAGCGGCGAGGTCGGCCACATGGTGGTGGTCCGCGACGGGATGCGCTGCGACTGCGGGCGGCGCGGCTGCTGGGAGACCGAGATCGGCGAGCACGGGCTGCTCCGCGCCGCCGGCCGCTCCGACGCCCGGGGCCGGGAGGCGCTGCTGGCGGTCTTCGACGCCGCCGACCGGGGCGACGCGCGGGCCCAGACCGCCGTGCGCCAGGCCGGCGACTGGCTCGGCTTCGGCGTGGCCAACCTGGTCAACATCTTCAACCCGGAGATGGTCATCTTCGGCGGCACCATGCGCGACCTCTACCTGGCTGCCGCCGCCCAGGTCCGCAGCCGGCTCAACTCCAACGGGCTGCCCGCCTGCCTGGAGCACGTGCGGCTGCGCACCCCGAAGCTCGGTGACGACGCGGCGCTGATCGGCGCCGCCGAGCTGGCCTTCGAACGCCTCCTCGCCGACCCGCTCGACGTCGGCTGAACTGATCGGGCTCGTGATCCGTACCAGTGTGCGGACGGGCGGCCGGCGGGTGCGGCCCGCCCGCGACATCCGCGTACCGGTCCGGACCGAGGAGGCACCCCCACGATGGCACCGCTGGAATCCGCACGCCGCCGGCTGGCGCACCGGGTGATCCTGCTGCTCGTCGCGCTCACCGCGGGGATCGGCGTTCTTCCCGGCGCGGCACAGGCCGCGCCCAACCCCGTCGTGCAGCTCAACGCCGCCGACATGACGCTGCTCAACGGGGTACGGCTGGCCGGGCTCTGGGAGATGCCGGCCGGGCAGATGGCCGCCGAGAAGGGCCAGTCGAAGCGGGTACGGGAGATCGGCGCGGAGATCGCGCGCCAGCACGGCGTCCTCGACCAGCTCGTGGTGGAGGCCGCGAACAAGCTGGGCGCCACCCTGCCGACCACCCCGACCACCCAGCAGCAGGGCTGGCTGACCGAGATGCAGAACGCCACCGGCACCCAGTTCGACCAGATCTTCGTGACCCGGCTGCGGGTCGCGCACGGCAACATCTTCCCGGTGATCGGCGCGGTCCGGGCCAGCACCCGCGACCCGATCGTGCGCAAGCTCGCCGAGGAGGCGAACAAGTTCGTCAACGACCACATGCTGATGCTGGAGAGCACCGGGCTGGTCCGCTGGCAGCAGCTCCCGCCGCCCGCGATGCCCCCGGCGCAGAGCGACTCGCTGATCGCCGCGGCCGGCGCCAACGTCGGCAGCGGCGGCGGGATCCAGGTCAGCACCACCGTGGTGTGGGTCGTCTTCCTGCTGGCTCTCGCCACCGGCGGGTACGCGACCTGGCGGCTGCTCCGCCGCTCCTGAGGTCGGTGTTAGGAGGGGCCCCCTGTACAACGGAATCCGTTAACAGGGGGCCCCTCCTTGCACCTCAGCCGTGCCAGGACCGCCACAGGGCGGCGTACGAGCCACCGGCCGCGACCAGCTCGTCGTGCGAACCCAGCTCGGTGATCCGGCCGTCCTCGACCACCGCCACCCGGTCCGCGTCGTGAGCGGAGAAGAGCCGGTGCGCGATGGCGATGACGGTCCGGCCCTGCAGTACGGCGGCCAGCGACCGTTCCAGCGCCCGGGCCGCCCGCGGGTCGATCAGCGAGGTGGCCTCGTCCAGCACCAGGGTGTGCGGGTCGGCGAGCACCAGCCGCGCCAGCGCCACCTGCTGCGCCTGCGCCGGCGAGAGCGGATGCCCGCCCGCGCCGACCCGGGTGTCCAGGCCGTCCGGCAGCGCCTCGGCCCAGTCCCGCGCGTCGACCGCGGCGAGCGCCGCGCGCACCTCGGCGAGGCCGGCGTCCGGGCGGACCATCGACACGTTGTCGGCGAGGGTGCCGATGAAGACGTGGTGCTCCTGGCTGACCAGCGCGACGTGGGTGCGCAGCTCGGCCAGGGGCAGCCCGGACAGCGGCCGGCCGTCCACGGTCACCGTGCCGGCGCGCGGCTCGTGCACCCCGGCCAGCAGCCGGCCCAGCGTGGACTTCCCCGCGCCGGACGGGCCGACCATGGCCAGCTTCTCCCCCGGCCGGGGCACCAGCGTCACCCCGTGCAGCACGTCGTGGCCGGCGCGGTACGCGTACCGGACGTCGTGTGCGGCCAGCCGCCCGTCGTCGGGGACCGGCCGCCGGTCGGGCCCCGGGGCGGCGGCTTCCGCCGGCTCGCCGGCCACGCCGAGCAGCCGGGCCAGCGAGGCGCCGCCGACCTGGAACTCGTCCAGCCACGACAGCAGCCGGTCGACCGGGTCCACCAGCTGCTGCGCGTAGAGGGTGGCCGCGCTGACCTGGCCGAGGCTGACCCAGCCCTCCAGGTAGAACCAGCCGCCGAGCAGCAGGGTGCCGACCACCGGCAGCAGGTAGCCGATCTCGGCGACCGGGAAGAAGACCGTCCGCAGGTTCAGCGTGTAGTACTCGGCCGCGTACGACCGGCGGATGTCGGCGTCGGACCGGGCGCGGCGGCGGGCCTGCTGGCGCAGCGCCTCCGTGGTCCGCGCGCCCTCGACCGTCTCGCTGATCCCGTCGGTGATGTCGGAGTACGCGGCGTTCTCCCGCAGGTAGCCGGCCGGCGCCCGGCGCAGGTACCAGCGGGTGCCCGCGACCAGCAGCGGCACGGCGAGCAGGCAGGGCAGCACCAGCAGCGGGCCGGTCAGCACCAGCGCGCCGAGGATCAGCAGCACGGTGAGCGCCGAGATCACCGTCTCCGGCGCGGCGAACCGGACCGTCCGGGACAGCGCGGCGACGTCCCGGGAGGTGCGGGTGAGCAGGTCGCCGGTGCCGGCCCGCTCCACGGTGGACAGCGGCAGGGCGAGCACCCGGTCGACGAACTCCTCGCGCAGCTCGGCGAGGACCCGCTCACCGAGCCGAGCCGAGGCCAGGTGGGCGAAGCGGACCAGCACCGACTGCGCGACCACGAACCCGGCGATGGCCAGGGCCACCCGGTCCACGGTGACCGCGCCGACCCCACGCGAGATCCCCTCGACCAGGTCGCCGAGGAGCCGGGGCGCGACCAGGCCGGCGGCCGCGGCGAGCGCGTGCAGGCCGAGCGCGGCGGCCAGGCCGCGCGGGTGCCGGCGAACCAGTTCCCGCGCGTACCGGCGGACCTGCGGCGCGTCGGCGACGGGCAGGGCGTTGCTCACCGGTCCTCCTCCCGGCTCACCGCGGCCCGGTACCGGGGCTCGGCGGCGAGCAGCTCGTCGTGGCGACCCTCGGCGACCACCTTGCCGTCCTCCACGAACACCACGTGCTCGGCGCGGCCGAGCACCAGCGGGCTGGTCGTGCAGACCAGCGTCGTCCGCCCGCGCCGGGCGGCGGCCAGCCGGTCGGCGATCCGCGCCTCGGTGTGCGCATCCACCGCGCTGGTCGGCTCGACCAGGACCAGCGTCTCCGGGTCGGCGACCAGCGCCCGGGCCAGCCGCAGCCGCTGCCGCTGCCCGCCGGAGAACTCCCGGCCACGCTCGGCGACCGGGCTGTCCAGGCCGCCGGGCAGCGCCTCGACGATGTCCGTGGCGCTCGCCGCGACCAGCGCCGCCTCGATCGCGGATCCATCCGCCCGGTCGTGCGGGTCCAGCTCCGTGCGGAGGGCGCCGCTGAACAGCTGGGCGTCGTTGTCGGCCACCAGGATCCGCTCGCGCACCGTCGCCAGCGCCACGTCCCGCAGCGGTACGCCGTGCAGCGTCACGTCCCCGTCGGCGTACCGGCCCAGCCGGTCGGCGATCTCGGCGGCGTCCTCGGGCGCGGTGGCGGCCAGCGCGGTGAGCCGGCCGGGCCGCAGCACCAGCCCGGAGCGCACGTCCACCAGCTCGCCCGGCCCCTCGGGCACCGGCACCGGGCGGGCCGGGTCGGTGAACTCCGGTGCGAGGCGGAGCAGCCGCACCACCCGGCGGGCCGCGACGTGCCCCCGGGTCAGCTTGTCGGCCGCCTCGGTGAGGTTGCGCAGCGGGCTGACCAGGAACGCCGTGTAGCCGTAGAAGGAGACCAGCTGGCCGGCGCTGATCTCGCCGCGCAACGCGAACCGGGCCCCGAGCCAGGTCACCAGCACCACGAAGACGCCGGGCAGCAGGATCTGCGCGGCCTGGATGAGCGACTCCACCCGGGCCACCCGCAGGCCGTCGGCCCGCAGCGCCTGGGACTGCTCCCGGTAGCGGGCGCCCAGCACCGGCTCACCGCCCACCCCGCGCAGCACCCGCAGCCCGGACACGATGTCGCCGGCCCGCGCGGTCAGCTCACCTGTCGACTCCCGGTACGCCGCCTGCTGCCGGTGCAGCGGCCGGATGAGCAGCGCCACCAGCGCCATGAGCAGCGGCACGCCGAGCACCACCACGAGGCCGAGCGGCACGGAGGCGGTGAGCAGGATCACCGCCACGGTGGCGATGGCGACCACCGCGCCGGTGCCCCGGGCGGTGATGTCGACCGCGCTGCCGATGTGCTCGATGTCGGCCGTGCCGATGCTCACCACCTCGCCCGCGGCCACCCGGCGGGGCAGCGCGGCGCCGAGCCGGTTGGTGGCGTCCACGGTGACCTGCACGGTCCGGTAGGCGGCACCGAGCCAGTTGTGCACGGCGCAGCGGTGCCGCAGGATGCCGGCGGTCGCCTGGACGACACCCAGCCCGAGCAGGACCAGGCCCCAGCGGAGCAGGGCGTCCGGGTCGCGGTGGGCGAGGCCGGCGTCGACGGCCCGGCCGACGGCGGCCGGCATGAGCGCCTGGGCGAGCATCCAGATGACGCCGAGGGTGATGGCGGCGCCGAAGTACAGGGGACGCCGACCGGCGAGCCAGACCAGGTACCGGGTGGCGGACCGGGCGTCGGGGGTGCCGGGGTCGCCGGCCGGTGAGAAGCGCATGACCACCCGACGCTAGGTGCCGGGCCGGGCCGGACGCCAACCAGTTTCCCGCCGGTCGGGCCGGCTCGGGGTCAGCGGTCGACCTGCGTGAAGTCCCAGCTGTGCGGCGGCCGGGCCACCAGCCGCATGGGCGGCTCGGGCAGTTCCCGGGGGTTGCTCCGCCACTTCGAGATCACCACCACCCGGTGGTCGGTGGAGGAGAACACCTCGCTGGACAGGTGCAGCGGCTCGTGCTCGAACTCGGGCAGCGCGGTCTCGCACACCCAGGTGATCAGGTCGGCGAAGCCGTACGGCTCGGCCTTGGCCTCCCACATCCGGACGATCACGTCGGTCCCTTCCCCGCCTCAGACGCTGACCACGGTCAGCGGCATGGCGGAGTCGGCGGGCAGGTCCAGGCGGCTCGGGGCGACGCCCGCGGCGACCAGGTGCGAGCCGAGCGCGGCCACCATGGCACCGTTGTCGGTGCAGAGCTTCGGCCGGGGCGTACGCACCCGGACGCCGTGCTTCGCGGCCCGGTGCTCGGCCATCGCCCGCAGCCGCGAGTTGGCCGCCACCCCGCCGCCGATCACCAGCGTGTCGATGCCGCTGGTGCGGCAGGCGTCCAGCGCCTTGCCGACCAGCACGTCGCACACCGCCTCCTGGAAGGACGCGGCCACGTCGGCCACCGGCACCGGCTCGCCGGCCCGCTGCCGCGCCTCCACCCAGCGGGCCACCGCCGTCTTCAGGCCCGAGAAGGAGAAGTCGAAGCGGTGCCCGGCCAGATCCTTGGGCGCGGTCAGCCCCCGCGGGAACGCGATCGCCGCCGGATCGCCGGCCCGCGCCTCCCGGTCGATGAACGGGCCGCCCGGGAAGGGCAGCCCGAGCAGCCGGGCCACCTTGTCGAACGCCTCACCGGCCGCGTCGTCGATCGTCGCGCCGAGCGGCGTGACCTCCCGGGCCAGGTCGTCGACGCGCAGCAGCGAGGAGTGCCCGCCGGAGACCAGCAGGGCGATGGCCGGCTCGGGCAGCGGGCCGTGCTCCAGGGTGTCCACGGCCACGTGCGCGGCCAGGTGGTTCACCCCGTACACCGGCTTCTCGGCGGCCACCGCGTACCCCTTCGCGGCGGCGACCCCGACGAGCAGCGCGCCGGCCAGGCCCGGCCCGGAGGTGACGGCGATCGCGTCGATGTCGGCGATCGTCACCCCGGCCTCGCGCAACGCCCGGTCCATGGTCGGCACGATGGCCTCCAGGTGGGCCCGGCTGGCCACCTCGGGCACCACGCCGCCGAACCGGGCGTGCTCCTCGACGCTCGAGGCGAGCGCGTCCGCGAGCAGGGTGTGCCCGCGCACGATGCCCACCCCGGTCTCGTCGCAGGACGTCTCGATGCCGAGGATCAGTGGTTCGTCAGCCATGCGCGTCAGTCCTCGTTGCGCTGCATGACCAGCGCGTCGGTGTTGCTCGACTGGTAGTAGCCGCGGCGCACGCCGATCGGCTCGAAGCCGTACATCGCGTAGAGCCGCTGCGCGGGGGCGTTGTCGGCGGCGACCTCCAGCAGCGTGCTGCGCACCCCGCGCCGGGCCGCCTCGGCGAGCAGCGCCTCCACCAGCAGCCGGCCGATCCCCCGGCGCTGCGCGTCCCGGCGGACCGCGACGTTCTGCACCCAGGCCTCGTCGGGCGGTGCCACCATCAGCCCGGCGTAGCCGAGCACCGTGCCATCGTCGTCGGTGGCGACCAGGTAGTGATGGCCGTTGGCCAGCTCGTTCCAGAACATCGCCGGGGACCACCGCTCGGCGCCGAACAGGTCCGCCTCCAGGGGCAGCACCTGGTCGATGTGCCACCACCGGAACCGGCCCAGACGCACCTGGCTCATTGCAGGACCGGCTTGTGGCCGGTGGCCGCGACCGCGTCCGGGCGGCGCAGGTAGAGCGGGCTGAGCGGCTCGCCGGGTGCGCCCGCGCGGATCCGCTCCGCGGCCAGGCGGGCCAGCGCCAGGGCGTCCGGGTACCGCGGCTCCTCCCGGACCGGCAGGCCGAGGACGTCGGCGTACCGGTGCGCGCCGTCGCCGGCCGCCACCGTGACGGCCAGGCCCCGGGCCCGCTCGGCGGCGACCGACGGCGTGTCCACGTTCGGCCCGGCGATGCGCTGGCCCGCGCCGTCGTAGACGGCCCAGTAGACCTCCCGGCGGCGGGCGTCGCTGGCCGCCAGCACCGGCTCGCCGGCGGCCGCCGGGTGACCGATCCCGTCCAGCGAGCAGACGCCGTACGTGGGGATGCCGAGCACCTGACCCATCGTGGCGGCCGTGACCAGGCCGACCCGCAGCCCGGTGAACGGGCCGGGACCGAGCCCGGCGACGATCGCGGCCAGGTCGCCGGGGCGGGCGCCGACGTCGGCCAGCACCGCGTCGACCTGCGGGGCGAGCAGCTCGCCATGCGCCCGGGCGTCGACCGTGCACCGCTGCGCGCGGGCCGCGACGCCGTCCGCCGAGACCTCGACCAGCGCCGCGGTCACCGCGGGCGTCGAGGAGTCCACCACGAGTACGAGCACGGTATGCCAGCCTAGTCGCCGCTCCGGTTACCGGCGGTGACGCCCCTCCCGCCTCGCGGCCGCGCTCCGGAGGCGCTCCGCACGCGGACCGGCGACGCGGACCCGGCCGCTGCACACGGGGGTCAGCCGGCGGTGCGCTCCCAGTCGACGGTGGGCAGGCCGGCGTCGGCCAGCGCCTTGTTGGCGGCGCTGAACGGGCGGCTGCCCAGGAAGCCGCGCGGGTTCATGGGGCTCGGGTGGCCGGCCTCCAGCACCACGTGGTGCGGGTTGGTCACCAGGGCGGCCTTCTTGCGCGCGTAGCTGCCCCAGAGCAGGAAGACCACCCGCCGGTCGAGCGCGTCGAGGGCCCGGATGGTGGCGTCGGTGAACTCCTCCCAACCCTTGTTGGCGTGCGAGCCGGGGGTGGCCTGCCGGACCGTGAGCACCGCGTTGAGCAGCAGCACGCCCTGCGCCGCCCAGCCGCTCAGGTTGCCGCCGGCCGGCTTCGGCACACCCAGGTCCTCGCCCAGCTCCTTGAAGACGTTGCGCAACGACGGCGGCACCGCCACCCCCTCGCGCACGCTGAAGCTCAGCCCGTGCGCCTGCCCCGCCTTGTGGTAGGGATCCTGCCCGAGGATCAGCACCCGGGTCTCCGCCGGCCCGCACAGCCGGTAGGCGGAGAACAGGTCCTCGACCGGCGGGAAGACCGTGCGGGTCGCGTATTCCCCGGCGACGAACTCGGCCAGCGCCGCGGTGCGGGCCGGGTCGAGGTGCGAGGTGAGCGCCGCCCGCCAGGCGTCCGGGAGGAGCGCCAGCAGGTCGAGAGTGGGAGCGTCGTCGGGCATCGGCAGCCTTTCACCGCGTCGGATCGGTCCCCGGCACTGTAGGCAGCGGGTACGACAAGGGGTCAGTCCAGGGTGGCCAGGCGCCGCGCCCAGTCGCCACCGACCGGCTCCAGCGTGACCACCCGGGTGTCGTCGTCCCGCCGGTCGATGCGCACCCGCAGGTGGGCGTCGACCAGCTGCTCGACCATCCCCTCGCCCCACTCGACCACGGTGACCGCCTCGTCCACCGAGGCGTCCAGGTCCAGGTCGTCGATCTCGGCGCGCGGGTCGGCCGACTCCCCCAGCCGGTACGCGTCGGCGTGCACCAGGCTCACCCGGCCGCCCCGGGCCGGATCCGGCCGGTGCACCCGGGCGATCACGAAGGTCGGCGAGGTGATGTCACCGCGCACACCGAGGCCGGCGCCGATGCCCTGGGTCAGCGCCGTCTTGCCGGCGCCCAGCGGGCCGCTGAGCAGCAGCAGGTCCCCGGCGCGCAGCACCCCGGCCAGCCGGCGGCCGAACTCGTGGGTGTCGTCGACCGTCTTGAGCTCCCGCACCTTCACAGCGCCACCTCGGCTCGCGACTGCGGGGCTCGCAACCCCGGCTCACTCCTCGCGCTCACAGCGCCACCTCGGCTCGCGACTGCGGGGCTCGCAACCCCGGCTCACTCCTCGCGCTCACAGCGCCACCTCGGCTCGCGACTGCGGGGCTCGCAACCCCGGCTCACTCCTCGCGCTCACAGCGCCACCTCGGCTCGCGACTGCGGGGCTCGCAACCCCGGCTCACTCCTCGCGCTCACAGTGATTCCAGGAACCTTTCCAGCGCCGCGTTCACCTGGTCGGCGTGCTCCAGCATCACCACGTGCCCGCTGTCGTGGATCTTCACGAACTCGGCGTGCGGCAGCCGCCGCACGATCTCCTCGGAGTGGGTCACCGGCGTGATCATGTCCTTGTCCCCCACGATCACCAGCACCGGCGTGCCGGCCAGCGCGGCCAGCGCCGGGAACCGGGAGTGGGTGGCCAGGGTGCGCAGGTAGCGGGTGACCGTGTCGGCCGACGTGCGGGAGTTCATCGTCTCGACGTACGACACCAGGGCCGGGCTGGGCTTCGCCGTCCCGAAGCCGTACCTGCGGGTGAGCAGCCAGGCCACGTTGGAGGTCGACTTGCGGGCCTTGTCGATCACCGGGCCGCCGTACCGGGTGGCGTTGCTCATCATGTAGATCACCGGCGCACCGACCCGGCCGAGCAGCGCGGGCGCCACCAGCTTCGTCTCCGCGAGCAACCCGCCCGAGGTGGCCATCAGCACCGTGCCGACCACCCGATCGCCGAACAGCTCCGGGTAGAGCTCGGCCAGCGCCATGATCGTCATGCCGCCCATCGAGTGGCCGATCAGCACCAGCGGCCCCTCCGGGGCCACCTCGTCGATCACCCGGCGCAGGGTGTGGCCCAGCGCGGCCAGGTCGTAGTCGCCGCCCTCCAGCTTCCCGGAGCGGCCGTGCCCGGGCTGGTCGTAGGCGACGATCCGGTAGTCGCCGCGCGCGGCGAGCAGCTTGCGCTGGAAGTGGAACGTGCCCATGTCCAGGCAGAACCCGTGCACCAGCACCACGGTCGGATGCCCGGCGACCGGGCGGGTCGGCTCGACCACCTCCACGTGGATGTCGGTGCCGTCCGGCATCTCCAGCGCGTACGCCGCGTCGTGGCGCAGCTCGCCGAAGACCTCGTCGGCGTAGGGATCCGCGGGGTCGGACTTGAGGCGGCGGACCAGGACCCGCTCGCTCACCACCCCGGCGGCGAGCCCGGCGGCGGCCACACCGAGCGCCGCGCCGACCACCCCGGCGACCCGGCCGGCGGCGGTCCGCGGCCGGGGAACCCGGAACCGCTGACTCATGGGCGCTCGCCGTCGTAGACGCGGGGCACCCGAACGCCGCCGAACCGGGTCACGATCTCGTAGTTGATGGTGCCGACCGCCTCGGCCCAGTCGTCGGCGGTGGGCTCGCCGTCCGCGCCGCTGCCGAAGAGGGTGGCCACGTCCCCGGCGGCCACCTCGTCCTCGCCGCAGTCGACGACGAACTGGTCCATGCAGACCCGCCCGGAGATGGTCCGCCGCTTGCCGCCGAGCTGCACCGGGCCGGTGTTCGAGGCGTGCCGGGGCACCCCGTCGGCGTAGCCGAGGGGGACGACCGCCAGGTTCGCCTCCTGCTCGGTCCGGTAGATGTGGCCGTAGGAGACGCCGGTGCCGGCCGGGACCCGCTTGGTCAGCATCACCCGGGCCCGGGCGGTCATCGCCGGGCGCAGACCGAACTGCTCGCCCTCGATCGGGGAGAGGCCGTAGACGGCCAGACCGGGGCGGACCAGGTCGAAGTGGGTGTCCGGGCGGGTCAGCGTGGCCGCCGAGTTGGCCAGGTGCCGGTAGCGGGGGCGCAAACCGGCTCGCTCCACCATCTCCAGCCCCTCGTGGAACACCGCCAACTGCCGGTCGGTGGTGGGGTGGCCGGGCGAGTCCGCGTACACGAAGTGGCTCCACACCCCGACCACCTCGACCAGGCCGTCGGCCTGGGCCTTCGCGGCGGCCTCCAGCAGCGCCGGCCAGTCGGCGACGGTGGCCCCACCGCGGGACAGCCCGGTGTCGATCTTGAGATGCAGCCGGGCCGGACGGCCCGCCCGCCGGCCCGCCTCGATCATCTCGTCGAGCTGGGCGAGGCTGGCGCAGCCGAGGTCGACACCGACCGCGATGCCGTCGTGCAGCGGCAGCCCCGGGTCCAGCAGCCAGGCCAGCACGGGCGCGGTGACCCCCTCCTGGCGCAGCAGGAGCGCCTCGTCGAGGGTGCAGACGCCGAGCCAGTCCGCCCCGGCGTCGAGCGCCGCGTTGGCCGCTGGCACCATGCCGTGGCCGTAGCCGTCGGCCTTGACCACCGCCATCAGCTCGGCGCTGGTGCCCGACTTGAGCCGGGCCACGTTCTCCCGGATCGCGTCCAGGTCGACGCGCACCTCCGACTGCCACATACCCTCAGCCTACTTCCGCGGGTGATCACCGTGGCCGCGAGCCGCGCGGCCGGCCTGTGGGCCGCCGCCGCGCTCAGGGCAGGCGGGCCAGCACCGGGCGCAGCGCGGTCGCCACGTCGGGTGCGGTCACCGGGCCGCCGCGCGCCGCCTCCCGGCCGGCCAGCCCGTGCAGGTACGCCGCCGCGGCGGCCGCCCGCTCCGGGGCCAGCCCGGCGGCGAGCAGCGAGCCGAGCAGCCCGGCCAGCACGTCGCCGGTGCCCCCGGTGGCCAGCACCGGGGTGCCGGTCGGGTTGACGTAGGCCCGGCCGTCGGGGGTGCCGATGATCGTCCGGTCGCCCTTGAGCAGCACCACCGCGTTCATCCAGGCGGCCAGCCGGAGCGCCGCCCCGACCCGGTCCGCTCCCGGGGTCTCGCCGCACAGCCGGGCGTACTCGCGGTCGTGCGGGGTCACCACGATCGGCGCGTCCCGCCCGCGCAGCCGGTCCGCCAGCTTGCCGTCGACCAGCAGGGTGAGCGCGTCGGCGTCGAGCACCACCGGAACCGGCGCGGCGAGCACCGCGCGCAGCTCGGCGGCGGACGCCTCGCCGGTGCCCAGCCCCGAGCCGCAGATCCAGGCCTGCACCCGGCCGGCGTCGGCGACCCGCTCGCTGGCGATCACCGACGGGTGCTGGTGCAGCACCTCCGCGCGGGCGCCGCCCGCGTAGCGGACCATGCCGGTGGGGCCGGAGAGCGCGCCGCTCACCGAGAGCACCGCCGCGCCGGGGTAGGTGGCCGAGCCGGTCGCCACCCCGACCACGCCCCGGCTGTACTTCTCCGAGGACGGGCCGAGCCGGGGCCACCAGTCGACCAGGTCGGACCGCTCGGTGACCCGCAGCGCCGGAGTGCCGCGCAGCCAGGGCGCCAGCCCGATGTCGACCAGCTCGACGTGCCCGGCGAGCGGCGCGGCCGGGCCGACCACCAGGGCCGGCTTGAGCGCGCCGAAGGTGACCGTCACGTCGGCGCGCACCGCGCAGGGCCGGCCGGAGGCCGTCAGCGGCACGTGCCCGGTGTCCACCGCGACGCCACTCGGCACGTCCACCGCGACCACCGTGGCCCGCGTGCCGTCCCGCCCGATCCGCTCCGCGAGGCTCGCGGCGAGCTGGTCGGCGGTCTCCCGGAGCCCGCCGGTGCCGCCGATCCCGATGATCCCGTCGAGCACCAGGTCCACCACGGCCGGGGGCCGGTCGACGACGTGCCCGCCGGCGGCCCGCAGCGCGGCCAGCCCCTCCCCGTGCGCCCGGCCGGGGGTGAGCAGCAGGGCGGCGACCGCCGCGCCCCGGCGGGCCAGGTGCGCGCCCGCGTAGAGGGCGTCGCCGCCGTTGTCGCCGGAGCCGATCAGCAGCAGCACCCGGGCGCCGTAGACACC
The DNA here is from genome assembly GCF_032108445.1 of Micromonospora halotolerans. Classification (NCBI taxonomy): domain Bacteria; kingdom Bacillati; phylum Actinomycetota; class Actinomycetes; order Micromonosporales; family Micromonosporaceae; genus Micromonospora; species Micromonospora halotolerans. The sequence goes on along the minus strand of NZ_CP134876.1, from coordinate 3,270,773 downwards.
GCCCCGCTCGCCGAGCAGCAGCGCGCAGCGGCGGGCCAGCCCGGCGGCGGCCCGCTGCATGAGCGCCCCGGGCGGCAGGGTGGCCATCAGGCCCGCCTCCGCCGCGCGTACGTCCGCGACCCGCCACACCGGTCTCATGCCACCCCGTCCCGTCCGTTCGTCCCGTTCGTCCCGGACCGGCCGACCGGCCCGCCGGGTCGGCTCACTGTTCCGCGACCACCATGGCCGACGCGATCCCGCCGTCGTGCGACAACGACAGGTGCCAGCGGTTGATCCCGCGTTCGGCCGCCGCGGCGGCCACCGTGCCGGACACGGTCAGCCAGGGGCGGCCGTCCGGGTCGGAGGCGACCTCGCAGTCGTGCCAGTTGAGCCCGGCCGGCGCGCCGAGCGCCTTGGCCACCGCCTCCTTGGCCGCGAACCGGGCGGCCAACGACTCCGGCGAGCGCGGGGTGCCGGAGCCGGTGCGGCGCTCGGCCTCGGTGAAGAGCCGGTCGCCGAGCGACGGCGTGCGCGCCAGGGATTGGGCGAACCGGTCCACCAGCACGACGTCGATGCCGACAGCCACGATCACGGATCTCACCCTACCGGCGCTCCGGGCCGGGGATCAGCTGTGGACGACCCCTGTGGAAAACCCGGGGTACGCCCCACCGCCCGTTGTCCACAGGGCCGGCGCGGGTGGTCCGCCGGGCCATAGCCTCCCCGCTGTCCGTCCGCCAGTCCCAGGGAGGTCACCGATGGGCGACGAGCCGTTCAGCGTCGAGCCGGAGCTGTTGCGCGGGGTGGCCCGGGAGCTGGCCGACGACGCCTATCGGCTGGCCCGCGGGCCGGCCACCGAGCCGGGGCTCGTGGTGCCGGCCGACGGCTGGCGGGCCGGGGTGGCGCTGGCCGAGCTGGAGGCGGCGGTGCAGCGCTGGTGCGGGTCGCTCGCCGCGCGGGTGGCGGCCACCGCCGAGGCGGTCCGGGCCGCCGCCGACGGCTACGAGGCGGTGGACGAGCGGGCCGCCCGCCGTCTCGCCGGGCTCCCCCGGTGAGCGCGGCCGCCGGCTTCCGCCCGGCCGGGCGAGCGCATCCACCGGACCGGCGGGGCGAGCGGGCGGCCGACGTGCCGCCGGTCGGCTACGCGCAGCTCTGGCGGGCCGACCCGGGGGCCTGGGCCGCCGCCGGAGCGGCCTGGCGGGGGCTCACCGGCCCGGTCGGGCGCCGGGCCGACGGGCTGGACGCAAGGATCGGCGCACTGCGTCCAGGCTGGTCGGGCGCGGCCTCGGCCACCGCACAGGTGCGGATCGGCGAGCTGCGCACGGCGCTGACCGACGTGCTGCCCGCGCTCGTCGAGGTCGACCAGGTGCTCGCCGAGTTCGCCGCCCGGGTGGCCGCGGCCAAGGCCCGGCTCGGTGCCGCCGTGGCGCACGCCGGCGCCGGCAACCTGCTGGTGGACCGGGCCGGGGCGGTGCGGCCGGATCCGGCCCGCCCCCGGCCCGCCTGGCTGGTCGGCCCGGCGGTGGCGCAGGTGGGCGCCGAGATCCGGGCCGCGCTGGCGCTGGCCGGTGCGGCGGACCGGGAGGCCGCCGGCCGCCTGGCGGAGCTGGCGACGGCGGCCGTGACCGGCTGGGTGAGCGTCCCGCCGGCCTGGCGACCACCACCCGGGGCCGGGCCGATCGAGGTGGGCCGGTGGTGGGCCGGCCTCACCCCGGCGGAGCGCCGGTGGCTGGTCAGCCGCGAGCCGGACCGGGTCGGCCGCCTCGACGGGGTGCCCGTGGCGGCCCGCGACCAGGCCAACCGGCTGCTGCTGGCCCGGCGTCGGGCCGAGCTGGTGCAGCGGCGCGCCGGGCTGCTGCGCCCGCGGCCGGCCGGGCCCCTCGAACTGGCCCGGCTGGCCCGGCTCGCCGCCGTGGAGGGGGCGCTACGCGGCCTCGACGGGCTCGGCGAGCGGCTGGCCGCGCCCGGGGCGCCGCGGGCGTACCTCGTGGGGTTGGATCCGGCCGGGGACGGGCGGGCGGTGGTGGCGCTCGGCAACCCGGACCGGGCCGGCGCGGTGCTGACGTACGTGCCGGGGATGACCGCGGACCTCGCCGACGCACCGGGCGAGCTGGGCCGGGCCGCCCGGGTGCTGGACCGGTGCGCGACGGTCGAGCCGGGCACGGAGGCGGCGGCCGTGCTCTGGCTGGACTACGACGCGCCGGACTTCCTGCCCGAGGCGGCGCGGGGGCGGCAGGCCGAGGACGCCGGGCCGGCCCTGCACCGGTTCCAGGAGGGGCTGCGCGCCTCGCACGAGGGGCCGCCCGCCCGGCAGACCGTGCTGGGGCACAGCTACGGCTCGGTGGTGGTCGGCACCGCGGCCCGTGACCACGGGCTGAGCGCCGACGCCCTGGTCTTCGTGGGCTCTCCCGGCGTGGGCGTCGACCGGGCGGCCGAGCTGCGGATGCCGCCCGGCCAGGTCTGGGCCGCCACGGCGCCGGACGACGTGATCCGGCTGGCCCGGCCGCCCGAGGAGCTGGCCCACCGGGCGGTGCTGGCCGGCACGCCGCTCGGCCCGGCGGCCGCGCTGCTCGACTCGCATCACGACCGGCTCTGGTTCGGCACCGATCCGAGCTCTCCCGGTTTCGGGGGCCGGCGCTTCCCGAGCGGGCCCCACGGCCACGCCGGCTACTGGGACCCCGGCAATCCCGCGCTGGACGGGATGGCCCGGATCGTGCTGGGCCGGTGACCGCGCCGGGGCCGGAGACGGCGCGGCCCCTCCGCCGTGGGACGGAGGGGCCGCGACCGGGTCGACTACTCGACGGTGACCGACTTGGCCAGGTTCCGGGGCTGGTCGACGTCGTGCCCGCGGGCGGCGGCGATCTCGGCGGCGAGCACCTGGAGCGGCACCGTGGTCACCAGCGGCGCCAGCAGCGTCGGCGTGCGCGGCACGTAGATCAGGTGGTCGGCGTAGCGGACCACCGCCTCGTCACCCTCCTCGGCGATCACGATGGTGCGGGCGCCCCGGGCGCGCACCTCCTGGATGTTGGAGACGACCTTGTCGTGCAGCATGCCGCGGCCGACCGGCGACGGCACGATGCAGATGACCGGCGTGCCCTTGTCGATGAGCGAGATCGGGCCGTGCTTCAGCTCACCGGCGGCGAAGCCCTCGGCGTGCATGTACGCCAACTCCTTGAGCTTCAGCGCGCCTTCGAGGGCCACCGGGTAGCCCACGTGCCGGCCGATGAACAGCACGGTCGGCTCGGACTTCAGCTCACGGCCCAGCTCGCGGACCGGCTCGATCCGGTCGAGCAGCTCGCGCAGCTTGCCCGGCATCTCCTGGAGCTGGGCCACCACCGCGCCCACCTCGTCGGCGAACTTGATCCCGCGGACCTGGGCCAGGTGCAGGCCGATCAGGTAGCAGGCGACGACCTGGGTGAGGAACGCCTTGGTGGACGCGACCGCGATCTCCGGGCCGCCGTGGGTGTAGAGCACCGCGTCGGACTCGCGCGGGATGGTCGAGCCGTTGGTGTTGCAGATGGCCAGCACGCGGGCCTTCTGGTCCTTGGCGTGGCGCAGCGCCATGAGGGTGTCCATGGTCTCGCCGGACTGCGAGATCACCACGATCAGGGTCGACCGGTCCAGCACCGGGTCGCGGTAGCGGAACTCGCTGGCCAGCTCCACCTCGCAGGGGATCCGGGTCCAGTGCTCGATGGCGTACTTGGCGACCAGGCCGGCGTGGTACGAGGTGCCGCAGGCCACGATGAAGATCTTGTCGACGTCACGCAGATCCTGCTCGCTCAAGCGGACCTCGTCGAGGGCGATCTCGCCGCTCTCGGTGAGCCGGCCGAGCAGCGTGTCGGCGATCGCCTGCGGCTGCTCCTCGATCTCCTTGAGCATGAACCAGTCGTAGCCACCCTTCTCGGCGGCCGACGAGTCCCAGTCGATGTGGAAGTCCTTGCCGGTCGCGGGCTGGCCGGCGAAGTCGGTGATCTCGATGCTCTCGGGGGTGATCAGGACGATCTGGTCCTGACCCAGCTCGACCGCGTCGCGGGTGTGCTCGATGAACGCGGCCACGTCGCTGGCCAGGTAGTTCTCGCCGTCACCGCGGCCGACCACGAGGGGCGAGTTGCGCCGGGCGCCGACCACCGCGCCGGGGATGCCGGCGTCGACGGCGAGCAGCGTGAAGGCCCCCTCCAGCCGCTGGCAGACCAGCCGCATGGCGGAGGCGAGCAGCTGCGGGCTGTCGACCTCGCCGGCCGAGCGCAGGTCGGCCAGGGAACGGGCGAGCAGGTGCGCGGCGCACTCGGTGTCGGTGTCGCTGGTGAACTCGACGCCGTCGGCCTCCAGCTCGGCGCGGAGCTTCGCGAAGTTCTCGATGATGCCGTTGTGGATCACGGCGACCCGGCTGTCCGGGGAGAGGTGCGGGTGGGCGTTGCGGTCGGTCGGGCCGCCGTGGGTGGCCCACCGGGTGTGGCCGATGCTGGTGGTCCCGTCGCCGATGCCGATCGGGCTGGCGGCGCAGGACTCGGGGTCGGTGGCGGCGCGCTCGGCGAGAACCTTCTCCAGGTTGGCCAGCTTGCCGGCCTTCTTCTCGATCAGCAGCTCGTCGTCGCAGACGACGGCGACGCCCGCCGAGTCGTAGCCGCGGTACTCCAGCCGCCGCAGTCCGTCCAGCACGATGCCGAGCGCCGGGCGCGCACCGGCGTAACCCACGATTCCACACATGGTCCGCAGCCTAACCCAGTTTCGCTCACCACGTGTGCTCGGAAGTCGGGTAAACGATCACTGAATTTGAGCGAACGGGTGTGCGGATGGCGAGGATCGGACAAACCTCGCACACGGTGCGGCCACCCCGGGGCCGGGCCGCCCCATCGACGGAGGACGAGTTCCGGCGGGACCTGCGCGCACGGGGGACGCGCCATTCGGTTGGCGGCCGTACATTGAGGGCCCCGGTCGGGGCGACGCCTCCGACCCGCCCGTCCCGCGGTCGTCCGCGCCGTCCCCTGCGAGCTGAACGATGTCCGAGACGACCCCCACCCCGGACCCGGGGAACGGCGGCGGCCCCAGCGACCCGACCGCTCCGGATCCCACCACCTGGACCCCGCCGGACCCGCTCGCCGCCCCGCAGCCCTGGGCGCCACCCGCCCCCTGGGCCCCGACGCCCTGGACCCCCGGCCAGTGGGCCCCGCCCGGATCCGCTCCGCCGGGCGGCACGCCGGGCCCGTGGCCGCAGCACGGGTCCGCCATCCCGGGCGCCCCCGGGACGCCCCCGCCGCCCGGCCCGGGCACGGACCCGACGGCAGCACCCGGTCCGACCGGTTGGACGAGCCCGGGGGCAGCGCCAGGCCCGGCGGGCTGGGCCCCGGGAGCGACGCCCGGCCCGGCCGACTGGGCCACCCCGGGGGCAGCACCGCCGCCCTCCGGTCCGAGCGTCCCGGGCGGCACGCCGCGCCCGGCCGCCCCGCCGGGGTACCCGGCCGGCCCGTCCGCGCCGCCCTGGCCCGGCGGCGCTCCCGGACCGGGATGGCCGCCGGCCGGCTACCCGCCGCCGTACGCGTACCCCGCGGCGGCGCCGCGCCGGTCGACGGGCGGGTGGGTCGTCGCCGTCGTGGTGACCGTGGTCGTCGCCCTGGTGCTCGCCTTCTGCGGCTGCGTCGGCTTCGGCGTGCTCGGCAGCTTCCTCGACGACTCCGCCAGCTCCGGGCAGCCCTACGACCCGGAGTTCGACGAGCCGGACGGCGGCCTCGGCGAGGAACCCACGGACGCCGCGCCGCCGATCCCCGCCACCACCCCGTCCGGCGGGCGCGGGCGGTTCACCGTGGTGTACGAGGCGACCGGCGCCGGCACCGTCGACGTGCAGTTCTACGACGCCAACGCGGACTTCCTCCAGGTCGACGAGGTGCGGTCGCCGTGGCGGCTGGCCTTCACGGCGAACGACCGGGAACGGGTGCAGATCATCGCGTCGCCCACCGACTCGGGCGAGGCGAGCTGCCGGATCACCATCGACGGGAAGGTCGTCTCGCAGGACTCCGGCGAGTACGGCGCGACCTGCTTCGGCTGGTGACGCGAGCGGCGGGCCGCCGGCGGTCTTGCGGCGTCGGCGCCGGCCCGTAGGCTGGCCGGCGTGACGACGACCGATCCGCTGGTGGCCCGGATGCGGCCGTTCGGCACCACCATCTTCGCCGAGATGTCCGCGCTGGCCGTGCGCACCGGCGCGGTCAACCTCGGGCAGGGCTTCCCCGACACCGACGGCCCGCCGGAGATGCTCGCCGCGGCAGCCGAGGCGCTGCGGTCCGGCCACAACCAGTACCCGCCCGGCCCGGGCATCCCGGCGCTGCGCGCGGCCGTCGCGGCCCACCAGCACCGCTTCTGGGGCCTGGAGTACGACCCGGACGGCGAGATCGTGGTGACGGCGGGCGCCACCGAGGCGATCGCGGCGAGCATCCTCGCCCTCTGCGAGCCGGGCGACGAGGTGGTCTGCTTCGAGCCCTACTACGACTCGTACGCGGCCTCGATCGCCCTGGCCGGAGCGGTCCGCCGTCCGGTGACGCTGCGTCCCGCCGCCGACGGCCGGTACGCGTTCGACCCGGCGGAGCTGCGCGCCGCGTTCGGGCCGCGCACCCGGCTGGTGCTGCTGAACACCCCGCACAACCCGACCGGCAAGGTGTTCACCGCCGACGAGCTGGCCCTGGTCGCCGAGCTGTGCCAGGAGCACGGCGCGTACGCGGTCGCCGACGAGGTCTACGAGCACCTGGTCTTCACCGACGCCGCCGCCCCGCACGTGCCGCTGGCGACGCTTCCCGGCATGCGCGAGCGGACGTTGCGCATCTCCTCGGCGGGCAAGACGTTCTCGTGCACCGGCTGGAAGGTCGGCTGGGTGAGCGGCCCGGCGCCGCTGGTCGCCGCCGTGCTGCGGGTGAAGCAGTTCCTCACCTTCGTCAACGCCGGGCCGCTGCAACCGGCCGTGGCGGTCGCGCTCGGCCTGCCGGACGCGTACTTCGCCGACTTCCGGGACGGGATGCAGCGGCGGCGGGACCAGCTCGTCGCCGGGCTCACCGACGCCGGGTTCGGGGTGCTCGCGCCGGAGGGGACGTACTTCGTCACGGCCGACGTCACCCCGCTCGGCGGGTGGGACGGGGTGGAGTTCTGCCGCTCGCTGCCGGAACGCTGCGGCGTGGTGGCGGTGCCGACCCAGGTCTTCTACGACGACGCGGAGGCCGGCCGGCGGCTGGTCCGATTCGCGTTCTGCAAGCGGCCCGAGGTGCTCACCGAGGCGGTCACCCGGCTGCGCCGGCTCAAGGAGGACGCATGACCGACGCGTACGCCGAGCGGCTGCGCCGGCTCGCCGCCCAGCGCGACTGCGACACCGTGCTCTCCGGCGTCCGGCCGGCCTCGGTGCGGGAGCAGCTCGCGGCCCTCGGGGCGGCCGTCCCCGACGACCTGCTGCCCGACTTCTACGGCGAGGGCGGGGCGGTGGAGCAGCTCGAACGGCGGGTCGCCGAACTGCTCGGCGTGGAGGCGGCGGCCCTCTTCCCGACGGGCACGATGGCCCAGCAGGTGGCGATGCGCTACGGCGCCGAGCTGACCGGCCGGGACGCCGTCGGCCTACATCCGCTCAGCCACCCGCTGGTGCACGAGCGCGACGCGTACGCGCTGCTCGGTGGCCTGCGGGCGGTGCGGACCACGGCGGCGCCGCGCAACCCGACGGCCGAGGAGGTGGCCGCGCTCGACGAGCCGATCGGCACGCTCTTCCTGGAGCTTCCGCTGCGGGACGCCGGGTTCGTGCTGCCGAGCTGGGACGAGCTGGTGGCGGTGGTCGGCGCGGCCCGGGAGCGGGGCGCCCGGGTGCACCTGGACGGGGCCCGGCTCTGGGAGTCGACCGTCCACCTCGGGCATTCGGCGGCCGAGGTCGCGGGCCTGGCCGACAGCACGTACGTCTCGTTCTACAAGTCCCTGGGTGGCCACTCCGGCGCGGCGCTGGCCGGCGACGCCGAGCTGGTCCGATACGCCCGTGCCTGGCGGCACCGTTACGGCGGCACCCTGTTCCAGCAGTGGCCGGCGGCCCTCGCCGCGCTCGCCGGGCTGGAGGGGGAGCTGCCGCGGCTGGCCGGCTACGTGGCGCACGCGAAGGTGGTGGCCGAGGCGCTGGCCACCCTGCCGGGCGCGCGGGTCCACCCGACCCCGCCGCACACCCACCAGTTCCGGCTCTGGCTGCCGCGCCCGGCCGACGCGCTGGACGCGGCCAACCTCGCGCTCGCCGAGGAGGAGAAGGCGTGGTTCGCCGGCGGCTGGCGGGACACCGAGGTGCCCGGCCTGGCGCTGACCGAGGTGACCGTGGCCGGCCCGGCGCTGGAGCTGGGCCCCGACCAGATCCTCGACCTGGCCGACCGGTTCCTCCGCCGGGTCGCCTCCCGCTGATCCCGGCCTGACGACCGGCCGTCCCGCGCCGCGGCCGGCGCACCGTGGGAGTCGCGGCGTCCCGGCAGCGGTCAGCCGGCGGACCGCGCCGGGCCGCCTTCCGCGGCCGACGTCGCCGGGCCCGGCCGGTCGGCCGCCAGTGCCCGGAGCACGGCACCCCCGTCGGCGAGCAGCGCCGACTCGGCGTCGTCGACGAAGGCGAGGTCCGCCTCGACGTGCCGGGCCGCGGCGGAGAGCAGCAGCCGGACCACCGGGTCCTCGGAACGGCGGCGCAACCCGTCGAGGTTGCGCAGCTCCCGCATGAGGTGGCCGCGCTGGTTGGTCAGCACGGTGCGGACGGTGGTGGCCTCGCCGGACCGGGCGGCGGCCGTGACCTTCAGGAAGAAGTCGTCCCGGAAGCCGCCGCTGCGCGGGCTGGGTTCGGCGAGCCAACGGTCCAGCTCGGCGCGGCCGGCCGACGTGATCTCGTAGACCACCCGGTCCGGCTTCACCGGCTGGGCGTGCCGCTCGGCGACCACCAGGCCGTCCCGCGACAGCCGGTCGAGGATCTGGTAGAGGTGCCCGATGTTGAGCGGGCCCCACTGCGGGCCGACCGCCCCCTCGAAGGCGCCCTTGAGCTCGTAGCCGTAGCTGGGGCCGCGGGCGAGCAGGGCCAGGACCGCGTGCTGGATCGCCACCGTCTCCTCCGATCCGGTTCCGGACAGGCACCCCGGAGGGGCCTTGCATTGTCACAATGTATCGCGCACAGTGTGAGTCAGCACACGGGGAGGCGCGAATGTTCCACGTCATCTGGGGGCAGCTTCGTGGCCGTGCCGGGCGGTCGGTGGCGCTGCTGATCGGCGTGCTGGTGGCGACCACCGGCTTCACCGTCCTGACCGGCGCCACCACGACCTCCCGACTGGACGTCACCGGCACCGTCGAGCGGAACACCGGGGCGGCGTACCAGATCCTGGTCCGTCCGAAGCGGACGCGCACCCCGCTGGAGGTCGAGCGGCGGCTGGTCCGCCCCAACTACCTCTCCGGCCTCTTCGGTGGCATCACCACGGCCCAGTACGAGCAGGTCAAGGCGGTGGACGGCGTCGACGTGGCCGCGCCCATCGCGATGCTGGGCCACTCCACCGCACCGGTGCCCATGTCGTTCGACGTCACCGACGCCGTCGACCGGAGCCTGGACCGGCAGGTGATCCGCATCGACCCCACCTACGTCGCCGAACGCGGCCTCTCCACCGCGCCGGCCAAACCGCGCTACGTGTACGTGACGAAGCACCGCCTCATCTACCCCCGCTTCGACGGCGACCTGTCCGCGCGGGCGACGCCGTACACCGACGGCCGGTCGTACGCGGAGGACAGCCTGTGCGGGCCCGTCCCGCGGGAGGTTCTCCCGGGCGGAGCGAGCCGTCCGATCTGCAATCCGATGTTCGGCGGCCTGCAGGCCAGTCTGGCCACCCTCTCCGAGCGGGAGGTGTGGGGCCTGGACGCGGTGCGGCTGCTGCCGGACGGCCGGTTCGAGGCGGCCAACGGCCTGCTCACCCGGGACACCGCCCCCACCGCCACCGACCGCCTGGTGCTCACCTACCAGCTGACCGTGCCGTTGCTGGTCGCCGCCGTCGACCCGATCGCCGAGAACCAGCTCGTCGGACTGGACTCCGCAGTGGTCAGCGGGCGGTCGGTCCGGGCCGACGAACCGGTGGCCGAGCGCCGTGGCGGCACCCTGCTGACCCGTACCGCACCGGCGCTCGTCACCAACCGTCCCTTCTTCGACAGCACGGTGCGCGCCCGGTTCACCCGGCTGCCCACGGCCCGGCCGGCCACCGTGCCGGCGATCGAACTCGAGCAGACCCTGAGCCGCGCCGCCGGGATCCCGGCCGGTTCCGCCGAGGTCGACGCGGGCGAGGCCTACCGCGCCCAGCTCACGAAGGGGATCGCCACCGACGCCTGCTGCCGCGGCCAGCTCCAGCGGGTCATCCAGGCGGGGCCCGTGACATACCGCGAGCTACCTGACGGCACCCTGCGCGCCGACGCGGTGCCGCCCGCGGACGCCGAGGTGTACGGCAACCAGTTCACCTTCAACTTCCTGCCCCGGCCCTGGCTGGCCGAGGACACCGGCTTCCGGCCGGTCCGGGCCATCGCCGCGAAGGAGGGTGGCGCGGCCACGCAGTACCACCAGTGGCAGGCCGTCGGGGTGTTCGACCCGGAGAAGCTGGCCGGCTTCAGCGACGCGGGCGCGGTCCCGCTGGAGACGTACGAGGCGCCGCGCGCCGAGGGTGCGGACGAAGGCAGCCGCACCGCGCTCGGCCGCCGGCCCCTGGAACCGAGCGGCAATCCGGCCGGCTACCTCTCGGTGCCGCCGCTGGTGCTCACCAACCTCGCCAGCGTGCCGAAGCTGCTGGAGGGCGGCAACAGCCCGCAACGCAGCGCGCCGATCAGCGCGATCCGGGTGCGGGTCGCCGGTGTGGACGGATACAGCGAGCGGGCCGCGGAGCGGGTCCGGCTGATCGCCGAGCAGATCAACCGGGCGACCGGCCTGGACGTCGACATCACGCTGGGCTCGTCCGCCGCCCCGCAGACCGTGGAGCTGCCGGGCGGCGCGTTCGGCCGACCCGACCTGCGGCTGACCGAGAACTGGTCGGCGCTGGGTGTCGCCTCGACCATCGTCCAGGCGGTGGACCGCAAGAGCGCCGTGCTGTTCCTGCTGGTGCTGGTGGTCTGTGTGCTCTTCCTCGGCAACGCCGTCTCCGCTGCCGTCCGGGACCGCCGCTCGGAACTGGCGGTGCTGGCCTGTCTCGGGTGGCCGGCCCGCCGGATCGGGGCACTCGTCCTCGGCGAGGTCGCCCTGCTCGGCCTCGCCGCCGGGCTGCTGTCGCTCGGGCTCGCCGTACCGCTCGGCGCCGCCCTCGGCATCGGCGTCGACTGGCGGCGGGCGACGCTCGCCGTACCGGTGGCGCTGCTGCTCGCGCTGGCCGCCGGCCTGGCGCCCGCGCTGCGGGCGGCGCGCGCCCACCCGGCTGCCGCGCTCCGCCCGCCCGTGGCCACCGCGCGGTGGGTACGCCGACCGCGCACCCTGCCCGGCCTGGCCCTGGTGAACCTGGTCCGCACTCCCGGTCGCACCCTGCTCGGCGCGGGTGCGCTGGCCATCGGGGTGGCCGCACTGACGCTGGTGTCCGCCGCCGCGTACGCCTTCCGCGGCGCCATCGTCGGCAGCCTGCTCGGCGACACCGTGTCGCTCGGCGTACGCGGCGCCGACACCCTGGCGGCCGTGGCCACGGTCCTGCTCGGGGCGGCGGCGGTCGCCGACGTCCTCTACCTGAACATCCGCGACCGCGCCGCCGAGCTGGCCACCTTGCGCGCCACCGGCTGGACCGACGCCGCGCTGGGTCGCCTGATCGGTTACGAGGGCTTCGCACTCGGCGCGCTCGGCGCGGTCGCCGGCGCCGGCCTCGGGCTCGGCGGGGCGGCCTGGCTGGTCGGCGACCTGCCGGCGGCGCTGGTGGCGGTGGCCGCCGCCGTGGCGCTGGCCGGAGTGCTGGCCACCTGCCTGGCGGCGCTCGTCCCGGCCGCGCTGCTGCGCCGCCTTCCCACCGCACGACTGCTGGCAGAGGAGTGACCATGGATGCGACGACGGGCAGTACGGTACGCACCGCCGGGCTGGTCCGGCAGTTCCGCAGCGGCACCGAGCGGCTCACCGCCGTCGACGACGTGTCGCTGGAGATCGCGCCGGGATCGGTGGTGGCGCTGACCGGGCCGAGCGGCTCCGGCAAGTCCACGCTGCTGCACCTCATCGGTGCGATCGAGCAGGCGGACCGGGGCACCGTGACGGTGGACGACGTGGAGGTCACCGGGCTGCGCCGGGCCGCGCTGGCCCGGTACCGCCAGCGGGTCGGCTTCGTGTTCCAGCGCTACCACCTGCTGCCGGCGCTGACCGTGCTGGACAACGTGATCGCGCCGGTGCTGCCCCGCCGGGGCCGCGCCGACCACGCGGTGCGCGCCCGGGAGCTGCTGGACGCGGTGGGGCTCGCCGGCCGGGAACGCGCGCTGCCCGCCCAGCTCTCCGGCGGCCAGCAGCAGCGGGTGGCGATCGCCCGGGCGCTGATGGGCGCGCCCCGGCTGCTGTTGGCCGACGAGCCGACCGGCAACCTCGACTCGACCACCGGCGCCCAGATCCTCGACCTGCTGCTCGACCTGCGCGACCGGCACGGCATGACGATCCTGCTCGCCACTCACGAACAGGCCGTCGCCGCCCGGTGCGACCGCCTGATCCGCCTCGGCGACGGGCAGGTCGTGGAGGACGTCGACCTCACCGACGGGGAGGACCCGGCCGACACCTTCGACCGCGCCACCCGGCTGCGGCTCTGACCGGCGCCGCGGTCGGGCGGTGCCGGACGCGGTAAGGCGGACCGCGCAGAGGTCAGCCAGTGTGAGTCAGCACAGGGGGAGGCGCGACATGTTCCACGTCATCTGGGGGCAGCTTCGTGGCCGTGCGGGACGGTCGGTGGCGCTGCTGGTCGGCGTACTGGTGGCCACCACCGGCTTCGTCGTCCTCACCGGCGCCACCACCACCTCCCGGCTCGCTGTCACCGGCACCGTCGAACGGAACACCCGCGCCGCCTACGACATCCTGGTCCGTCCGAAGGGGACGCGCACCCCGCTGGAGGCGGAGCGCGGCCTGGTCCGGCCCAACTACCTCTCCGGCAGCTACGGCGGCATCACCACCGCCCAGTACGACCAGGTCAAGGCCGTCGAGGGGGTGGACGTCGCGGCTCCGATCGCCATGCTCGGGCACTCCACCACCCAGGTCGAGCTGCCGCTCGACCTCACCGACGCCGTCGACCGCTCGCTGGACCGCCAGGTGATCCGGGTCGACCGCACGTTCCTCGCCGAACGCGGCTTGAGCCGCGTCGCCGCGGATCCGATCTATGTGTACGTCACCACACATCCGCTCCTCTATCCGCGCACCGACGTCGGGTTCAGGGCCGACGCCATCCCGTACAGCGACGGCCGGCCCTACGACTCCCAACTCTGTGGCGACGTGCCGCGGGAGGTCCTGTCACGCGGACGGAGCGCGCCCATCTGCGACCCGCGCTGGTATCTCGCCCCGTCGATGAACACCCTCACCGACCGGCAGACCTGGTCGATCGAGGCGTTCCGGCTGCTGCCCGACGGGCGATTCGAGAGCCGCGCGCCCGGCTCACCGCCGGCCCGGGAGTCGGATCGGCTCATCGTCCGGCCGAGGGTCACGGTGCCGTTCCTGCTCGCCGCCGTCGACCCTGACGCCGAGCAGCGGTTGGTCGGCCTGTCCGGAGCGGTCGTGGGGGGCCGGCCACTCACCGCCGCCGACACCCTCCGCACGAGGCGAACGTCGGGCACGACCTGGCACACCCTGCCCGTGCTGGTCAGCGCCCGGCCCTACCTGGACGGCGCGGTACGCACCACCTGGCACCGCATCGTCCCGCCCGGCAGCATCGGCGACGTCGAGCCGTACGACCTGGCCCGGGTGTTGCGCGGCGCGCCGACCGTCCCCGCGGGCGGGTCGGAGCAGGAGGTGGCGGCCGCCTACCGGGCCCAGCTCACCGGCGCCGAGGAATGCTGCACGGGTCAGCTCGCCCGCGTGGTCCAGCCCGGCCAGACGAGTTACGACCAGATGCCGGACGGCAGCCTCCGCGCCCGGCCGGCCGCCCCGAACTCCAAGGTGTACGTCGGGACCGACCTGGCGATCGCGACACCGCGTCCCTGGCTCACCGAGGACACCCCGTTCCGGCCGCTGGCCGCGCTCGGTCTGCCCCCGTCCGGGCGGTCCCTGACCACCGCGCGCGACTGGCGGTCCGTGGGCCTCTTCGACCCGGAGAAGCTGACCGGGTTCAGCGATTTGGGCAAGGTGCCGCTGGAAACGTACGAACCGCCCCGGGCCACCGGCGTCGACGACCGCAGCCGTGCGGCGCTGGGCGGGTCGCCGCTGGAGCCGAGCGGCAATCCCGCCGGCTACCTGTCCGCCCCGCCGCTGCTGCTGACCACCCTCGCCGCGGTGCCGGAGCTGCTCAAGGGCGGCAGCGGTCCAGAGCGCACCGCGCCGATCAGCGCGATCCGGGTCCGGGTGGCCGACGTCGACGGCTACAGCGAACGCTCCGCCGAGCAGGTCCGGCTGATCGCCGAACGGATCGCCACCGCCACCGGCCTCGACGTGGACATCACCCTCGGTTCCTCCCCTGCCCCGCAGACCGTGGAGCTGCCCGCCGGCGCCTTCGGCCGCCCTGACCTGCGGCTGGCCGAGAACTGGTCGGCCCTCGGCGTCGCCTCGGTGATCACCAGAGCGGTGGATCGGAAGAGCGCCGTCCTCTTCCTGCTGGTGCTGGTGGTCTGCGTACTCTTCCTCGGCAACGCCGTCTCCGCCGCGGTCCGGGACCGCCGCCCCGAACTCGCCGTGCTGGCCTGCCTCGGCTGGCCCGCCCGCCGCATCGGCGCGCTCGTCCTCGGTGAGGTCGCCGCCCTGGGCCTCGGCGCCGGGTTGCTCGCCGTCGGCCTCGCGATCCCACTCGGCACCGCGCTCGGCATCGACGTCGACTGGCGGCGCGCCCTGCTCGCCGTACCGGTGGCCCTTTTGCTGGCGTTGGCGGCGGGGCTGGCACCCGCGCTGCGGGCCGCGCGCGCCCACCCCGCAGCCGCGTTACGCCCGCCCGTGGCCCACACCCTGCGCTCCCGTCGGGCCCGGACGATCGCCGGGCTGGCCCTCGTCAACCTGGCTCGCACTCCCGGGCGCACGCTGCTCGGCGCCGGCGCACTGGCCATCGGGGTGGCCGCGCTGACCCTGGTCGCCGCCGTCGCCCACGCCTTCCGCGGTGCCCTCGTCGGCAGCCTGCTCGGCGACACGGTGTCGCTGAGCGTGCGCGGCGCGGACGTCCTCGCCGCGGTGGCCACCGTCCTGCTCGGGTCCGCCGCCGTGGCCGACGTGCTCTACCTGAACATCCGCGACCGCGCCGCCGAGCTGGCCACCCTTCAGGCCACCGGCTGGACCGACGGGATGCTCGGCCGCCTGGTCGGCTACGAGGGCTTCGCGCTCGGCGCGCTCGGCGCGGTCGCCGGCGCCGGCCTCGGGCTCGGCGGGGCGGCCTGGCTGGTCGGCGACCTGCCGGCGGCGCTGGTGGCGGTGGCCGCCGCCGTGGCGCTGGCCGGAGTGCTGGTCACCTGCCTGGCGGCACTCGTCCCGGCCGCGCTGCTGCGCCGCCTACCCACCGCGCGACTGCTGGCCGAGGAGTGAGCATCGACCCGACGACGAGCAGCAGGCGGCCGCGTGGGTAGCCGGGTCAGGCGACCGGGCTGGCGGTGCGGACCTGCTCGGCGATGCGCTCGGCCACGGATCGGGCGGTGGACTCGGTGGCCGCCTCGACCATGACGCGGACCAGCGGCTCGGTGCCCGACGGGCGGAGCAGCACGCGGCCGGTCTCGCCCAGCTCGGCCTCGGCCCGGTCCACCTCGGCGCGGACGGCCGGCGCGGCGGCGCCGACGGTGCGGTCGCCGACCGGCACGTTGATCAGCACCTGGGGCAGCTTGGTGACCACGCCGGCCAGGTCGGCGAGGGACTTGCCGGTGGCGGCCATCCGCGACATCAGGTGCAGGCCGGTGAGCACGCCGTCGCCGGTGGTCGCGTACGCCGGCATCACGATGTGTCCACTCTGCTCGCCGCCGAGCGCCAGGCCGGAGGCGCGCAGCTCTTCCAGCACGTACCGGTCGCCGACCTTGGTCTCGACCAGCCGGATGCCCTGCGCGGACATGGCCAGCCGCAGGCCGAGGTTGCTCATCACGGTGGCGACCAGGGTGTCCTGGGTCAGCTCGCCGGCCTCCCGCATGGCCAGCGCGAGGATGGCCATGACCTGGTCGCCGTCGACCTCGTCGCCGTCGGCGGTGACCGCGACGCAGCGGTCGGCGTCGCCGTCGTGGGCGATGCCCAGGTGTGCGCCGTGCTCGACCACGGCGGCGCGCAGCGCCTCGATGTGGTTGGAGCCGCACTCGTCGTTGATGTTCAGGCCGTCCGGCTCGGCGTAGATGGCGATCACCTCGGCACCGGCCTCCCGGTACGCCACCGGGGCGACGTCGGCGGCCGCGCCGTTGGCGCAGTCGACCACGACCTTGATCCCGTCCAGCCGGTGCGGCACGGTGCCGACCAGGTGCTGGACGTAATGGTCGGCGCCGTCGAGCAGGTCGTGCACCCGGCCGACCCCGGCACCGATGGGGCGCTCCCAGGCGGTGGTCGCGTTCGCCTCGACGGCGGCCTCGATCCGCATCTCGATCTCGTCGGGCAGCTTGTGCCCGCCGGCGGCGAAGAGCTTGATGCCGTTGTCCGGCATGGGGTTGTGCGAGGCGGAGAGCATGACGCCCAGGTCGGCCTTGGCCTCGGCGGTCAGGAACGCCACCGCGGGGGTGGGCAGCACGCCGACCCGGACCACGTTGGCGCCGGCGCTGGTCAGCCCGGCGACCACGGCGGCCTCCAGCATCTCGCCGCTGGCCCGGGTGTCCCGGCCCACCACCGCGAGCGGCGGATGGCTCTTGTCGGTCTCGGCCAGCGTGTGGGCGGCGGCCACCGCCACCGCGAGCGCCAACTCCGGGGTGAGATCCGCGTTCGCCCGCCCGCGTACGCCGTCCGTGCCGAACAACCGGCCCATACCCGCCAACCTCCGATGGAACTGCCGATGAGAGGAGAAAGCGGAACGGCCGGGCCACCTCCCGGAGTGGGAGGCGGACCCGGCCGTCCGTCAGAAGTACAAGGCGCTGCTGGTGATCAGCGCTTCGAGTACTGGGGAGCCTTACGGGCCTTCTTGAGGCCGTACTTCTTGCTCTCCTTGACCCGGGCGTCACGGGTCAGGAAGCCGGCCTTCTTGAGGGCCGGGCGGTCGTCGGGCTCGCTGACGATCAGCGCCCGGGCGATGGCGAGCCGCAGCGCGCCGGCCTGGCCGGTGGTGCCGCCGCCCCGCAGGTTGGCGATCACGTCGAACGCCTCGGGCTTCTCGGCGGTGACCAGCGGGTCCTTGATGAGCTGCTGGTGCACCTTGCTCGGGAAGTAGGCCTCGAGGTCGCGGCCGTTGCAGGTGATCTTGCCGCTGCCCGGAACGATGCGGACCCGGACGATGGCTTCCTTGCGCCGACCCACGGTCTGGATCGGGCGGTCGCCACGAGGCGCGCGCGCGACGGGCGCCGGCGCCTCGGTGGCCTCGGGGGCGACCTCGGTGGCGGTGATGTCGGTCATGCTGCTTCCTTCGCCCGCGCTCACTGCGCGATCTGCTTGATCTCGAACGGCATCGGCTGCTGCGCGCCGTGCGGGTGCTCGGCACCGGCGTAGACCTTCAGCTTCTTGAGAATCTGGCGGCCCAGCTTGTTGTGCGGAAGCATGCCCTTGACGGCCAGCTCGATGGCCCGCTCGGGCCGCTTGGTCAGCAGCTCGTCGTAGCCGACCCGCTTCAGACCACCCGGGTAGCCGGAGTGGCGGTAAGCGATCTTGGTCTGCCGCTTGTTGCCGGTCAGCGCGACCTTGCCCGCGTTCACGATGACGACGAAGTCGCCCGTGTCGACGTGCGGCGCGAAAGTCGGCTTGTGCTTGCCACGCAGCAGCGTGGCGGCGTGGGTCGCGAGGCGGCCCAGCACGACATCAGAGGCGTCGATGACGTGCCACTGACGCTCGATCTCACCCGGCTTCGGGCTGTACGTACGCACAGGTCTACCTTGTCTCGTCGTCGGTCTGGGGTCGCGCGCCGAGGTGACCAGGGCTTCCCGGCCGGACCAGCGCGCACGAACGACCAAGCGTACCTGATGCGGCACGCCTAAGAATGTCGTACAACAGCAGGCAACGATACCCGGCCGTGCGGCGGCAGGTCAAAACGGGGTGTCGCCCCGTGTGGCCTGCGCCTTTCCCCATGGCGGAGGTCACACGCCGGACAGCTTACGCGGCCCCGGCCGCAGGTACACCGCCCAGGTCACCAGGAAGCAGAGCGCGTACCAGCCGAGGAAGGCCAGGTAGGCCGCGTCGGCGGTGCCGGAGGCCAGGAACGACTGCCGGAACGCCACGTTCACCAGCACCCCGCCCGAGGCGCCGACCGCGCCGGCGATGCCGATCAGCGCCCCGGAGAGCCGTCGGGCCCGCCGCTCGGCCGCCTCCCGGTCCCCGGTCAGCTCCGCCTCGGCGGCGGCCCGGGCCCGGAAGATCGCCGGGATCATCTTGTACGTCGACCCGTTGCCGATGCCGGAGAAGACGAAGAGCGCCAGGAACCCGGCCAGGTAGAGCGGGAAGGACCGGTCCCGGGCGGCGTACAGCACCAGACCGGCGCCGGCGGCCATGGCCACGAAGTTGCCGAAGGTGACGCGGGCCCCGCCGAGCCGGTCGGCGAGCTGGCCGCCGAACGGCCGGACCAGCGAACCGATCAGCGGCCCGAGGAAGGTCAGCCAGGCGGCGTCGACCGGGGTCGGGAACCGGTCGTGGAACTGGAGCTGGAGGACCTGGCCGAAGGCGAAGCCGAAGCCGATGAACGAGCCGAAGGTGCCGATATAGAGCAGGGACATCACCCAGGTGTGCGGGTCGCGGGCCGCCGCGCGCAGCGCGCCGGGCTCGTTGCGCGCACCGGGGAGGTTGTCCAGCCGGCGCGCCGCGAGCAGCGCCGCGAGCACGATCAGCGGCAGGTAGACCGCCGGCACCAGCCGGGGGTACGCGGCGCCGGCGGTGGCCAGCACCGCCAGGCCGACGAGCTGCACGGCCGGCACGCCCAGGTTCCCGCCACCGGCGTTGAGCCCGAGCGCCCGGCCCTTGAGCCGCTCCGGGAAGAACAGGTTGATGTTCGCCATGGAGGAGGCGAAGTTGCCGCCGCCGACGCCGGTCAGGCACGCCAGCACCATGAGGGTGGCGTACGACACGCCGGGCTCGATCAGCACCGCCATGGGCACCGCCGGCACCAACAGCAGCAGCGCGCTGACGACGGTCCAGTTCCGGCCGCCGAACCGGGCCACCGCCAGGGTGTACGGCAGTCGCAGCACCGCGCCCAGCGCGGCCGGCACGGCGGTGAGCAGGAACTTCCCGGCCGGGTCGATGCCGTACTCGGGGCCCAGGAAGAGCACCATCACCGACCAGAGGCTCCACACGGAGAAGCCGACGTGCTCGGCGAAGATCGAGACGTACAGGTTCCGGCGGGCGACCGGCGCGCCGGTCGTGGCCCAGAACCGCGGATCCTCCGGGCGCCATTCGGTGATCGGTCCCGGGCGGCCGGCGGCGGCCGGGGCCAGGGTGGTGGGGGAAGCGAGCGTGCTCACGGCGACTCCTCCTCGTCGATGACGAGGGGGACGCTAGGAACGCGCGGTTTCCCGGCCGTGCCCGTCGCGGGTCGATCCGGAAACGGAGATCGCACGTCGGCCGGAGGGCGGCGGTGAAGCGCCTCAGATCTCCTGGAGGATGCGCAGCGCGCGGCCGACCCGCTGCATGGTCTCGGTGTCGGCCACGTCCACGCACTCGGTGAACCACTTCTTCATGGGCGAGGAGAGCCGGTCCGGCATCACCACGTAGCCACCCATCCGCACCGCCAGGGGCGAGTCGCGCAGCAGCGACTCGTCGACCACCTCGACCACGATCACGATCGGCACGGCGGTGGAGTTGTAGACGTCCGAGCTGATGACCAGGCCGAGCCGTTCCCGGGCGCCGGAGATGCGCCAGATCTCCCCCCTACGCAACACGCGGGCGCCCGCCCCCGAACAGCGCGTCGTCGACCAGCGCGACCTCCTGGGCGTCGGCCAGCGCGGCGGACTCCAGGTCGAGGCCGGCACGGGCGACCGCCTCGGCGTGCGCGGTGAAGACCTCGCGCAGCGCCTTCTCCCGGGCGGCCTGGTCCATCCAGGCGGAGAGGGAGAGCCCTTCCCGCTTGGCGAACCGGCGCGCCTCCTCGATCGTCTCGTCGGAGAAGGACAGTGTCACCTTGGCGGTCATGCCGGACAGATTACCCATCGGTATGACCACCAGTCATCCCCGCTCGCACCGGTCGCGGAACCGGACAGCCGGCCGCGCTCAGGGACGGCGGCCGCCGAACACCGCGAACCGCCACTCCTTGAAGAAGCAGTCGACGTCGACCAGGCCGGCCTCGGCGAGCCAGCGGCACTGGTCGGCCACCGGCGCCGGCCGGTCGTGCCGCATCCGCTCCCGGGCCCCGGCGATCTCCGTGGCGTCCGAGCCCAACTCGGTGATCCGGGCCGTCCACACCTCGTCGTAGCGCCGGTCCAGGTCGGGGGTCGGGCCGGCCACCTGCTCGGCGTTGACGAAGACGCCGCCCGGCGCCAGCGCCTCGGCCGCCCGGCGGTAGAGAGCGCGCTTGCCGTCGTCGTCCAGGTGGTGGATGGCCAGCGCGGAGACCACCGCGTCGTAGCGGCCGGCAGGCAGCGGGTCGGCCAGGTCGGCGAGCACCGTGCGGTGCGGCACCCGGCGGGCGGCCAGGTGGCCGGTGGCCACCGCGAGCATGCCGGGCGCCGCGTCGACCAGGGTCAGCCGGACCCCCGGGACCGCCGCGGTCAGCAGCAGCGAAAGCAGGCCGGTGCCCGCGCCCAGGTCCAGCACCTCGGGGGTACGCCCCGCGGCGAGCGCCGCCCGCAGCGGCGGCGCGGCCACCTCGACCGCCGTGCCGTAGAAGGAGTCGAAGCAGGGCACCAGGCGGCGCCGGGCCCCGTCGTAGCTGCCCGCCACCGCGTCGAACGCGTCCGCCACACTCATCGCGTCTCCCATTATCCGAGATTTCTGTCCCACATTCTAGGTCCTGCCGACCAGCCCGTCACTCCCGTGCGGTGTGAGGTGCTCTTGACAGGACCGAAACAGAAGGGACCCGGAGCGGAAACCGCTCGCCGGCACGCTTTGCCGACATGACAGACGGTGCACGCCTGGCGACGCAACCGGGGGTACGACCTCGGGAGGCGGCCACACACTGCCCGTACTGCGCGCTCCAGTGCGGCATGCTGCTGCGCGAGACCGCGGGACGCGTCGAGGTCGCGCCCCGCGACTTCCCCACCAACCGCGGCGGCCTGTGCCAGAAGGGCTGGACCGCCGCCGAGCTGCTCGACCATCCGGACCGGCTGACCACCCCGCTGCTGCGCGACCGGCCCGGCGGTGAGCTGCGCCCGGCGAGCTGGGACGAGGCGCTCGACCGCGTCGCGGGCGGGCTGCGGGCGATCCAGGAGCGGCACGGGCGGGACGCCGTCGCGGTGTTCGGCGGCGGCGGGCTGACCAACGAGAAGGCGTACGCGCTCGGGAAGTTCGCCCGGGTGGCGCTGGGCACCCGGCACATCGACTACAACGGACGCTGGTGCATGTCCTCGGCTGCGGCGGCCGGGCTGCGCGCCCTCGGCGTCGACCGGGGGCTCCCCTTCCCCCTCGCGGACCTGGCCCGCGCGGACACCCTGCTGCTGGTCGGCGCCAACCCGGCCGAGACCATGCCACCGCTCATGCGCCACCTCGCCGACCAGCGCGAGCGGGGCGGCCGGCTCATCGTGGTCGACCCCCGGCACACCGCCACCGCCCGCCAGGCCGACCTGCACCTGCAACCGCTGCCCGGCACCGACCTGGCCGTGGCCAACGCGCTGCTGCACATCGCGCTCACCGAGGGCTGGCTCGACCGGGCGTACGTGGCCGACCGGACCACCGGCTTCGACGAGGTCCGGCGGACCGTGGCGGGCTGCTGGCCGGCCGAGGCGGAGCGCCTCTCCGGGGTGCCGGTGGCCGACCTGGAGGCGACCGCCCGGGCCCTGGCCACCGTGGACCGCGCGGTCATCCTCACCGCCCGGGGGGCCGAGCAGCACGCCAAGGGCGTCGACACGGTCACCGCGTTCATCAACCTGGCGCTCGCCCTGGGCCTGCCCGGCCGCCCGGGCTCCGGGTACGGCTGCCTCACCGGGCAGGGCAACGGGCAGGGCGGCCGGGAGCACGGGCAGAAGGCCGACCAGCTCCCCGGCTACCGGCGGATCGACGACCCGGCGGCCCGGGAGCACGTGGCCGGGGTGTGGGGCGTCGACCCCGCGGCGCTGCCCGGCCCGGGCGTACCGGCCTATCAGCTCCTCGACTCGCTCGGCACCGCGCACGGCCCCCGGGCGCTGCTGGTCTTCGGTTCCAACCCGGTGGTGTCGGCGCCCCGCGCGGACCGGGTCGAGTCCCGGCTGCGCGACCTGGACCTGCTGGTGGTGGCCGACTTCCTCCGCTCGGAGACCGCCGAGCTGGCCGACGTGGTGCTGCCCGTCGCCCAGTGGGCCGAGGAGGACGGCACCATGACCAACCTGGAGGGTCGGGTGCTGCGCCGCCGCGCGCTGCGCGAACCCCCGCCCGGCGTCCGCACCGACCTGGCCGTCCTCGCCGCCCTCGCCACCCGCCTGCAAGGAGGGGCCCCTTCTTATCGCGAGATGCATAACAAGGGCCCCCTCCTAACGCCCACCGAGGCGTTTCCGGTTGATCCGCGGGAGGTGTTCGCGGAGCTGCGTCGGGCCTCGGCCGGGGGGCCGGCCGACTACGCCGGGATCAGCTGGGACCGGATCGACGCCGACACCGGCGTCTTCTGGCCCTGCCCGGACGAGGACGGGCCGGACACCCCGCGCCTCTTCGCCGACCGGTTCCCCACCCCGGACGGCCGGGCCCGGTTCCGCGCGGTGACCCACCGGCCGGCCGCCGAGCCGGTCTGCGCCGACTACCCGCTGCACCTCACCACCGGCCGGGTGCTCGCCCACTACCAGTCCGGGGCGCAGACCCGGCGGGTCGCCGCGCTGCGCCGGGCCGCCCCCGGCGGCTTCGTGGAGCTGCACCCCGACCTGGCCGGCCGGCTCGGCGTGGCCGAGGGCGAGGAGGTCCGGGTGGTCTCCCGCCGGGGCGAGCTGCGCGCGCCGGCCCGGCTCAGCGCGGCGATCCGGCCCGACACCGTCTTCGCGCCGTTCCACTGGCCCGGCGCGGCGCGGGCCAACTCGGTCACCAACGACGCCGTCGACCCGGTCTCCGGGATGCCCGAGTTCAAGATCTGCGCCGTCCGGGTGGAGAAGGCATGACCGAGCGCATCGTCATCGTGGGATACGGCATGGCAGGCGCCCGCCTCGCGGCCGAACTGCACGCCCGGGGCGGGGACCGGAAGGTCACCGTGCTCGGGGCGGAGCCGCACCGGGCGTACAACCGGATCCTGCTCTCCACCCTGCTCGCCGGGAAGATCGACGAGCCGGACGTGGAGCTGGTCGAGGTCGCCGGGCAGGGCGCCGACGTGCGCACCGGCGCCGCGGTCACCGCCGTCGACCGGGCCGCCCGGGAGGTACGCACCGCCGACGGCGACCGGCACGGCTACGACCACCTGGTGCTCGCCACCGGCAGCCGGGCCCTCGTGCCGCCACTGCCCGGGCTCGACCCGCTCCCCGACCGGGTGGTCCCGTTCCGCACCCTGGACGACTGCCGGCGGATCCTCGCCGCCGCCCGGGGCGCCCGCCGCGCGCTGGTGCTCGGTGGCGGGCTGCTCGGGCTGGAGGCGGCCCGCGGGCTCGCCGCCCGGGGCCTCGACGTGACCGTGGTCCACCCCGTCGGGCACCTGATGGAACGGCAGCTCGACGAGCCGGCCGGCGCCGTCCTCGCCGGCACCCTCGCGGGGCTCGGCGTACGCACCCGGCTGGCGGTCACGGCGACCGGGGTGGCCGCCGACGCCCGCGGGGTCCGCCTCGACCTCGCCGACGGCGACCCGCTCGCGGCCGACCTGCTGGTCCTGTCCTGCGGCGTACGCCCGGACACCGCGCTGGCCGCCGCCGCCGGGCTGGTTGTGGACCGGGGCGTGGTGGTGGACGACCGGCTGCGCACCAGCGACCGGCGGATCTCCGCCATCGGCGACTGCGCCCAGCACGACGGGACCCTGACCGGGCTGGTCGCCCCGGCCTGGGCGCAGGCCCGGGTGGTGGCCGACGTGCTGACCGGCGAGGACCCGCTGGTCCGGTACCGGCCGCGTCCCGTGGTGACGCGGCTCAAGGCGGCCGGGATCGACCTGGCCGCGATGGGCGACGCCGCCGGCGCCCCGGACGGGGGCGGGCCGGTCGAGGAGCTGACCTTCGCCGACCCGGCCCGCGGCACGTACGCCCGGCTGCGGATCCGCGACGAGCGGCTGACCGGGGCGATCCTGCTCGGCGACAACCCGGCGGTCGGCACCGTGGTGCAGCTCTTCGACCGGGGCGCGCCGGTGCCGGCGGACCGGCGCTCGCTGCTGCTCGGGCGGGCGTTCGGCGCCGCCCCGGCAGTCCCCGCCGCGTCCCCGGCGCTGATGCCCGACGCGGCCACGGTGTGCCAGTGCAACGACGTGAGCAAGGGCGCGCTGGTGGCGTGCTGGCGCGCCGGCGCCCGGACCGTCGCGGACCTGTCCGCGGCGACCCGGGCCGCGACCGGCTGCGGCGGCTGCCGGGACGCGGTGGCCGGGATCGTCGGCTGGCTCGCCGAGGTGGATCCGGTGGCGGGACAGCAGGAACCGAGTACGGGGATGGACCGTGTGGAGGTGACGGGATGAGCGGCAGGCTGGTGGTCGTCGGCAACGGCATGGTCGGGCAGCGCTTCGTCGAGGCGTTGCGGGCCCGCGACCAGGAGGGACGCTGGCGGGTCACGGTGCTCGCCGAGGAGCGGCGGCCGGCGTACGACCGGGTGCGGCTCTCGGCCTTCTTCGACGGGGTGAGCGCCGGGGACCTGAACCTGCACACCCCCGACGACGGGGTGGAGCTGCGGCTCGGCGAGCCGGCGCTGGCCGTCGACCGGACGCGGCGGGTGGTGCGGACCGCGACCGGCGAGCACCCGTACGACGCGCTGGTGCTGGCCACCGGCTCGTCGGCGTTCGTGCCCCCGATCGGCGGCACGGACCTGCCGGGGGTCTTCGTCTACCGGACGCTGGACGACCTGACGGCGATCCGGGCGCACGCCGAGGGCCGGCGCACCGGGGCGGTGATCGGGGGCGGGCTGCTCGGCCTGGAGGCGGCGAACGCGCTGCGCCTGCTCGGCCTGGACACCAGCGTGGTCGAGTTCGCGCCCCGGCTCATGCCGGTGCAGGTGGACGAGGCGGGCGGGGCGATGCTCCGGCGCTACGTCGAGGAACTGGGCGTCACCACGTACCTCGGGGTGGCCACCAGCGCGCTGTCCCCCGGCCCGGACGGCACGGTCGGCGCGCTGGAGCTCTCCGACGGGCGCACGGTCCCGGCGGACCTGGTCGTGGTGGCCGCCGGCATCCGGCCCCGGGACGAGCTGGCCCGGGCCGCCGGGCTGCCGCTCGGGCCGCGCGGCGGAGTGCTGGTTGACGCGGGCTGCCGGACGGCGGACGAGCGGATCTGGGCGGTCGGCGAGTGCGCCGCCGTGGACGGCACCTGCCACGGGCTGGTCGCCCCCGGCTACGCGACCGCCGAGGTGGTCGCCGACCGGCTGCTCGGCGGGGCGGCCACCTTCCCCGGCGCCGACACCGCCACGAAACTCAAGCTGCTCGGCGTGGACGTGGCCTCGTTCGGCGACGCGCACGGCGTCACCCCGGGCTGCCTCGACGTCACCTTCACCGACCCGGCCACCCGCGCGTACGCGAAGCTGGTCCTCTCCGACGACGCGCGGACGCTGCTCGGCGGTGTGCTGGTGGGCGACGCGAGCGCGTACCCGACGCTGCGGGCGAGCGTCGGCGGGCCGCTGCCCGGTCCCCCGCTCGCGCTGCTGGCGCCGGCGGGCGGTGCCGGCGCGCTGCCGGCCGCCGCGCAGGTCTGCTCCTGCAACGCCGTGACCCGGGCCGACCTGGACGCGGCCATCGCCGGCGGGGCCACCGACGTGCCGGCGCTCAAGGCGTGCACCCGGGCCGGGACGAGCTGCGGCTCCTGCGTGCCGATGCTCAAGCAACTCCTCGACGCGGCCGGGGTGCGGCAGTCCCGCGCGCTCTGCGAGCACTTCGACACCGGCCGGCAGGAGCTGTTCGACATCGTCCGGGTCCGGGGCATCCGCACCTTCTCCCAGCTCATCGCCGAGCACGGGCGCGGGCGCGGCTGCGACATCTGCAAGCCCGTGGTGGCCTCGATCCTCGCCTCGCTCGGCACCGGGCACGTGCTCGACGGCGAGCAGGCGTCCCTCCAGGACACCAACGACCACTTCCTGGCCAACCTGCAACGCGACGGCAGCTACTCGGTGGTGCCGCGGATCCCCGGTGGCGAGATCACGCCGGAGAAGCTCATCGTGATCGGCGAGGTGGCCCGGGACTTCCGGCTCTACACCAAGATCACCGGCGGGCAGCGGATCGACCTGTTCGGCGCCCGGGTCGAGCAGCTCCCGCAGATCTGGCGCCGGCTGGTGGACGCCGGCTTCGAGTCCGGCCACGCGTACGGCAAGGCGCTGCGCACGGTGAAGTCGTGCGTGGGCGAGACCTGGTGCCGGTACGGGGTGCAGGACTCGGTCGGGCTGGCCGTCGCACTGGAGCTGCGCTACCGGGGGCTGCGCGCCCCGCACAAGCTCAAGTCGGCGGTCTCCGGCTGCGCCCGCGAGTGCGCCGAGGCCCGCAGCAAGGACTTCGGCGTCATCGCCACCGAGAGCGGCTGGAACCTCTACGTCGGCGGCAACGGCGGCTTCCGGCCCCGGCACGCCGACCTGTTCGCCACCGACCTGAGCACCGCCGAGCTGGTCACCCTCATCGACCGGTTCCTGATGTTCTACGTCCGCACCGCCGACCGGCTGCAGCGCACGGCCGCCTGGATCGAGGCGATGGACGGCGGGCTCGACCACCTCCGGTCGGTGCTCGTGGACGACTCGCTCGGGCTCTGCGCCGAACTCGACGCGGCCATGGCCCGGCACGTCGCCGGATATTCCGACGAGTGGCGGGACGTGCTGGAGGACCCGGAGCGGCTGCGCCGCTTCACCTCCTTCGTCAACGCCCCCGACGTGCCCGACCCGTCCATCACGTTCGCGGTCGAACGGGGCCAGCCGGTGCCCGCCCGCGGCGCCCCGCCGGGCGCCGATGGCCGCCGCCAGCCGGTCGCGCTGGGCCTCCCGGAGGTACGGCGATGAGCGCCCCGACCATGCTGGCCTGGACGGCGGTCTGCCCGCTGGACCGGCTGGACCCGGACCGGGGCGTGGCCGCCCTCGTCGACGGGGTGCAGGTGGCGCTCTTCCGCACCGGCGGCGAGCTGTACGCGGTCGACAACCTCGACCCGGTCGGCGGCGCGCAGGTGATGTCCCGGGGGATCGTGGGCAGCCGGGGCGGCCTGCCGACGCTCGCGTCCCCGCTGCACAAGCAGGTCTACGACCTGACCACCGGGCGGTGCCTGGACCTGCCCGGCGTGGCGCTGCGCCGGCACGAGGTGCGCTGCCGGGACGGCCTGGTCGAGGTGCGGTTGCGGCAGGAGGAGTGATGCGGGAGGAACTGGCCGGCTTCACCATCGGGGTCACCGCGGACCGGCGGCGGGACGAGCTGGCCGCGCTGCTCCAGCGGCGCGGCGCGCGGGTGGTGCTCGCCCCCGCGCTGCGGATCGTGCCGCTGGCCGACGACACCGACCTGCGCGAGGCCACCCGGACCTGCCTGGAGCGCCCGCCGGACGTGCTCATGGCCAACACCGGGATCGGGATGCGCGGCTGGCTGGAGGCGGCCGAGGGCTGGGGGCTGGCCGAGCCGCTGCGCGGCGTGCTGTCCCGCTCGTACGTGGTGACCCGCGGCCCCAAGGCGACCGGGGCGATCCGGGCGGCCGGGCTGCGCGAGCACTGGTCCCCCGCCTCGGAGAGCTGCGACGAGGTGGTCGAGCACCTGGTCCGGCGCGGGGTGGCCGGCCAGGTCGTCGCGCTGCAACTGCACGGCGAGCGGCAGCCGGAGTGCACCGAGGCGCTGGAGTCGGCCGGGGCCACGGTGATCGAGGTGCCGGTCTACCGCTGGGCGCCGCCGACCGACCCGGCGCCGCTGCACCGGCTGATCGACCTGGTCGCCGGGCGGCTGGTCGACGCGGTGACGTTCACCTCCGCCCCGGCGGCCGAGGCGCTGCTGCGGGCGGCCGGGGACCGGACCGAGACGGTGCTGGCGGCGCTGCGCGGTGACGTGCTGGCCAGTTGCGTCGGCGCGGTCACGGCCGAGCCCCTGGTGCGGCGGGGCGTGCCGGTGAGCGCGCCGGCCCGGGCCCGGCTCGGCGCCCTGGTGCGGACGATCGTCGACGAGCTGCCCCGCCGGACGGTGACCGTGAAGGCCGGCGGGCACCTGCTGACCCTGCGCGGGCACGCCGCGGTCGTGGACGGCGAGCTGCGCCCGCTCGCGCCGGCCCCGATGGCGGTGCTGCGGGCGCTCGCGGCCGCGCCCGGGAAGGTGCTGTCCCGCACCGCCCTGCTGCGTACCCTGCCCCGGGGCGCGGACGAGCACGCGGTGGAGATGGCGGTCGCCCGCCTGCGGGTCGGGCTCGACGCCCCCCGCGTGGTGCAGACCGTGGTCAAGCGCGGCTACCGGTTGCGGGTCGACTGACCCGCCACCGGCGCCGCGTCAGCCCACCGGCGCCGCGAAGCCGTGCTCGGCCTGGAGCCGGAGCATGGCGTGCTCGACCACCGTCACCAGCACCTGCTTGACCGACTCGCGCCGCCGCGCGTCACACATCACCAGCGGCACGTCCGGCGAGATGGCCAGCGCCTCGCGGACCTCCTCCAGCTCGTACTGCGGCGCGTCGTCGAACCGGTTGAGCGCCACCACGTACGGCAGGTTCCGGTTCTCGAAGTAGTCCAGCGGCGCGAAGGCGTCGGTGATCCGGCGGGTGTCCACCAGCACGGCGGCGCCCACCGCACCCCGGATGATCTCGTCCCACATGAACCAGAAGCGGGTCTGGCCCGGCGTGCCGAAGAGATAGAGGATCAGGTCCTCGGCCATGGTGATCCGGCCGAAGTCCATGGCGACCGTGGTGGTCTCCTTGCCGGGCACCTTCGACGGGTCGTCGATGCCGACGCCCGCCGCGGTCATCAGCGCCTCGGTGGTCAGCGGCTGGATCTCGGAGATCGCGCCGACCAGGGTGGTCTTGCCCACCCCGAAGCCACCCGCGATGACGATCTTCGCGGAGATGATCTCCCGGCTGCGGTTCGCCCCGGCGGGGTCATAGTTCGCGAAGTCCACTTAGCACCCTTCCAAGCAGGTTCATGCGCGCCGCGAACCCCGTCGCGGGAGCGGCAGTGTGTAGCGTCAGCAGGCCCTCGGCCACCATGTCGGCGACCAGCACCCGGGTGACGCCCAGCGGCATCCGGGTGTAAGCGGCGATTTCCGCCAGCGACTGTGCCCGGCCCTCACAGACCGAGGCGATGCGGTACTTGTCGTGCCCGGCGAACCGCGCCTCGGCCGACTGGGTGGGCGTGCACGACAGCACCGCCTCGAGCGCGATGTTCTGCAACGGCTCGGTGCGGCCACGGGTGACCGCGTACGGCCGCACCAGCGCGCCACGCGGATCTCGTCGTGGTTCCATCTCGCGATCACCTCCCCTCGTTCGGAGCCGGACGGGCTCCGGATCACCAGGTCACCGGACGGCCGGTCAGGGCCGGACGGCGTCCCTCGGAAGCGGGACCAGCGCCTGGCCGACCCGTTCCACCAGCAGCGCCATCTCGTAGCCCACCTGACCGACGTCGCAGCTCCGCGCGGCCAGCACGGCCATCGACGAGCCGTCGCTGATCGACATGAGGAAGAGGTATCCGCTGTCCATCTCGATGACGGTCTGGAGCACCCCGCCGGCGCTGAACATCCGGGCGGCACCCTCGGTCAGGCTCACCACTCCGGACGTGATCGCGGCGAGCTGGTCGGCCCGATCCGTCGGCAGGTCGCGGGAGGAGGCGAGCAGCAGCCCGTCCGCGGACACCGCCACCACGTGGGCGATGCCCGCCACGCTGTCGGCGAAGTTGGTGAGCAGCCAACCCATGTCCTGCATGGCCGCTGGCCTGTTCATCGGTTCGTCTCCTTGGTCGAGGTGCTGTTCAGGTCCGCGCCGGCCGTCCGACCCCGCTGCACACCGCGGTGGTAGGCCGACAGCAGGCCGCGTACTTCGTCCGGGGTGCGCCGGGCGGCGGCCCGGCTGCCCTTCGGCTCGATGCCGCCGGGCACGAGCTGGGCCTGCGGCACCCGCTTGGGCAGGCCGGAACGGGTGGTGCCGCCGTTGCTGGGCTCCGCGGCCTTGCTGGCCCGCGACCACCCGTCGTCGGCCGCGGTGCGCCACGCCTCCGGGTCGATCGGCGGCGGTGTGGGTGCCGGCAGGGGTACGGCCGCGGCGGGCGCCGGGGACGGCACCGCCGGCGGGGTGTACGGCGGTGGCGTGGTGAGCCCGCCCGCCTGGGCGCCCGGGGTGCGGGTCGGCAGCGGCGGACGCGGCGACGCGCCGGCGGGCTGCACGGCGGCGGGCTGCACGGCGGCAGCGGGCTGCGCCGGCGGCTCCTCGTCGAACCGGGGGCGGGTGAAGATGGTGGTCTCGTCCTCGCCGTGCGAGCGGAACCACACCGCCTCCATCTCCCGGAAGATCGGCGCCTCGGCCGGGCGGGCCGACCGGGCCACCACCGGGGCCGCCGGAGCGGGCTCGACCGCCGGGGCCGGTGCGGCCGGCTGGTAGGCCGGCGGCGCTGCCGGGGCACCCGTCGCCGCCTCGCCGCCCGGCGTCCGGTGGGGCAGCGGGTCGAGCGCGGGGTGCGCGACCGTCGGCCCACCCGCCGACCAGCCGGCGCCGGAGACCGGGGCCGGGGCGACGGGGGCGGGCGGCGCGGAGGCGACCGGCGCGGCCGCCGGCACGGTGGGCAGCGCGCCGGTCGCGCCGAACTGCACGGCCGGGGCGCTGTCCCGGGCCTCGGCCGCCTGCCAGCGGGCGGGCGGCGGCGTGGCCGTGCTGCGCCACTGGTCGGCCAGGGTGGCCGTGCCGGCCCGGCCCGCGCTGGCCAGCGCGTCGGCGGCACCCACCTGGCTGAGCGGGGACTGCTCGACGGCCAGCGGCTGGCGCGGGCGGGTCAGCGGGGCCTGGCCGCGGTTCGCCGGCAGCACCACGGTGGCGTTCGGCAGGGTGACCTGGGCGACGGTGCCGCCCTCGACGTTGCGGCGCAGCTCGACCCGGATCCCGTAGCGGGAGGCGAGCCGGCTGACCACGGCCAGGCCCATCAGCCGGAACGCGGCCACGTCGACCGTGGGCGGGGCGGCCAGCCGGCGGTTGAGCGAGTCGAGCTGTTCGTCGCTCAGCCCGAGGCCGCGGTCCTCGATCTGGATGAGCACGTAGTCGCGGATGCGGCGCCCGTCGGCCACCACGATGGTGTTCGGCGGCGAGAACCGCGTGGCGTTGTCCAGCAGTTCGGCGACCAGGCGGACCACGTCGTTGACCGCGTGGGCGGCGACCGAGATGTCGGTGTCGACCGTGCCGAACTCGATCCGGTTGTAGAGCTCGACCTCCGACTGGGCGGCGCGCAGCACGTCAACCAGGAGCGCGTCGTCGCGGCGCGGCACAGCCGAGTCGGCACCGGCCAGCACCAGCAGGTTCTCGTCGTTGCGGCGCATCCGGGTGGCCAGGTGGTCCAGCTCGAAGAGCTGGGCCAACCGCTTCGGGTCCTCCTCGCTGCGCTCGATCGCGTCCAGCTCGCCGATCATCCGGTCGACCAGGCTCTGCGAGCGGCGGGCCAGGTTGAGGAACATCGCCGAGACGCTGGTCCGCAGCGCGGCCTGCTCGGCGGCCACCCGGACCGCCTCCCGGTGGACCACGTTGAACGCCGACGCCACCTGGCCGACCTCGTCGCGGTTGGTCAGCTTGATCGGGTCCCGCACCTGCTGGACGATCTCGTCCACGCCGCCGTCGCCGATGGCGTTGACGTTCTGCAGCCGGCTCACCGCGTCGGGCAGGTCGTGGTTCGCCACCGCCAGCGCGCCCTCGCGCAGCCGGCGCAGCGAGTCGTTGAGCGAGCGGGCCAGCACCACGGCCAGCGTCACGGCGATGGCCAGGGTCAGCAGCACCAGCAGGCTCTCCACGACGGCCTGCCGGATGACATCGGTGCGGACCGCGTCGGCGTCGGCGAGCAGCTCGTCCTGGAGCTGGATCTCGGCCCACCGCATCAGGTCGCCGACCGAGCCGACCGCCGCGGCGGCCTCGTCCCGGGTGACCAGCGGGACCTGCCCGACCGAGCGGGAGATGTCGTTGGCGACCCGGTCGGAGAGCTGGACGGCGTCGCCGGAGACGGTGCGGTCCACCAGGGACCGTTGGGCCGGCTCGGCGGCCCGGGAGAAGGACAGCAGGGCCTCCTGCTGGCCGGTCAGGGTGGCCACGAAGGAGGAGAACTGCTCCTCGTCGATCCGGCCGGTGGAGAGCGCCGTGAAGGCGACCGCCTCCTCCTCGGCGACCTCCGCCTTGGCGTGGGCGAAGGCGGCCACCGCGCGGCGGGCGTCGGCCAGGCCCTCCGCGCCGGGCTGCTGGGCCAGCGTGTCGCCGTACGCGACGAGGTCGTCGAGGATGATGCCGTAGCGCAGGATCGCCTCGGAGACGGGCATCTGCTGCCGGTCCAGCACCTCCTGGCGGGTGCCGTTGAGCGTCTCCAGGTGGTCGTCGATCACCTGGAGCCGGTCGCGCACCGAGGCGGGCACGTCGCCGAGCTTGCCCCGCTCGTCCCGGTAGGCCGCGATCCGCCCGTCCGTGCTGCGGACCCGCAGGTTGTAGGCGTCCGGCTTCTGGTTGGGCGCGACCAGGAAGGACGCCGCCGCCATCCGCTCCTTGTGCAGGTCCTGAGTGAGCGCCGAGACGTCGATCGACAGCGCGGTCAGCGACCGGATCCGGTTGGCCTCGTACGCGCCCTCGCCGACCGAGAGGAGTCGGATAGTTGCCAGTGCGATGACAGCCGCGACCGGAACGACGAGGATGAGGGCGAGCTTGGAGCGGATCCGCGCGTCACGCAGCCGAGGCAGTCGCCGGCGCCGGTTGCGCTCATCGGCGTCGGGGCTCTCGGGCAGGGTCGTAGATCCGGTGCTCACGACATCGCCTCCGTCGTTTCTTCCACGCCTGACCCGCCGACCCGTGCCTGGTGCAGCGGCCAGCGCCACGCGCGGCACGGCCGCGATTTCATCAGACGAGATCCTGTTTGGGAAGCGGCAGTGAGGCAGGAAACGGTCGGGGCCGACGCAACCCGTGATCCGATCACCTAATACCTACTTTTCTTCAGCCCCCTGAACAGGGCATGTCACTCCAGAGTGGTCGGATGCATCTGCGCAGTAATTGTCGATTAACGTTCCGTGTCCCCAGCATGTGGGACGGCTGTCCCGAAACGACTCCCGGCATCCGCGCTTGACCACAGGGCCCGGCATTGGCAAGGTTTTGCAGGCTTCGCGCACACCGTACGGCACACCAATCCCGATCCTCTACTGAGGACGGACGAGCGGCGGTGGTCGGGCGCTGGCCCGCGCCGCACCTGGAGGACTGAGTTGAGCCCCATCCGCTCCGCGAGCATCGCGGTGCTCGCATCGGCCGTGCTGGCCACCACGCTCACCGGCTGCGGGATCGGCGGGGAACCGCAGGACACCAGTCCGATCGTGATCGCCGCGGACCTCGAACTGTCCGGCGCCTACGCGCCGATCGGCAAGGTCTACCAGCGAGCCCTGGAACTGAGGAAGGAGCAGCTGAACTCCTCCGGTGTACTGGGCGGCCGGAAGATCAAGCTGGACGTCCGGGACAACCGCTCCGACGCCGCGGAATCGTTGCGGAACATCAACGATTTCAGCGCTGACTCGCGGGTCAGCGCCATCATCATGGGCGGCTGCAACGAATGTGCGATCGGCGCCGCCCGCACCATCGGTGAGAAGCGCATTCCCACCATCGCGCTCGCCTCCTCCGGGGAGATCACGAAACCGGTCGCCGAACGCCGCTATGTCTTCAAGCTGGCACCGAATGCCGCGGACAGCGCCGCCGCCCTCACCACCGAGTTGATCCGGCGCAACATCCGCAAGGTGGCCGTGCTGCACAGCGCCGACAAGTACGG
The DNA here is from genome assembly GCF_032108445.1 of Micromonospora halotolerans. Classification (NCBI taxonomy): domain Bacteria; kingdom Bacillati; phylum Actinomycetota; class Actinomycetes; order Micromonosporales; family Micromonosporaceae; genus Micromonospora; species Micromonospora halotolerans. Next base: position 3,236,458 of record NZ_CP134876.1, on the reverse strand, counting down.
CGAGGAGGGGCTGGCCGCGTTGAACAACGAGTTCGACAAGGCCGACATCAAGCTGACCCGCGCTGAGTCGGTGCGGACCACCGACACGGAGGTCAGCACCCAGATCGGCAACCTCACCGCCAAGAAGCCCGACGCCCTGATCGTCTGGACCCCGCCGGAGCAGGCGTCCCTGGCGGCCGCCACCGCCCGGCAGAGCCGCTTCCCGGGCGCCTTCTTCTTCGACGCCTCGGCGGCCGGTGACCTCTTCCTCGGCGCGTCCGCCCGGTCCACCGAGCGGACCACGCTGATCTTCACCCAGACGATGGTGATCGACGACGTCATCGCCACCACCCCGGCCAAGGCCGCCCGGCGGCAGTGGTTCCAGGAGTACACCGCCCGGTTCGGCGGCTACAACGGGTTCTCCTCGTTCGCCGCCGACGCCGTCCAGCTCATCGCCGACGCCGAACTGCGGGCCGGCGGCGAGCCGGGCGAGGTGGACCGGGGCGCCCTGCGCGAGGTCCTGGAGACCGCGCAGCTCGACGGCCTCTCCGGACCGATCCGGATGACCCCGGACAACCACTCCGGCCTCATGCCGCAGGCGCTGACCACGCTCGTGGCCCGCGGCGGCCGCTGGCGCCTGGCGGGCTAGCGGCCACCGCTCCCGGCAGGAGGCGGAACGCTTCCTGCCGGGAGCAGCCGGTCAGCGAGCCGAGGTGGTGGCGCGGACCCAGGGCAGGGCCAGGCGCTCGACCAGGCTGAGGGCCGAGTAGAGCACGATGCTCATCACCGCCACCAGCACGATCGCCGCCCACGCGGTCGCGGTGTCGCCGGCGCCGTTGTACTGGAGGATCTGGTAGCCCAGCCCCGGCCGGTCCGAGTAGAACTCCCCGATCACCCCGCCGATCGCGGCCAGCGGCATGGCCACCTTCAGCCCGACGAAGATCTGCGGCAGCGCGGCCGGGAAGCGGACCTTCCGGAACGCCTGCCACCAGGACGCGTTCAGCGAGCGGCCCAGCTCGGCCAGGTCCGCGGGAGTGGTGGTCAGCCCGGTCGCCGTGGAGAGCACGATCGGGAAGAAGCAGAGCAGGAACACCATGGTCAGGATGGGCTTCTGCCCCCAGCCCACCGAGATCACCAGCAGCGGGCCGAAGGCGATCTTCGGCACCGCGTTGACCGCCACGAGCAGCGGGGCGAACATCCGCTCCACCCGGCTGGACGCGGCCAGCGCCATGCCGATCAGCACCCCGGCGAGCGACGAGAGCAGGAAGCCGAGCAGGGTCATCCAGGTGGTGATGCCCAGTGCCGGCAGCAGCACGTCGGTGGTGCCGACCAGCGAGCGCCACACCGCCTGCGGCGGCGGCAGCGCCGCCGGATGGACCAGGTGCAGCCCCGACGTGACCAGCCACCAGGCGGCCACCGCGATGACCAGCCCGAGCGCCGGCAGGCCCACCGCCGCCGGGCGGACGGCGAGCCGGCGCGGAGCGACGGCGGGCTCCGCCGGCGCCGCCTCGGCCTGGGTCCCGGTCAACTGCGTCAACGTGTCCTCCTCTCTGCGCCGGCCGACGACCGGCACGCGAAGGGGGTGCGCCCCGCCGGGTGTCCCGGCGGGCCGCACCCCCATTGCCCGAGCCGACCGGTCAGGCCTTCGGCGCGAGGTTGAAGTCGATGATCTGGTCGGGGGTGAGGTCCTGCTTGAGCGCGCCGGCGCCCTGGAGCAGGGCGATGGTCTTGGCCACCCGCTCGTTGTCCACGGTGCCGATCGCGGTGCCGGAGTTGTTGGAACGGACGTACGCGGCCATCAGCTGGAGCTCGGCGGCGGCCGCGGCCGGGTTGGCGGCCGGCACGTTCTTCTTCAGGATCTCGCCCGCCTCGTCCGGGTGGGCCAGCGAGTATTCCAGGCCCTTCAGCAGCGCCGCGGTGAACCGCTTGACCATCTCCGGCTTCTCCTTGGCGATCTTGCTGGAGGTGACCAGCACGTTGCCGTAGAGGTCCTGCATCACGTTGCTGTACGGCAGCACGACCGGCGTCTTCTTGGTCACCGTCTGGATGGTGGGCTGGCCGACCACGAACTGGCCGATGCCGTCGACCGCGCCCGAGCCGAGCATGCCGATGAGACCCTGCGCCTCACCGTTGACCCAGGTCACCTTGCTGGCATCGATGCCGGCCAGCTTGGCGTACGTCGGGAAGAGCATGCGCACGACGGAGGTGGGGGTGTCGGCGAGCTTCTTGCCCTCGAGGTCCTTCGGGGTGGCGATGTTCTTGCCCTCGACCGTGGCGATGGCGGCCATGGTGCGCTGCTGGATCGCCGCCACGGCGACGAAGTCCTTCGCCTGGCCGTTGGCGTACAGGAGGATGGCGCCGGTCAGGTCGACCGGGGCGAAGTCCGCCTGCCCACCGGCGACCTGGACCACCCCACCGGTGCCCTGGCCGGGCTTGATGTCGACGTCGAAGCCGGCCTCCTTGAAGAAGCCCTTCTCCTTCGCCACCCAGGCGTAGGAGTCACGGCCGAAGTTGCCGAACGAGGTGAGGTAGGTCACCTTCTCCGCCGCCGCGCCGTTGCCGCCCTTGGCGTCGTCCGACTTGTCCGAGTCGCTGCTGCAACCGCCGACGAGGGCGAGGGCGGTGGCCAGCGCCGCGGCGGCGACCGAACGGGTCAGCCTTCTCATCAGTGCACCATGTCCTTTCCGACCAGGGCATGTTCGCCCGGTCGGGTCGTGGGTCCGACGGTGTCGGCAGGAGGGGGCGCCGACGGGACCGTCGTGAGGGGACTCTTCGCGCGCAACAGCGTACGAGAAGGCCGATGACGTCAGGCGGGCGTGCGGGTTGCGGAACGGAAACGAAGTTGCCTGACGGAAAGGAGACTGACGTCCACCCTGGATGGTGCTATAAGGACGCCCTCCCGCTACGCTAGCCCGGCTCGCGATCGCGACTGGGAAGGGAGCCGGCGGGAGATGATCCGACTGTCCGGGGTGTCCCGCACCTTCGACGGCCGCTCGGGGCGGGTCGAGGCGCTGCGCGGCATCGACCTCGACGTCGCGGAGGGCGAGTTCGTGGCCGTCCTCGGCCGCTCCGGGTGCGGCAAGTCCACACTGCTCCGCATGATCGCCGGCCTGCTCCCGGTCACCGAGGGCGAGATCACCGTGGCCGGCACGCCGATCACGAGGCCCCGCCGGGACATCGCCATGCTGTTCCAACGACCCGCACTGCTGCCCTGGCGCACCGTGCTGGACAACGTCCTGCTGCCGGTGGAGATCTTCGGCTGGAGCCGGGCCAAGCACCGCGACCGGGCCCGCGAGCTGCTGGAGATGTCGGGGCTGGGCGGCTTCGAGAAGCGCCTCCCGCACGAGCTCTCCGGCGGCATGCAGCAGCGGGTCTCGCTCTGCCGGTCGCTGATCGGCGAGCCCCGGGTGATGCTCATGGACGAGCCCTTCTCCGCGCTCGACGCGCTCACCCGCGAGGAGCTCTCCGGCGAACTCCAGCGGGTGCACATGGAGACGAAGGCGACCATCGTCTTCGTCACCCACTCGATCGACGAGGCGGTGCTGCTCGCCGACCGGGTCGTCGTGCTCAGCCCGCGCCCCGGCCGGATCCGCGAGGTGGTCGAGGTGGCCGTCCCCCGGCCCCGCACCCTGGGCCGCCACGCGCACCTGGCCGAGGTGGCCCGGATCAGCGCCGAACTGCACGAACTGCTGATGGAGCGCGACGCCACCGAGGGCGTCATCGCGGGAGGATTCTGACCATGCGGGTGTCCGTCTTCACCGAGCCGCACCGCGGGGCGAGCTACGACGACCAGCTCCGGTTCGTCCGGCTGGTCGAGGAGACCGGCTTCGAGGGCTTCTTCCGGGCCGACCACTACCGCGCCATGGGCGACGAGCCCGGGCTGCCCGGCCCCACCGACGCCTGGCTGACGCTGGCCGCGCTGGCCCGGGAGACCTCCCGGATCCGGCTCGGCACCCTGGTCACCTCCGCCACCTTCCGGCTGCCCGGGCCGCTGGCCGTGATGGTCGCCCAGGTCGACCAGATGAGCGGCGGCCGGATCGAGCTGGGCATCGGCGCCGGCTGGTACGAGCGCGAGCACACCGCCTACGGCATCCCGTTCCCGGCCGTCACCGAGCGGTTCGACCGGCTGGCCGAACAGCTGGAGATCATCACCGGGCTGTGGCGCACCCCGCTCGGCGAGACCTACAGCTTCACCGGGGACCACTACCGGCTGGTCGACGCGCCCGCCCTGCCCAAGCCGGTGCAGCAGCCCGGCCCGCCGGTGATCGTCGGCGGCCGCGGCCCGAAGCGCACCCCGGAACTGGCCGCCCGGTACGCCGACGAGTTCAACATGCCGTTCAAGACCGTCGCCGAGACGGCCACCGCGTACGAGCGGGTCCGCGAGGCGTGCGACCGGACCGGCCGCGCCGCGTCGGGGCGGGCGCCGCTCGTGCTCTCCGCCGGGATCGTCGTGGCCATCGGGCGCACCGACGCGGAGGCGCAGCGCCGGGCCGCGCCGCTGCACGCCAAGAGCGCGCTCCCGCCGGAGGACCCGGTAATCGGCTCCCCCGCCCAGCTCGTCGACCGGCTCGGCGAGTTCGCCGCGATCGGGGCCACCCGGGTGCACCTGCGGCTGATCGACTTCGACGACCTCGACCACGTGGAGCTCATCGCCGCCGAGGTGCTCCCCCAACTGGACGGACCACGATGACCGACCTCTCCGCCGACCTCGAACTCGGCCCGGTGGGCCAGGAGATCGTCTTCGAGAACGACCGGGTACGCGTCTGGCACATCCGGCTGGAGCCGGGCGAGCGGCAGCCGTTGCACCGGCACGACCACCCGTACCTGGTGGTGGCGATCCAGGGCGCGAAGAACGTGGTGCAGACGATCGACGGCACCACCATCGACGCCGACGAGCCGACCGGCGGGGTGGTCTACCGGGACCCCGGCGCCGTGCACATGCTGACCAACGTCGGCGACACCACGTACCTGGCCCGGCTGGTCGAGCTGAAGTAGCCACGCCGACGCCATCTCGCCGCGCCGCGGGTGGCAAGGTGGCGATCGGGTGCACCGGGCCGTAACGTGCCCGACATGGCCTTTCGGACGTGGGGCAGGCTGCTGCTCACGGCGCTCGGCGTGAGCGTGCTGGCCGGAGCCGGCCAGCTGGGCATCGCGTACGGCTTCGGTGCCGTACGCCTCGACGGCGCGTTCGTCGACGACTCGGTGAACCGGTGGCCCGCCCAGCTCGCCTGGGTCGGCTGGTTCGCCGCGATCGCCACGGTCGCCGGGGCCGTCCTCACCGAACGCCTCGCCCGCCGGGACGACTCCCCGGCCGGCACCACCGAGCTGCTCTCCATCGCCGGCGTCAGCGGGCTGGGCGCGATCGTGGTCGCTCCGCTCTGCATGCAGCCGGCCCGCGCCGCCGAACTGGGCGGCACCGTCGACCCGGTGTGGGCGGTCGGCATCTGCGCCGTCCTCGGCGCGGTGGTCGGGGCGGGCGCGGCGATCGCCGTGCTGCTCAAGCCACCGTTCGGCTGGAGCATCGCGCTCACCGCCGCGGCCGTCTGGCTGCTCGCCCTGATCTCCGTCGCGCCGTCGGTCGCGTCGGCCGGCACGCTGCCCACCGTACGTCTCGGCGTCCTCGAACCGTCCTGGCTGGATCCGGCCGCAGCCGAGCGGCTGGCCATGCTGCTGCTGCCCACCCTGGCCCTGCTGGCCGGCGCGGCGGTCGGCGCGCTGGCCCGGCGGGCCGGCTACCTGCCGCTGGTCGGCGGCGCGGCCGGCGCGGCCGGCCCGGTCCTGCTGGCCTTCGCCTACCTGACCGCCGGCCCCGGCACCGCGGCCGACCGCTACCAGCTCGCGCCCTACTACGGGGCGCTCATCGCGGTCGCCGCCGGAGCGCTCGGTTCGACGGCCACCACGGTGCTGCCCCGGCCCGTGACCGCGGCGGACGAGCCCGGCGCCATCGAACCGACCGACATCCTCCAGGCCCTGCCGCCGTCACCGGCCACTCCCGACCCGGCCAACCCGGCTCCCGCCGCCCCGATGCCCGTGCGCCCCGCCGGGGCGCCCAGCCCCGCCCACTGGGACTGGCCGGCCGCCGGCGGGCTCACCCCGGCACCCGTACCGGCCGGGCTCACCCGACGGCCCAACGGTCGTCCCGCCCCCGAGCGGCCGGCGGACCGGGACGAGCCGACCCCGGCGCACGGACCGGCCTTCGCCGGCGAGCGCGACGCGACGCGGCCGGGCTCGATGCGGCACCGGTTCGACGTGACATCCTCCGCCGACGCCGCGGAGGCGACCGGTCCGGCCCCGGACGCGCACGGTGCGGACCGACCGTCCGCCGAGCCCGGCGCCCCGGCGTGGCCCGCCACTGCCGACGAGATCGCCGCGCGGCACCAGACCCCGGACGGCCCGACGGCGGACGTGGCCCACGAGGTGACCCCCGAGGGGCACGGTCTCGACCGGCCGACCGCGTCGACCGCCTTCCCCGAGCAGGGTTCGGACGTCCGACGTCCGGGCCGGCCGTCCGACGACACCAGCCTGGGGCAGCTGCCCGGGTCGCCGCCCCCGGGACGGCGGACCTCCGCCATCGACGTGCTCGCCGCCGGCCGCCCGACCCCGCCGGCCGGGCCGGAGCCGGTGACCCGCCCCGCCCCGGCGACGGAGCCCGCCTTCCCGGCGGCAGCGCGCACCGAGGGCACCAGGGCCACGGGCCGAACCGGGGCACCGTCCGTCGCGGCGGAACCGGCCACCCCTCCCCCACCGACGACGGAGCCGGTGCACCCGGCGGCCACGAGGACCACGGGCCGGACCGAAGCCCCGGCCGTCGCGCCGCGCACGGCACCGGACCGGACGGAAGCGGCGGCGGCACCCGAGGTGGCCGAAGCCGCCCCCGCCGAGCCGGCGCCGGAGGCCGCTCCGACGCGGGCGACGCGATCCAGGCGGAGCCGCGCCGCCGCCTCCTCCACACCCACGCCCCCCTCGGCGGACGACACGCCCTCGCCGGCCCCAGCGGTGGACGCCGCTCCATCGGCGGCCCGACCGGCGGGGGACGCTCCGTCGGAGGCCCGGCCGGTGGAGGCCTCACCATCGGCGGCTCGACCGGCGGACGACGCCACCCTGGCGGGCGCCCCCGGCACGGAGGCAGCGGCCGAGGCCGGTGATTCCGCCGCGGCCGCGCCGGCTCCGGCCGGCCGCGCGAAGCGCACCCGCAAGCCGCGTACCACCCGGACGGCCCCGGACCAGGCGCCCGAGCCCACCCCGACCACCGCACCGGCCAGCACCACCGAGCCGACCGCGACTTCCGCGGACACCACGGCCGCGCCGGCCACCACCACAGCGGACGGCACCGCCCGGCGAGCCGCCAGCAGGCGGGACGGCACCACGGCCGCGCCGGCCGTCGCCACAGGGGACGGCCAGCAGCAGGACCCCCAGCAGTACCGGGGGCCGGAGGAGCAGTCCACCTCCGGGCGAGCCGCAAGCAGGCGGGACGGCACCGCCGCCGAGGCGGCCGGAAGCACGCCGGATCACCCCTCCGCGCCGGCCGACGGCATCCCGGCCACCACCGCGCACGCCCCGTCGACCGGCGCCGAGCCGGCCGGGACGGCCCGGCCCGCGGACGTGCCGGAGACGCCGGCCCCGGCGGAGGCCGACCCGAGTGGCGGCGGCACGCCGGCCGCGGGCGAGCGGCGGAGCTTCTTCTTCGACCCCGAGCCGGTGCCGGCCGACCTGCCCGAACCTCCGGCGTCACCCCGGCCGCGGATCCCGATCTTCGAGGACGTGACCCCGGGTGACGTCCGGCCGGCCTGGCCGGTCGCGCCCGCTCCGAACTGGCCGGTCACCCCGCGCGGCGGCACGGAGCCGGCGGCACCGGACGGTCCGGCCGCCGGCCGGGACGCCCGCCCCGAGGGCACTCCGGCTGCCGGCCCCGCCCGGCCCGAGCCGGCGCCACGTCCCCGGCACCGGGCCCTGCCCGATCTGGGCCGGAGCACCGGCTGGGAAGCCCTGGCCAACGCCCGCCCCGCCGGCCCGACCGCCCCGCCGCCCACCGGCCGGACCCCGGACACCACCGCCTCCACCGGCGCGATCCCGGCAGACACCGACACCACCGGCCGGGCTCCGGAGACCACCCGCCGGACCCCGGAAACCACCCGCCGGACCCCGGAGACCACCGGCCGGACCCCGGAGACCACGGACCGGCGCCCGGGGACCATCGGCCCCGCCGCCGAGACCACCGGCCGGCTGCCGGAGTCCACCCGCCCCGCCGCGGAGACCACCGGCCCCGAGGCCGCCGGCGTCACCGACCGGGCCCCGGAGGTCACCGGCCCGATCCTTTCGGCCTGGGACGCTCCGGCCCCGGAGTCGACCGGCGGCGCATCCGGCGGCCGGCACGCCGACGGGTCCGGCGCGAGCCCCGAGGCGGCCGGCGGGAAGTCCAAGTCCCGGCGCAGCCTGTTCCGGCGTAACCGCGGCAAGGGTGCCGAGCCGGGCGAGGTCGACCGCGACGCCGAACCGCTCGCCGCGCAGGACGAGGAGTACGTCGACTGGGTCGCCGGCCTCGCCTCGGACGACAACGCGGACGACGCCCGGTCGCTGCGTACCGGCCGGCACCACCGCGACTGAGCCCGCGGGGCCGGGTCGACCAGCGGCCCGGCCCCCGGCGGCGGTCAGGCGAGCGGCAGGTAGACCCGCGAGCCGCCGGCCACGAACTCCTCGGACTTGTCCTTCATGCCGCGCGCCGCGTAGTCCTTCAGCTCCTGGGTGATCTTCATGGAGCAGAACTTCGGCCCGCACATCGAGCAGAAGTGCGCGGTCTTCGCCGGCTCCGCCGGCAGCGTCGCGTCGTGGTACGACCGGGCGGTCTCCGGGTCCAGCGCCAGGTTGAACTGGTCCTCCCAGCGGAACTCGAACCGGGCCTTGGAGAGCGCGTCGTCCCAGGCCTGCGCCCCGGGGTGGCCCTTCGCCAGGTCGGCCGCGTGCGCCGCGATCTTGTACGCGATCACGCCGGCCTTCACGTCGTCCCGGTCGGGCAGCCCGAGGTGCTCCTTCGGGGTGACGTAGCAGAGCATGGCGGTGCCGAACATGCCGATCATCGCGGCGCCGATGGCCGAGGTGATGTGGTCGTACGCGGGCGCGATGTCGGTGGTCAGCGGGCCGAGCGTGTAGAACGGCGCCTCGTGGCACCACTCCTGCTGGAGGTCCACGTTCTCCTTGATCTTGTGCATGGGCACGTGGCCGGGGCCCTCGATCATCACCTGCACGTCGTGCGCCCAGGCGACCGTCGTCAGCTCGCCCAGGGTGCGCAGCTCGGCGAACTGCGCCTCGTCGTTGGCGTCCGCGATCGAGCCGGGCCGCAGCCCGTCGCCGAGCGAGAACGTCACGTCGTAGCGGGCGAGCAGCGCGCACAGCTCCTCGAAGTGGGTGTAGAGGAAGTTCTCCTCGTGGTGCGCCAGGCACCAGGCCGCCATGATCGAGCCGCCGCGGGAGACGATGCCGGTCACCCGGTCGACCGCCAGCGGCACGTACGGCAGCAGCACCCCGGCGTGCACCGTCATGTAGTCGACGCCCTGCTCGGCCTGCTCGACCACCGTCTCGCGGAACACGTCCCAGCTCAGCTTCACCGGGTCCCCGCCGACCTTCTCCAGCGCCTGGTAGATCGGGACGGTGCCGATCGGCACCGGCGAGTTCCGCACGATCGCCTCGCGGGTCTCGTGGATCCGCCTGCCGGTGGACAGGTCCATCACGGTGTCCGCGCCCCACCGGGTGGCCCAGGTCAGCTTCTCCACCTCCTCGGCGACCGAGGAGGTCACGGCCGAGGTGCCGATGTTGGCGTTGACCTTGACCAGGAACGCCTTGCCGATGATCGCCGGCTCGCACTCCGGGTGGTTGACGTTGAGCGGCAGCACGGCCCGCCCGGCCGCGATCTCGTCCCGGACGAACTCCGGCGCGACCCCCTCCCGGATTGCCACGAACTCCATCTCCGGCGTGACGATCCCGGCCCGGGCGTACGCGAGCTGCGTGGGCCGGCGACCGTCCACGCCGGCCAGCGGGGTGCCGGCGCCGCGCACCGGTGCGACGTCCCCGCGGGCCGCGATCCACGGTCCGCGCAGGGGCGGCAGCCCCACCTCCGGCTCGGATCCCGGGCCGGAGGTGTCGTAGAGCCGGACCGCCGGGTTGTCCCCGGTCAGCGCCACCTCGGCGAACGGCACCCGGATGTCCGGACGTGACCCCTCGACCCAGACCTTGCGACGTGCGTGCATGACAGCCTCCCTGTCGCTCAAGCGGACCAGCCGAAGTGGTCCAGCGGGCCATGTCCCGCGCCCAGCTCCCAGTGCCGCGCGCCGGTCAGCGCGCGGCTCACGTACTCCTTGGCGGCGGCCACCGCGACCGGCACCGGGTCACCGGCCGCCAGCCGGACGGCGATCGCCGCCGAGAACGAGCAGCCGGTGCCGTGGTGGTGCCGGGTCGGCACCCGGGGCGCGCGCAGCAGCGTGGTGACGCCGCCGCCGGCCAGCACGTCCACCGACTCGCCGGCCGCGTCCACGTCGCCGCCGGTCACCACCACGTGCGCCGGGCCGGCGGCTACCAGCGCCTCGGCGGCCGCGACCATCTCCTCGACCGTGGTCACCGGGCGTCCGGTGAGGGCCGCGGCCTCCGCGCAGTTCGGCGTCGCCACCTCGGCGTACGGGAGTAGCCGCTCGACGGCCGACACCACGCCGAGCCGGTGCCCGCTGGTGGCGACGAGCACCGGGTCGACGACCAGGTGGGGGAGGCGGCCCGCCTTCGCCGCCTCGACCACCACGTCGGCGACGGCGGGAGTGCCGAGCATGCCGGTCTTCACGGCGCGTACGGCGAAGTCGCCGAGCACGCTGTCGAGCTGGTCGCGCACGGTCTGCGGGGGCAGGGGCAGCACGGCGTCCACGCCCCGGGTGTTCTGGGCGGTGACCGCGGTGATCACGCTGGTGCCGTAGGCCCCGAGGGCGGCGAAGACCTTGAGGTCGGCCTGGATGCCGGCGCCGCCGCCGGAATCGGATCCGGCGATCGTGAGCAGTGTCGTCGGTGTCATGGCTTTCCCCTGGTGGCGGTGGGGGCTGGTCGGGCCGCCCCGTGACCGGCCCGACCAGCGAATTCGTGGGCCGCCGTGAGCGCGGCGGCGATCCCGGCGGGGTCGTCGGCGCGCATCAGGGCGCCGAGCACGGCCACCCCGGCGGCGCCGGCCGCGCCGCACTCCTGGACCTGCTCCGGGGTCTCGACGCCGCCCAGAGCGAGGACCGGCACGGGGCTCGCGGCGATCAGCTCGCGGAGCCCGGCGGGGTGCAGGGGTGGGCCGTAGCCCGGTTTGGTCCTCGTCGGGAAGACCGGCGACAACGTCGCGTAGTCCTCCGTGGTCAGTCGGGCCAGCTCCGTGGCGTCGTGGCAGGAGCGGCCGACCAGCCCGGCGGCCGGCGGCGGGTACGGGCCGGCGGCCGGCAGGTGGACCGCGTCCCCGCCGAGCGGGTCGGGACCGGCCACGACCAGGGCGCCGCCGGATCGGCCGAGGAGGGCGCGCAGCTCGGCGGCGAGCACCATCCGCTCGGCCCGGGGCAGGTCCTTCTCCCGCAGCACCACCCAGCGCACTCCCCCGGCCACGGCCGCCGCCACGACCTCGGCCAGCGGTCCCCGCGCCAGCCGCCGGTCGGTCAGCAGCACGACGCCCGACGGCACGGAGCGGTCCGGCCGCGCGCCGAGCGCGACGGAAGCGGGTGCCGTCACAGGTCCGGCCTCCCCTCGTCCGGAGTGGAGGCGAGCGCGTGGAAGCGGCGGGCTATCCGGCCCGCCCCGTACGCCAGCCGCCCCGCCTCGACGGCGTGCCGCATGGCGGTGGCCATCGCCACCGGGTCGGCGGCCCGGGTGACCGCGCTGGCCAGCAGCACGGCGTCGCAGCCCAGCTCCATGGCGAGCGCGGCGTCGGAGGCGGTGCCGATCCCCGCGTCGAGGATCACCGGCACGTCCACGCCCTGCCGGATCAGCCGGATGTGGTGCGGGTTGGTCACCCCCAGCCCGGAGCCGATCGGCGCGCCGGCGGGCATCACGGCCGCGCAGCCGACGTCGGCCAGCCGCCGGGCCAGGATCGGATCGTCCGAGGTGTACGGCAGGACGGTGAACCCGTCGGCCACCAGTTCCTCGGCGGCGCGCAGCAGCTCCACCCCGTCGGGCAGCAGCGTGCGCTCGTCGCCGATCACCTCCAGCTTCACCCAGTCGGTGTCGAACGCCTCCCGGGCCAGCTGCGCCACCTTCACCGCCTCGGAGGCGGTGTAGCAGCCGGCCGTGTTCGGCAGCAGCCGCACCCCGCACCGGTCCAGCAGGTCGAGCAGGCCGCCGGCGGCGGCCGGTGCGGTGTCCACCCGGCGCAGCGCCAGGGTGACCAGTTCGGTGCCGGAGGCGCGGATGGCCTGCTCCAGCACGTGCAGGTTGCCCGCGCCGCCGGTTCCGAGGATGAGCCGGGAGCCGAAGCCCACCCCACCGATCTGGAAGGACATCCGGCTCACCCGCCCTGGGCGGCGCTGAGCACCTCGACCCGGTCGCCGTCGCGCAGCACGGCCGCCGACCAGCCGCCGCGCGGCACCACCTCGCCGTTCACCGCGACCGCCAGGCCGCGTTCCTGAGCGGTGACCGCGCGGACCACGTCGGCGACGGTCGAGCCGCCGGGCAGGTCCCGTCCCGCGCCGTTGACGATCAGTTCCACCTGGGCTCCTTCCCGAACCGGTCCGGGGTGAAGGGGGCGAGCAGCGGGTCCGGCTCGCCGGTGACGATCAGCTCGGTGACCAGGTCGGCGGTGACCGGGGTGAGCACGATGCCGTGCCGATGGTGCCCGGTGGCGACGAGCACGCCGGGCCGGCCGGGCAGCGCCCCGATGATCGGCGCGTTGTCCGGCGTGCCGGGGCGCAGCCCGGCGGTCGCCTCCACCAGGTCGTACTCGGCCAGCTCCGGCACCAGGTCGACGGCGGCGCGGAGCAGCCGGAGCACCGCCCCGGCGGTCACCTCGGTGTCCGCGCGCTCCTCGACGGTCGCCCCGACCACCACCTCGCCGCTGTCCCGGGGCACGAGATAGACCGACTCGCCGTCGGCGTACCCCCGGATCACGTGCCGGAAGTCCGGCGCGCCGCGACCGGGCGCGCGGAGCCGGAGCACCTGGCCCTTGACCGGCCGGACCGGCAGCCCGGTCAGCGCGGCGGCGCCGCAGCCGGCCGCCACCACGGTGGCCCCGGCGTCCACCTCGGACAGCGCGCCGACCCGGGCCGGGTTCAGCACCGCGCCGGCCCGCTCGGCCGCCGCCCGCAGCGCCGGCACCAGCCGGCGCGGGTCGACCTGGTGGTCGCCGGGCGCGACCGCGCCGCCGCGCACCCGCGGGGCCAGCGCCGGCTCGCGGTCGCGCAGCTCCGAGGGGCGCAGCGGCGTGATCGGCAGTCCCCACCCCTGCTGGTACGACCAGAGCCGCCGCGCCTCGGCCAGGTCGTCGGCGGTGAGCCCGACCACCAGGGTGCCGTCGGCGCGGTAGCCGACGTCGGCGCCGGCCGCCTCGGCCAGGTCGGCGGCGAAGCGGGGCCAGCGCGCGGCGGACTCGGCGAGCAGGGCGGTCAGCTCGTGCTCACCGAAGTACGCCTCGGCGACCGGGGACAGCATCCCGGCGGCGACGTGCGAGGCCCCGGAGCCGGGAGCGGGATCGTGGACGGTCACGCGCAGCCCGCGGGACGCGCACCGCCACGCGATCGCCAGCCCGACCGGTCCCGCCCCCACGATGGCGACGTCCGGTCGGGTCAGCACGCCAGCGCCTCGATCAGCTCGGCGGTCGTCCGGCCCGGATCGGGGCTGGCCGACAGCGCGCCCACCACCGCCACCCCGTACGCGCCGGCGGCCCGCAGCGCCGGCACCGACGCGGCGGTCACCCCGCCGATGGCGATCACGGGCACGTCCACGGCACCGGCCACCGCCCGCAGCCCGGCCGGGCCGATCGGCTCGGGCAGGCCGGACTTGGTGGTGGTCGCGTGACAGGGGCCCACGCCCAGGTAGCTGGCCCCGGCGGCGACCGCCGCGGCGGCGCCGCCCGGCTCCCGCGCGGTCGCGCCGAGCACGGCGCCGGCGCCGAGCACCCGGCGGGCGGCCGCCACCGGCAGGTCCTCCGCGCCGACGTGGCCTCCGGCGGCGCCGACCGCCAGCGCCACGTGCAGCCGGTCGTTGACCAGGCACGTCGCCCCGTACGGCCGGCACAGCCCGACCACCCGGCTGGCCAGCTCGTACGCCTCCCGGTCGGTGGCGTCGTCCTCCACCCGGACCTGGACGACCAGCTCGGCGCGGGCCACCGGCAGGACGGCGCGCAGCACGGCGAGAGGCTGCCGACCCGGCCGGGTGTCGGTGATCAGATGCAGTCGTCCCAGGGACGGCACGGCAACTCTCCTCCCTGCGCCGGCATTACCCGGATCAGGTTCGACGGTCGGGGGCTTCCAGCCCCCCTCTCAGCCCGGTGGCACCGGGCTCCCGTGGGTCACTTGCGGGCCTACCGTACGACGTGTGCGCGGATCCGCCAAGGGGCGGGTGGGGAATTTCCCACCGACCGTCCGAGGTGGAGTACGCAGACAGCGGGTGATCTCCCGCTCACGTCATGCTGTCCGGATGCCCTCGTCCGCCCGCGTCCCCCGCCGGCTGTCCGTCCGCCGTTCCGCGGCAGCACCGCAGTCGCCGAGGGGCTCCTGACCTGGACCATGCTGCGGAGTCCAGCGTGGATCCGGCTGCTGCCGGACGTCTACGTGCACCGCGACGGCCACCGCGCCGGCGATCACCGGATGTGGTGCGACGCCGTGGCGCTGCTGTTGCCGGCGCACGGTGCGATCGCCGGACGCAGCGCCGCCTACCTCTGGGGTGCGGATCTCCTCGCCCGCGACGCGCCGGTCTCCGTGCTGCTGCCGCCGGACGCGCGGATGCGGCCACATCCCCGGACAGCACGCTGCCCCGGCACCGGGCGGGGTGCCGGGGCAGCGTGAGGTGGGTCAGAGGATCGCGTCGAGGGCGTCGAGGTCCTCGTCGGTGGGCTGCCAGGTGCCCGCCTCGGCGTTGGCGCGTACCTGCTCGGGCGTGGTGGCGCCGGCGATCACCGAGGTCACCGCGGGCCGGGCCGCGAGCCCGCCGATGGCCACCTGGAGCATGCTGATCCCGCGCTCGGCCGCGTACGCCTCGATGGCCTCGATGGTGTCCCAGTCGGCGGCGGCGAGGCGCTGGGCGTACCGGCCGCCGCCGGAGAGCCGGCTGCCGGCGGGCGGGGCCTCGTCCCGCTTGTACTTGCCGGTGAGCAGGCCGTTCGCGAGGGGGAAGAACGGCAGCATGCCGAGCCCGAACCGCTCGCACGCCGGGATCACCTCGGCCTCGACGCTCCGCTCCAGCAGCGAGTAGTGGTTCTGCGCGGAGATGAAGCGGGTGCGGCCCTGGGAGGAGGCGGTCCAGTCGGCGTCGGCGATCTGCCAGCCGGCGAAGTTGGAGTTGCCGAGGTAGCGCACCTTGCCGGCGGTGACCAGGTCGTCCAGCGCCGCGAGGGTCTCATCGATGGGGGTGCCCGGGTCGGGCTCGTGCATCTGGTAGAGGTCGATGTGGTCGGTGTCGAGGCGGCGCAGGGACGCCTCGACCGCCCGGGCGATGTAGCGGCGGGCGCCCCGGGCGCCGTGGTCCGGCCCGTTCAACCCGTGCATGTCCATGCCGAACTTGGTGGCGACCACCACGTCGTCCCGGCGGCCCTTGAGCGCCTGCCCGAGCAGTTCCTCGGAGCTGCCCTGCGGCTCCCCGTAGATGTCGGCGGTGTCGAAGAAGTTGATCCCGGCGTCGAGCGCGGCGTCCACGACCGCGCGGGTGCCGTCGAGGTCGAGCTTGCGGCCGAAGTTGTTGCAGCCGATGCCGACGACGGACACCACGAGTCCGGAGTCGCCGAGCCGGCGGTAGGTCATCTCAGTCACGAGATCCACCCTATGCCGGTGGGCGCGCCCTCACCCGACGTCCCAGACCGGCTCCGGGGTCTCCACCACCTCGCCGTCGCCGCGGAACAGCACGAACCGGTCGAAGGAGCGGGTGAACCACCGGTCGTGGGTGACCGCCACCACCGTCCCGGCGAACGCGTCCAGCCCCGCTTCGAGGGCCTCGGCGGAGGCCAGGTCGAGGTTGTCGGTGGGCTCGTCGAGCAGCAGCAGGGTGGCCCCGGACAGCTCCAGCAGCAGCACGAGGAAGCGCGCCTGCTGGCCGCCGGAGAGGGTGCCGAACCGCTGGTCGCCCTGCCCGGCCAGCTCGTACCGGGACAGCGCCGCCATGGCCGCGTGCCGGTCCATGCCGGCCCGGTGCTCGTCGCCCCGCCACAGGATGTCGACGAGCGTCTTCTCCATCAGCTCGGGCCGGTCGTGGGTCTGCGAGAAGTGGCCGGGCCGGACCCGCGCGCCGAGGCGTACGGCCCCGCCGTGCGCGACGGGCGCCAGCTTCGCCCCGTCGACCGGGATGTTGGCCGGGTCCGGGTCGGTGCCGCCGCGGGCGAGCAGGCGCAGGAAGTGCGACTTCCCGGTCCCGTTCGCGCCGAGCACGGCGACCCGGTCGCCGTACCAGAGTTCCAGGTCGAAGGGATACGTAAGGCCGTCCAGTTCGAGCTGCTCGGCGATCACCGCGCGCTTCCCGGTCCGCCCGCCGGTCAGGCGCATCCGGATGTCCTGGTCCTTCGGGGGTACGGGCGGCGGCCCGGCCTCCTCGAACTTGCGCAGCCGGGTCTGCGCGGCCTGGTAGCGGGAGGCCATCCCGTCGTTGTACGCGGCCTTCTGCTTGTACATGAGCATCAGCTCGCGCAGCTTCTGGTGCTCCTCGTCCCAGCGGCGGCGCAGCTCGTCGAGGCGGGCGTGCCGGGCCACCCGCGCCTCGTGCCAGCTGGCGAAGCCACCCGGGTGCACCCAGGCGCTGCCGCCCTCCACGGCGACCACCCGGTCGGCGGTCTGGGCGAGCAGCTCCCGGTCGTGCGAGACGTAGAGCACGGACTTGCCGGACTCGCGCAGCCGGGTCTCCAGCCAGCGCTTGCCGGGCACGTCGAGGAAGTTGTCCGGCTCGTCGAGGAGGAGCACCTCGTCCGGGCCGCGGAGCAGCAGTTCCAGCGCGAACCGCTTCTGCTGGCCGCCGGAGAGGGTGCGCACCGGCCGCTCCCGGGCGGCGTCCCAGGGCAGGTCGAGGACGATGGTGGCGACGGTGTCGAAGAGCACCTCGGCGTCGTACCCGCCGGTCTCGCCCCAGGCGGCCAGGGCGTCCGCGTACGCGAGCTGCGCCTTGCCGGCGGCGCTGCTGTACTTGCCGCGGACCTCGGCCGCCCGCATGGCCGCCTCGGTGTCGGCGAGGCGGCGGCCGGCGTCGCGTAGCGCGGGCGGGGCGAGCGTCAGCGCCAGGTCGGCGAGGGTCGACTCGTCACCGATCATGCCGATGAACTGGCGCATCACGCCGAGCCCGCCGGCGCGGGCGACGGCGCCGGTCTTCACCGGCAGGTCGCCGGCGACCATGCGCAGCAAGGTGGTCTTGCCGGCGCCGTTGGGGCCGACGAGCGCCACCTTCGCGCCCTCACCGACCCGGAACGACACCTCGGCGAAGAGTTCCTGGCCGTCCGGGAGGATGTGCCCGACCCCTGCCACGTCCACGTATCCCACGCGGGCATCCTCCCCGAGGGGCGGGTGTGGGCGACACCGGATTACCGGGTGACCCGCAGCACCCGGTAGCCCTTCTGGCTGGCGTGCCGCTCGACCTGCCAGCCCTGCTCGACCAGCCAGCGGTGCAGCGAGTCGCCGCCGAGGTGCCGGGCGACGACCAGCCAGGCCACCCCGTCCGGGGTGAGTCGGGGCAGCCAGCGCCGCAGCAGCTCGTGCAGCTCCGCCTTGCCGATGTGGATGGGCGGGTTGGACCAGATCTCGGCGAAGGCGACGTCGGCGGGTACGTCGTCGGGCGCGGCCACCCGGACCCGGTCGGCGGCACCGACCCGGGCGGCGTTGGCCGCGGTGAGGTCGCGGGCCCGCTGGTTGACGTCGACCGCCCAGACGGTGGCGGCCGGCGCGCTGCTGGCCAGGACGCAGGTGATCGGCCCGAAGCCGCATCCGACGTCGAGCAGCGGGCCGGTGGCGTCGTACGCCGGCAGGTCGGCCTTGCGCAGCAGCACCGCGGTCCCGGGATCCAGCCGGGCGGCGGAGAAGACGCCGGCGGACGAGGCGAGGGTGTAGTCGCGCCCGGCGACGGAGAACTCGACCTTGCGCGGCTGGGCGGGGGTCGTGGGTTCAGCGGTGAAGTAGTGGTCGCCGGTCACGTCGGGCATTGTCGCACCGCCCGGGAGCGGCGCCCCCGACGGTGCGGCAGGCAGGACGGGACGCCACTCCGCCAGATTTTGCCGATATTACCCACGAAAGGGACAATGACCCCTACTGTAGCCAACATGGTGTATCGGTACGAGTCCGATGAGGACGCCTTCCTGGAGTACCCGCGGCCCGGATCGGACCCGTCCGTGCCCGGGGACGCGCCGGCTCCGCCGGCGGGTCCCTCGCGGTCCCGCTTCCCCACCCCGTCGCTGCCGCCACCGGTCCGACCCGCCCGACCGGCCGCCGACGTCGCCCGGGCGCCGGCCCCGGCGCCCCCGGCTCCGGCTCCGGCGCCGAGCCGGCCCGCCCCGCCCCGGGAGCCCGCTCCCGTGCCGCAGCCCACGCCGGCCGTGCCGCCGCCCGCACCGCCGGTGCCGCAGCCGACGCCGGCCGCCGCGCCGAGGCCGGCGGCGTCGACCCACGCGGCGTCGACCGCCACGACCTCGACCGCTGACGACCCCGTCGTCCGGACCACCGATCCGGTGGACCTGACCCGGCCCCGCCGGCCCGATCGCCGGCGCGGCGGCCGGGCCTGGCAGGTGCTGATCGGCGGCGCCGCCGTGCTCATGCTGCTCGCCCTCACCGGGCTGGCCGTCGCCGCCCTCCTGGAGGACCGGACCCTCACGCCACCGGCCAGCCAGCAGAGCAGCCAGCCGGTGGTGGAGCAGTCCGCCGCGCCCGACGGCACCGACCTGGACTCCCGGGACACCGACCAGGCGGCGCTCAGCGCCAAGGAGGTCTTCCCCGGCCAGCAGCTCGTGGTGGCGGACGGGCAGCCGGCGTACCGGGTGTTGAAGACGAACTCCAGCGGCAGCTGCGCGGTCGCGGCCACCGGCGAGATCGCCGACCTGCTGGTCCGCCTCGGCTGCAACCAGGTGGTCCGGGCCACCCTCCGCTCCCCCGACGGCGACCACCTGCTCACCGCCGGCCTGTTCAACCTGACCGACGTGGCCAGCGCCCAGCGGGCGCGCGACCGGATCCGCCCGATGCTGGACGAGCGGCAGGGCCGGTTCCGCGGCATGGCGGCGGACAAGGACACCGAGGTCGTGGCCACGGCCGCCGCCCGGGTCGGCTGGCAGGTCCGCGGGCACTACCTCGCCTACTGCGTCGTCACCCGGGCCGACGGGGAACGGATCAGTTCCGGCGACACGAAGGCCCGGGACATCCTGTACGACATGATCGAGGCCTACCTGAACCGGGGCGTGCTGGAGCGCCGGGCCAGCGGCGGGGCGGCCAGCCAGCCCACGGAGGGCCCGACGGAGGGCACCGCCGGCCAGGACGGCACCCGCAACTGAGCCGGCCACCACGGCCCGTCGTCCTCGTTCCGGGGGCGGCGGGCCGTTCCGCTGTGCTCAGCCCTCGGCCACCGGCACCCGGAGCCGGCGGGTGAGGTCGGCGCGGCGGGCGTACTCGGCGGGGTCGGCCGGGTAGCCGACCTCGACCAGGGCCAGCCCGTGCGCGGGCGCCACGGTCACCTCGCTGGCACGTTCCCGGCGGTCCAGCAGGCCGGCCGGCCACTCGACCGGCCGGCGGCCGTCGCCGGCCACCAGCATGGCGCCGACCAGGCTGCGGACCATGTTCTGGCAGAACGCGTCGGCCTGCACCGTGGCGACCAGTATGCCGTCCGGCTCGCGCCGCCAGTCCAGTCGGGTCACCTCGCGCAGCGTGGTGGCGTTCTCCTTGCGCCGGCAGTACGCGGCGAAGTCGTGCTCCCCCACCAGGCCGGCCGCGGTGGCATTCAGCGCCGCCAGGTCCAGCGGCTTCGGCCAGGCGAGGGTGTCGGTGCGGCGCAGCGGCTCGGCGCCCCACGGCGCGTCGGTCACCCGGTACTCGTAGCGGCGGAACGTGGCCGAGAAGCGGGCGTCGAAGTCGGCCGGCACCTGGGTCATCGCCCGCACCCGCACGTCGGGAGGGAGCAGCCGGGCCAGCCGGCGCAGCAGCCTCCCGTCGTACTGTCGCCACACCTCGGTCGGCAGGTCGAGGTGGCAGACCTGCCCGGTGGCGTGCACGCCGGCGTCGGTGCGGCCGGCCACGGTCAGCCCGGTCGCGGTGCCCGCGCCGAGGACCAGGTCCAGGGTCTCCATGAGCACCCCGGCGACCGTGCGCCGGGTTGGCTGGGCGGCCCAGCCGGAGAAGTCGGTGCCGTCGTACGAGACGTCCAGCCGCAGCCGGGTCCGCTCGTCCACCTCGTACCTCCTCAAGCCGTCGGGCCCGGCACCCCGTGCGGGGGTACCGGGCCCGACGATGCGGCCTGTGCTCAGGCCTTGTCGTTCTCGCCGGCCTCGTCGCTGTCCTCGCGGGCCTCGGCGGTGTCACCGGAGGCCGAGACCGGGGCCTCGGCGTCCTGGTCGGCGGCCTCGCTGGAGCGCGGGGCCTCCTCGGCCGGGGCCAGGGCCTCGACCTTGTCCTGCTGGGCGGCCTTGCGGGCGGCGGTCTTCTTGTTCGCCTTGGGCTCGGCGACCTGAAGCTCCTCCACCAGCTCGATGATCGCCATCGGAGCGGCGTCACCCTTGCGCGGACCGGTCTTCACGATCCGGGTGTAGCCACCGTTGCGGTTGGCGTACCGGGGCGCGATCTGGTCGAACAGGGCGTAGACCACGTCCTTGTCCTTGACGACGCCGAGCACCCGACGCCGCGCGGCGAGGTCGCCGCGCTTGGCCTTGGTGATCAGCTGCTCGGCCAGCGGACGCAGCCGCCGGGCCTTCGTCTCGGTGGTCTGGATCTTGCCGTGCTGGAACAGCGCGGTGGCCAGGTTGGCCAGCATCAGCCGCTCGTGCGCGGGGCTGCCGCCGAGGCGGGGGCCCTTGGTGGGCGTGGGCATGCTTGGTGCTCCTCAGGTGTGGCGGCAGCGCGGACTAGAGCTGCTCGGTCTCGCGGTAGTCGTCGGTGTCGTAGTCGGCCTCGCCGAAGGCGTCCACGACGTGCGCCGGGTCGAAGTTCGGAGCCGAGTCCTTCAGCCCCAGGCCCATCCCGGCGAGCTTCATCTTGACCTCGTCGATCGACTTCTGGCCGAAGTTGCGGATGTCGAGGAGGTCGGCCTCGGTACGCCCGATCAGCTCACCAACGGAGTTGATGCCCTCGCGCTTGAGGCAGTTGTAGGAGCGGACGGTCAGGTCCAGCTCCTCGATCGGCAGGGCCAGGTCGGCCGCCAGCTGGGCGTCCTGCGGGGACGGCCCGATGTCGATGCCCTCGGCGGTCTCGTCCAGCTCCCGGGCCAGCCCGAACAGCTCCACCAGCGTCGAGCCGGCCGAGGCCAGCGCGGTACGCGGGCCCATCGACGGCTTGGTCTCGACGTCGATGATGAGCCGGTCGAAGTCGGTCCGCTGCTCGACACGGGTCGCCTCGACCCGGTAGGTCACCTTGAGCACCGGCGAGTAGATCGAGTCGACCGGGATCCGGCCGATCTCGGCACCCGCCTGCTTGTTCTGCGCCGCCGTGACGTAGCCACGACCCCGCTCGACGGTCAGCTCCATGTCGAGCCGGCCCTTGCCGTTCAGGGTGGCGAGCTTCAGGTCCGGGTTGTGCACCGAGACACCGGCCGGGGGCTGGATGTCACCGGCGGTCACGTCGCCCGGGCCCTGCTTGCGCAGGTACATGCTGACCGGCTCGTCGTGCTCGGAGCTGACGCAGAGCTCCTTGATGTTCATGACGAGCTCGACCACGTCCTCCTTGACACCGGGGATGGTGGTGAACTCGTGCAGGACACCGTCGATCTTGATCGAGGTGACCGCCGCACCCGGGATGGACGACAGCAGCGTGCGCCGCAGCGAGTTGCCCAGGGTGTAGCCGAAGCCCGGCTCCAGCGGCTCGATGGTGAACCGGGAGCGGGTCTCGTTGATCGACTCTTCGGAGAGAGACGGTCGCTGGCTGATGAGCATCTTTTCTCTTCTCTTCCGGGGCGCCCGCTATATGACGCCCACGACACAAACTGTTCCGGTGGCCCGCCCGGAGGGCGGGCCACCGCAACGAGCCCTTACTTGGAGTAGAGCTCGACGATCAGCTGCTCCTGGACCTGGGTGTCGATCACCTGGCGGGCCGGGAGCGAGTGCACGAGGATCTTCATCTGGCTGGGGATCGCCTCGAGCCAGGCCGGAACCGACCGCGAACCGGCCTGAGCCTGCGCCACCACGAACGGGGTGAGCTGCTTGCTCTTCTCCCGCACCTCGATGATGTCGTGCTCCTTGACGCGGTACGACGGGATGTCGACCTTCTTGCCGTTCACCGTGAAGTGACCGTGCTTGACCAGCTGGCGGGCCATGTCCCGGGAACCGGCGTAGCCGGCCCGGTAGACCACGTTGTCCAGCCGCGACTCGAGGATCTGCAGGAGGACCTCACCGGTCTTCGCCTGCTTGCCCACGGCCTCCTCGTAGTAGCCGCGGAACTGCTTCTCCAGCACGCCGTAGACCCGGCGAGCCTTCTGCTTCTCACGGAGCTGGAGCAGGTACTCCGTCTCCTTGGTGCGGCCGCGGCCGTGCTGCCCGGGCGGGAACGGCCGGGACTCGAACGGGCACTTCGGGCCATCGCACTTGCTGCCCTTGAGGAACAGCTTCATCTTCTCCCGCCGGCAACGGCGGCAGTCAGCACCGGTGTAACGAGCCATCTCTCTCTACCTCTCAGACCCGACGACGCTTCGGCGGACGGCACCCGTTGTGCGGCTGCGGGGTGACGTCGGAGATCTGCCCGACCTCCAGCCCGGCGGCCTGCAGCGAACGGATGGCGGTCTCCCGGCCGGAGCCGGGGCCCTTGACGAACACGTCGACCTTGCGCATGCCGTGATCCATGGCCCGGCGCGCGGCGGCCTCGGCGGCCAGCTGCGCGGCGAACGGGGTCGACTTGCGCGAGCCCTTGAAGCCCACCTGGCCCGAGGAGGCCCAGGAGATGACCGCACCGGTCGGGTCCGTGATGGACACGATGGTGTTGTTGAAGGTGCTCTTGATGTGCGCCTGCCCGTGGGCGACGTTCTTGCGTTCCTTGCGCCGGACCTTCTTGACGGCGGCTCCGGCACGAGCCTTCGGTGGCATAAGTCTGTGCGCTCCTAGTTACTTCTTGCCGGGCTTCTTCTTGCCGGCGACGGTCCGCTTCGGGCCCTTCCGGGTCCGCGCGTTGGTCTTGGTCCGCTGGCCACGGACGGGCAGGCCCCGGCGGTGCCGGATACCCGCGTAGCAGCCGATCTCGACCTTGCGGCGGATGTCTGCGGCGACCTCGCGGCGAAGGTCACCTTCAACCTGGTAGTTGGCCTCGATGTGGTCGCGGAGCTGCACGAGCTCCTCGTCCGTGAGGTCCCGAGCGCGCTTCTCCGGCGAGATGCCGGTGGCGGCGAGCGTCTCCAGGGCACGGGTGCGACCGACCCCGAAAATGTAGGTGAGCGCGATCTCCATCCGCTTGTCGCGGGGGAGGTCCACGCCGACTAGACGTGCCATGTGCGGGCGTACTCCTCGTGATGTTGTGGCGGAGGTGTGGACCCGTCCCACCCCGCTACCGACCGCCCCTGTCCTTCCGGCGCGTTCAGCGCCGGCGACCGGGATCGGTCGCTGCCCAAGCGGGCCCCGGCCTCCGACCGGGGGTCAACCACGAGGAAGTACGCGCTGCGTACCGCTCGCGGCTGGGACGAGCTGGTGATGTGTGTGCGGGATCTGCGAACCCGGGCCGGTTCCGCCGCCGCTCGTCACGGTCGGCGGGAACGGTTCAGCCCTGGCGCTGCTTGTGGCGCGGGTCAGAACAAATGATCATGACCCGGCCGTGCCGGCGGATCACCCGGCACTTGTTGCAGATCCTCTTGACGCTCGGCTTGACCTTCACGGTTGCCTTACTTCCCATCTGGCCCGGAGACGCGACGATGCGCGACCCGGACGTCGAAGACGGACACGGGGACGTCCCGGCCGTCGTCAGGCTTACTTGTAGCGGTAGACGATGCGCCCGCGGGTCAGGTCGTACGGCGAGAGCTCGACGACGACCCGGTCCTCCGGCAGGATGCGGATGTAGTGCTGCCGCATCTTGCCGCTGATGTGAGCCAGCACCTTGTGGCCGTTCGCGAGCTCCACCCGGAACATGGCGTTCGGCAGGGGCTCGATGACCCGACCCTCGATCTCGATGGCTCCGTCTTTTTTCGGCATGTCCTCCGCTGTCCTGACGTCGGTTGCTCCGGACGGCCCACAACGTCTTACACGGGCTCCGGCGAGGAGTCGCCGTGCCCGAGCCAGCCGCGGCTCCGACTCCCACCGAAGCGCAGGGTGGGCATGCCGGAGTGGACGCTGTGCGCCGATCTGAAAGTGTACGCCCGCCTGCGCGCCGTCGCCAAACCGGCCGCCCGGCCGGTCACCCGGCCGGAGGAAATCCCGTGCCCGCTGTGACCACCGCCACAGGCGGAGGGTCAGCGCCGGCCGCGCCGGTCCCGGCGACGGGGTCGGCCCGGGTGCCGCGGATGGCCACCGCCGATGAGCCCCACCGACTGCATCACCAGCAGGGCGCCCCACGGGCCGAGCACCCAGGCCGGCCAGAAGTGCGTCAGGTCCCGGGAGCCGATCGAGACGAGGACCCAGATCGGGACCATGATCCCGGCGACCCGCAGCCACGGCGTCCAGAGCCCGAGCAGCCGGGACCGCGCGGCCCCGGCCACCGGCCCGCCGTCCCCGGTCACCGGTGACGGGGTGGGCGGCGCGGGCACCACCGCGGAGCGCTGCGCCGGCGCCGGGCCGGGCAGGTCCGCCACCACCGCGTCCAGGTCGGCGTAGGTCTTGGCGCCGTACGCCCGGACCAGCCGCTCGTCGTACTCGTGCAGGCCGAGCCGGCCCTCCTCCAGCGCCACCCGGAGCCGCTCCGCCGTGGCCTCCCGGTCGGCGTCGGCCGCCCGCATTCCGCTCCGCCCGTCCATGCCGGCAAGCATGCCACCGTCCCGCCAGCGCGGGGTACCGCATCGGGGCGGGACGGGAAGGTCAGGACCGCCCGAGCGGACCGTTTCGGGTCAGACGGCCGGGGAGTCGGCGGGTTGCCGCGCGGTGACCAGGTCGCCGAGCCGGGCCCGGCCGCCGTCCTCGGCGGTCAGCACCCAGACGCCGTCGTCCAGCAGCGCCATCGAGTGCTCGACGTGCACCGCCATCGACCGGTCGCGGGTCACCACGGTCCAGCCGTCGGCCAGCTCGGTCGTGCGCGGGGAACCCATGGTGATCATCGGCTCGATGGCCAGCGCCATGCCCGGCACCAGACGCGGGCCCTTGCCCGGACGCCCGTGGTTCAGCACGTGCGGGTCCTGGTGCATCTCGGTGCCGATGCCGTGCCCGCCGTAGCCGTCGACGATGCCGTACCGGCCGCCCTGGCGGACCGCGGTCTCCACCGCGTGGGAGATGTCGGTGAGCCGGCCCTTGCCGCTCGCCGCGCCCCGCGCGGCGGCGGCGATGCCGGCCCACATGGCGTCCTCGGCGACCGCGGCCATCTTCAACAGGGCCGGCTCGACCTCGCCGACCCCGACCGTGATGGCCGCGTCGCCGTGCCAGCCGTCGAGCACCGCGCCGCAGTCGATCGAGATGAGGTCGCCCTCCTGGAGCACCTGCGTGGACGACGGGATGGCGTGCACCACCTGCTCGTTGACCGATGAGCAGATCGACGCCGGAAAGCCGTGGTAGCCCTTGAACGACGGAACCGCGCCGGCCTCCCGAATGGTGGCCTCGGCGATCGCGTCGAGATCGGCGGTGCTGACACCGGGGGCGACCGCCTCCCGCATCCGGCGCAGCGCACGGGCGACCACCAGACCGGCGGCCCGCATCAGCTCGATCTGCTCGGGGGTCTTCAGCTGGATGTCCAGCTGGGGACGACGCATGGAGGCGACACCTTTCGTTGCGCGGAACAGCGGGGCACGTCGCACGTACCCCGCTGTTCGCACTCTATCCGCCGCAGTCCGGCGGGACGTCAGCCGCCGTACGAGCGAAGGGCGTCGATGGCGCGGACGGTGACGTCCTCCACCGGGCCGGTCGCGTCGATGCCGACGAGCTTGCCCTGGGCGCCGTAGTAGTCGACCAGCGGCGCGGTCTTCTCGGCGTACTCCCGCAGCCGGGCCGCGATGGTCTCCGGCTTGTCGTCGTCCCGCTGGAACAGCTCGGCGCCACAGCGGTCACAGACACCCTCGCGGGTGGTGGCGTCGAACTCGACGTGCCAGATCTTGCCGCAGCCCCGGCAGGTGCGCCGGCCGGAGAGCCGCCGGATCACCTCGTCGTCGTCGACGACCAGCTCCAGCACCAGGTCCAGCGCCGTGCCGAGGTCGGCCAGGAGCTTGTCCAGCGCGGCGGCCTGCGGGGTCGTGCGCGGGAAGCCGTCGAGGAGGAAGCCCTCGCCGGCGTCCGGCTCGGCGAGCCGGTCCCGCACCATGTTGATGGTGACCTCGTCCGGCACCAGCTTGCCGGCGTCCATGTACCGCTTCGCCTCGACCCCCAAGGGCGTGCCCTGGGAGACGTTGGCCCGGAAGATGTCACCGGTCGAGATCTTCGGCACCGAGAGGTGAGCGGCGATGAACTCCGCCTGTGTGCCCTTGCCCGCGCCCGGCGGGCCAACCAGAACGAGTCGCATCTACCGCAGGAACCCTTCGTAGTTCCGCTGCATGAGTTGGCTCTCGATCTGCTTCACGGTCTCCAGACCGACGCCGACCATGATGAGCACAGCGGTGCCGCCGAACGGGAAGTTCTGGAACTGCTGGTTGTCGAGCCAGATGAAGAAGAAGTTCGGCAGGATCGCGACGATGCCCAGGTAGAGCGCGCCCGGCAGGGTGATCCGGCTGAGGATGAAGTCGAGGTACTCGGCGGTCGGCTTGCCGGGGCGGATGCCCGGCACGAAGCCGCCGTACTTCTTCATGTTGTCCGCGACCTCGGTCGGGTTGAACGTGATCGACACGTAGAAGTACGTGAAGAAGATGATCAGCAGGAAGTAGATCGCGATGTGCTCCGGCGCGGCGGCCTTCACGATGTGGTTCTGGATCCAGGCCTGGGTCTTCCCCGGGTCGTTCTGGTCGAAGAACTGGAGCGCGAGCGTCGGCAGGTAGAGCAGCGACGAGGCGAAGATGACCGGGATGACGCCGGCCTGGTTCACCTTGAGCGGGATGTAGGTGGACGTGCCGCCGTACATCCGCCGGCCGATCATGCGCTTGGCGTACTGCACCGGGATCCGGCGCTGCGCCTGCTCGATGAAGGTGACCGCGGTGATGACCAGCAGGACCAGGGCGATGACGAGGAGGAACATCCCCCAGCCCTTGGTGGTCTTGATCTTCCAGCCCTCGCTGGGGAGCCGGGCCGCGATCGAGGTGAAGATCAGCACGGACATGCCGTTGCCGACGCCCCGGTCGGTGATCAGCTCACCGAGCCACATCACCATGCCGGTGCCGGCGGTCATCGTCATGACCAGGATGGTCAGCGTCAGCCAGTCCGGGATGCCGGTGCCCCGCGGGACGATCGGGAACTGGTCGCACTGGTTGTTGAAGAGCTGACCCGAGCGCGCCAGCGCCACGAACGCCGAGGACTGGAGGATGCCCAGGCCCAGCGTCAGGTAGCGGGTGTACTGGGTGATCTTCGCCTGGCCGGCCTGGCCCTCCTTGCGGAGCTGCTCCAGACGCGGAATGACCACGGTCAGCAGCTGCAGGATGATCGACGCGGTGATGTAGGGCATGATGCCCAGCGCGAAGACCGAGAGTTGGAGCAGTGCGCCACCGGAGAAGAGGTCCAGCAGGCCCAGCACACCGGTGCCGCCCTGGACGGTGTCGAGGCACTTCTGCACGTTGCCGTACGACACACCCGGACTGGGCAGCGTGGCGCCCAGCCGGTAGACCGCGATGATGCCTACTGTGAACAGCAGCTTCTTGCGCAGGTCAGGCGTACGGAACGCACTGAGAAAGGCGGACAGCAACTTCTTCCTCCTGCGCGACGCGGGCCGCCGGTGATGATCCCTGGCGGAGCGGGGTGGGTGCCGGGCGGAGTGCCCGATATCCATAGCTGGGAAGGGACTCTAACAGCCCGACCCGGGTCCGGGCAGATGCGCCCGGCTACATAAAACGAATCCGATGTTACCCGGCGCACATTCGCCAGGTAGAGCACGGCGCCCGCCCAGTTGCGGACAACTGAGCGGGCGCCATGAGTGCCTTACAGCTCGGTGACCGAGCCGCCGGCCGCGGTGATCTTCTCCTTGGCCGACGCGCTGAACGCGTGCGCCGACACCTGGAGCGCCACACCGCCGAGGTCGCCGGTGCCGAGCACCTTGACCGGGTGGCCCTTGCGGACCGCACCGGCCTCGGCCAGCTCGACCGGGCCGACCTGGCCGCCGTTCGGGAAGAGCTCGGCGAGCCGGTCCAGGTTCACCACCTGGAAGACGACCTTGAACTTGTTCTTGAAGCCCTTCAGCTTCGGCAGGCGCATGTGGATGGGCATCTGCCCACCCTCGAACGCCGCCGAGATGTTCTTCCGGGCCTTGGAACCCTTGGTACCGCGACCGGCGGTCTTGCCCTTCGAGCCCTCACCGCGACCCACCCGGGTCTTCTCGGTCTTGGCTCCGGGCGCCGGGCGCAGGTGGTGCACCTTGATCGTCATTACTCGACCTCCTCGACCTTCACGAGGTGGTTGACCGTGAAGATCATGCCCCGGATCTCCGGCCGATCCTCCTTGACCACCACGTCGTTGATCCGCTTGAGACCGAGCGAACGCAGCGAGTCACGCTGGTTCTTCTTGGTCCCGATCTCGGACCGGACCTGGGTGACCTTCAGGCGTGCCATCAGGACGCCACCCCCGCCCGCGACGCCAGCATGGCGGCCGGCGCGACGTCCTCGACCGGCAGACCACGACGGGCCGCGACCTGCTCCGGCGACTCGAGCGCCTTCAGGGCCGCCACCGTGGCGTGCACGATGTTGATCGGGTTCGACGAGCCGAGGCTCTTGGAGAGCACGTCGTGGATGCCCGCGCACTCCAGCACGGCACGGACCGGACCGCCGGCGATGACACCCGTACCGGCCGAGGCCGGCTTGAGCAGCACCACACCGGCCGCGTCCTCGCCCTGCACCGGGTGCGGGATCGACTGGCCGATCCGCGGCACCTTGAAGAAGTGCTTCTTGGCCTCCTCGACGCCCTTGGCGATCGCCGCGGGCACCTCCTTGGCCTTTCCGTAGCCCACACCGACGGTGCCGTCGCCGTCGCCCACGATCACCAGGGCGGTGAAGCTGAAGCGACGACCACCCTTCACGACCTTGGCGACGCGGTTGATCGCGACGACCCGCTCGAGGTGCGGGGTCTTCTCGACGGGCGCGTTTCCGCGGCCGCCCTCACGGCGGTTGTCGCGGCGACCACCCTCGTTGCCACCGGACCCGCCGCCACGGCGCTGTTGACCTGGCATCAGCAGCCTTCCTTCTCTCTCGTGACGGGGTTTCTAGAACTCGAGCCCGGCTTCGCGGGCGGCTGTGGCAAGCGCGGCGACCCGCCCCGCGTACCGGTTGCCACCGCGGTCGAAGACGACCTTCGAGACGCCGGCGGCCTTGGCGCGCTCGGCGAGCAGGGCGCCGACCTTGCCGGCCAGGGCGCTCTTGTCGCCCTCGGCGCCGCGCAGCGAGGCGTCCATGGTCGAGGCCGACGCCAGGGTGTGACCCTTGGTGTCGTCCACGATCTGGGCGACGATGTGCCGCAGGGAGCGGGTGACGACCAGGCGGGGACGCTCGGTGGTGCCGCTGACGTTCTTGCGGACCCGGAAGTGCCGGCGCGCACGCCCGACGGCCCGCTTGGCGGCGACGCCGCGGCGGCGCTTGAGCAGCGTGGCGCTCACTTCTTACCTGCCTTTCCAGCCTTGCGGCGGATGACCTCGCCCTGGTACTTCACGCCCTTGCCCTTGTAGGGCTCCGGCGGGCGGATCTTCCGGATGTTGGCGGCGACCTCGCCGACCTGCTGCTTGTCGATGCCGGCCACGTGGAACAGCGTCGGCCGCTCCACCGTGAAGGTGATGCCCTCCGGGGCCGGAACGAGCACCGGGTGCGAGAAGCCGAGGGCAAACTCGAGGTCCTTGCCCTTGGCGGTCACGCGGTAACCGGTGCCGGCGATCTCGAGGCTCTTGCGGTAGCCCTCGGTCACACCGACGATCATGTTGGCCACCAGCGTACGGCTCAGGCCGTGCAGCTCCTTGGCCTTGCGCTCGTCGTTGGGCCGGCTGACGTGCAGCGTGCCGTCCTCGCCCCGCTCCGCCTTGATCGGCTCGGCCAGTACGTGGCTCAGCTCGCCCTTGGGGCCCTTGACCTTGACGGTCTGGCCGTCGATGGTGACGTCGACGCCGGCTGGCACCGGGATCGACTTACGTCCAATACGCGACATTTCTACCTGTCTCCCGTTACCAGACGAAGGCGAGGACTTCCCCGCCAACGCTCCGCTTGCGGGCCTGCCGGTCGGTGAGCAGCCCCTGGGACGTCGAAATGATCGCCACGCCCAGCCCGCCGAGCACCCGCGGGAGCCCGTCCGACTTGGCGTACACCCGGAGACCGGGCTTGGACACACGCTTGATGCCGGCCAGGCTCCGCTCCCGGTTCTGGCCGTACTTCAGCTCGACGACCAGTCGCTTGCCGACGACGCCCTCCTCGGGCTCCTCGACGGCCCAGGTGGCGATGTAACCCTCGGCCTTGAGGACCTCGGCGATGTTCGCCTTGATCTTCGAGTAGGGCATCGTCACCCGGTCGTGGTACGCCTGGTTGGCGTTACGCAGACGCGTGAGCATGTCTGCGATCGGGTCGGTCATCGTCATGAAATTCGTCAACCTTTCTCGCCGGGGTTCCCCGGGCCAGGCCCGGGGCCTACGGCGAAGAGACAGTTCAGCTGACGCGCGAAGCGCGCCGGGCTATTACCAGGAAGCCTTGGACACGCCGGGCAGCTCACCGCGGTGGGCCATCTCCCGGATGCACACCCGGCAGAGACCGAACTTGCGGTAGACCGCCTTCGGACGCCCGCACCGCTGGCAGCGGGTGTACGCGCGAACCGAGAACTTCGGCTTCGCGGCCGCCTTGAGGATCAGCGCCTTCTTGGCCATCTCAGTTCTCCTTGAACGGGAAGCCCAGGAGCTTGAGCAGCGCCCGGCCCTCGTCGTCGGTCGTGGCGGTCGTGACCACCGTGATGTCCATGCCCCGCTGGCGATCGATCTTGTCCTGGTCGATCTCGTGGAACACCGACTGCTCGGTCAGACCGAACGTGTAGTTGCCGTGGCCGTCGAGCTTGCGCCCGTCCAGGCCGCGGAAGTCGCGGATACGCGGCAGCGCGATCGAGAGCAGCCGGTCCAGGAACTCCCACATCCGGTCGCCCCGCAAGGTGACCTTGGCGCCGATCGGCATGCCCTCACGCAGCTTGAACTGCGCGATGGACTTGGTCGCCCGCCGCACCAGCGGCTTCTGGCCGGTGATCGTGGCCAGGTCGCGGACGGCGCCGTCGATCAGCTTGGCGTCCCGAGCGGCCTCGCCGACGCCCATGTTGACGACGATCTTGACGAGCCCGGGCACCTGCATGGGGTTGCCGTAGTTGTACTGCTCCTGCAGCTTCGCCACGACCTCGTTGCGGTACCGCTCCTTGAGGCGCGGCAGGGTCTTGGTTTCGGTAGCCGTGGTCATCAGAGGTCCTTACCGGTGCTACGCGCGATGCGGACCTTCTGGCCGTTGTCGTCGACCCGGTAACCGACGCGGGTCGGCTTGCCGTCGGAGTCCAGGACCTGCACGTTCGAGACGTGGATCGGGGCCTCCTGGGTGACGATGCCACCGGTCTTGGCGCCACGCTGGGTGGTGCTGATGCGGGTGTGCTTCTTGACCCGGTTCACGCCCTCGACCAGGACCTTGTCCTGCCGCGGGTAGGCCGCAATGACCTTGCCCTTGGCACCCTTGTCCTTGCCGGCGATGACGACGACCGTGTCGCCCTTCTTGACCTTCACGGTCAC
Organism: Micromonospora halotolerans; assembly: GCF_032108445.1. NCBI lineage: Bacteria > Bacillati > Actinomycetota > Actinomycetes > Micromonosporales > Micromonosporaceae > Micromonospora > Micromonospora halotolerans. Next base: position 3,204,203 of record NZ_CP134876.1, on the reverse strand, counting down.
AACACCTCCGGCGCGAGAGAGATGATCTTCATGAACCGCTTGTCCCGCAGCTCCCGGCCCACCGGGCCGAAGATGCGGGTACCGCGCGGGTCCCCACCGTCCTTGATGATGACGGCGGCGTTCTCGTCGAAGCGGATGTACGAGCCGTCCGGCCGCCGCTTCTCCTTGGCGGTGCGAACGACGACTGCCTTGACGACGTCGCCCTTCTTCACACCGGCACCGGGGATCGCGTCCTTGACCGTGGCCACGATGACGTCGCCGATGCTCGCGTAGCGCCGACCGGAGCCACCGAGAACCCGGATGCACAGGATCTCCCGGGCACCCGTGTTGTCGGCGACGCGCAGTCGCGACTCCTGCTGAATCACGTCTATCTCCTATGTCTGCCGGTTCTCCGGCCGCCGGGGGCGGCCGGAGCCTGGCGGAACCTGCGCCCGACCGAACCCGGCCGAGCTCGAGCCTTCGCTACTTGGCCTTCTCGAGGATCTCCACGAGCCGCCACCGCTTGGTGGCGGACAGCGGCCGGGTCTCCATGATCAGGACCCGGTCGCCGATGCCGGCCGAGTTCTGCTCGTCGTGGACCTTCAGCTTGCTGGTCCGGCGCATGATCTTGCCGTACAGCGCGTGCTTGACCCGGTCCTCGACCTCGACCACGACGGTCTTTTCCATCTTGTCGCTGACCACGAGGCCCTCGCGAACCTTGCGACGGGCCCGCGCGGTGGCGGTCGTGTTCTCACTCATGATGCAGTCACCTCAGTCGGCGCGGCCGAGAGACCCAGCTCACGCTCACGCATGATCGTGTAGATCCGGGCGATCTCCCGACGGATGACCTGCAGCCGCCGGTTGTTGTCCAGCTGCCCGGTTGCGGCCTGCACGCGGAGGTTGAACAGCTCCGCCTTCGCCTCGCGCAGCTTCGTGACCAGCTCCTCCTCGGAGAGCTCACGCAGCTCGGAGGCCTTGACGCCCGCTGCCATCAGGATTCACCCACTTCGCGCGTAACAATGCGGCACTTCATCGGGAGCTTGTGGATCGCGCGACGCATCGCCTCTCGCGCGATCTGCTCGTTGGGGAAGGACATCTCGAAGAGAACCCGCCCCGGCTTGACGTTGGCGACCCACCACTCGGGCGAACCCTTACCGGAACCCATGCGGGTTTCCGCCGGCTTCTTGGTGAGGGCCTGGTCCGGGAAGATCGTGATCCAGACCTTGCCGCCACGCTTGATGTGACGGGTCATCGCGATACGCGCCGACTCGATCTGGCGGTTGGTCACGTACGCCGGCTCGAGAGCCTGGATCCCGAACTCGCCGAACACCACCCGGTTACCACCCTTGGACGCGCCGTGGCGGTCCGGGTGGTGCGGCTTGCGGAAGCCCTTCGGGGGCTTGCGCGGCATCAGCATCTGTCAGCCCTCCTGCTGCGTTTCTGCCGGCTGGGTCGCGGCCGCGGCCACGGCTCCGGCGTCGACCGGCTCACCGGCCGGCGTCTCCGCCTGCTGCGCGATGGTCGTCGCGGCAGCCCGGCCGGCCTCGGTGCCACCGGCGGTCGTGCCCGACGAACCCGACCGGCCACGGCGCGGCCGCTCCGGCCGGTCGCCACGGTCGCGGCGCGGGCCGCGCGACGGGGCGGCCTCGGCCGGGGCCTCGCGGCCCGGCAGGGCGTCGCCCTTGTAGATCCAGACCTTCACGCCGATCCGGCCGAAGGTCGTACGGGCCTCGAAGAAGCCGTACTCGATGTTGGCCCGCAGCGTGTGCAGCGGGACCCGGCCCTCGCGGTAGAACTCGGTCCGGCTCATCTCGGCGCCGCCGAGACGACCCGACACCTGCACCCGGATGCCCTTGACGACCGGGTTCTTCATCGCGGACTGCATCGCCTTGCGCATGGCCCGACGGAAGCTGACCCGGCTGGACAGCTGCTCGGCGACGCCCTGGGCGACCAGCTGCGCGTCCGACTCGGGGTTCTTCACCTCGATGATGTTCAGCTGGACCTGCTTGCCGGTGAGCTTCTCCAGCTCGCCGCGGATCCGGTCGGCCTCCGCACCCTTACGGCCGATGACGATGCCCGGCCGGGCGGTGTGGATGTCGACGCGGACCCGGTCCCGGGTGCGCTCGATGTCGACCTTGGAGATGCCGGCGCGCTCGAGGCCCTTGGACATCATCCGGCGGATCTTGACGTCCTCGCCGATGTAGTCCTTGTAGAGCTTGTCCGCGAACCAGCGGGACTTCCAGTCGGTCGAGATGCCGAGCCGGAACCCAGTGGGGTGAACCTTCTGACCCATTACTCGGCACCTTCCGTCGTGCTCTGCCCCTCAGCGGCCTCGGCCTGCTTGGCCGGGGCGGCCTTCTTCGCCGACTTCTTCGGCGCGGCCGGCGCGACCGCCTCGACCGCCACGGTGATGTGGCAGGTCCGCTTGCGGATCCGGTACGCCCGGCCCTGCGCCCGCGGCCGGAACCGCTTCATCGTCGGGCCCTCGTCGACGAACGCCTCGCTGACGAGCAGCGCATCGGGGTCCAGCCGCTCGTTGTTCTCCGCGTTGGCGATCGCGCTCGCGAGCACCTTGTACACCTGCTCGCTCGCAGCCTGCGGCGCGAACTGCAGCACCGTGAGCGCCTCCTTCGCGGGCAGGCCGCGGACGAGGTTGACCACCCGGCGCGCCTTCATCGGCGAGATGCGCACGTGCCGCGCAACCGCCCGCGCGCCCGGAAGCACCGGAGCGTCGCCCTTTCCTGGCATCGCTGTAACCCCTTGTTCCTCTATCCGTATGCCCGCGGCGTCAGCGCCGGCGGCTCTTCCGGTCGTCCTTCTCGTGACCCTTGAACGTGCGGGTCAGCGCGAACTCGCCGAGCTTGTGCCCGACCATGGCCTCGGTCACGAAGACCGGGACGTGCTTGCGTCCGTCGTGCACGGCGATCGTGTGACCCAGCATCTCCGGGATGATCGTCGAGCGACGCGACCAGGTCTTGATGACGTTCTTCGAGCCCTTGTCGTTCTGCGTCTCCACCTTCTTGAGCAGGTGGTCGTCGACGAACGGGCCCTTCTTCAGGCTGCGAGGCATGTCTTATCTCCCTCAGCCGCGCTTACGCGTGGCGTAGCGGCGGCGGACGATCAGCCGGTCGCTCGGCTGGCCCTTACGACGGGTGCGGCCCTCGGGCTTACCCTGCGGGTTGACCGGGTGGCGACCACCGGAGGTCTTACCCTCACCACCACCGTGCGGGTGGTCCACCGGGTTCATGGCCACACCACGGACGGTCGGGCGCTTGCCCTTCCACCGCATCCGGCCGGCCTTACCCCAGTTGATGTTCGACTGGTCGGCGTTGCCGATCTCGCCGATGCTGGCGCGGCAGCGCACGTCGACCCGCCGGATCTCACCGGACGGCATGCGGAGGGTCGCGTACACGCCCTCACGGCCGAGCAGCTGGATGCCGACGCCGGCCGAACGGGCCAGCTTGGCGCCGCCGCCCGGACGCAGCTCCACGTTGTGGATGGTGGTACCGACCGGGATGTTGCGCAGCGGCAGGTTGTTGCCCGGCTTGATGTCGGCGCTCGGCCCCGACTCCACCCGGTCGCCCTGCTTCAGGTCCTTCGGCGCGATGATGTAGCGCTTCTCGCCGTCGGCGTAGTGCAGCAGCGCGATGCGCGCGGTGCGGTTCGGGTCGTACTCGATGTGCGCGACCTTCGCCGGCACACCGTCCTTGTCGACCCGCTTGAAGTCGATCAGACGGTACTGCCGCTTGTGGCCGCCACCGTGGTGACGCGTGGTGATCCGGCCGTGGGCGTTGCGTCCGCCCTTCTTCGGCAGCGGAGCCAGCAGCGACTTCTCAGGCGTCGACCGGGTGATCTCGGCGAAGTCGGCGACGCTCGAGCCACGCCGGCCCGGCGTCGTCGGCTTGTACTTACGGATAGCCATTGTCTACACCCCTCAGCTGACCGGGCCGCCGAAGGCCTCGATACGGTCACCGTCAGCCAGCTTCACGATCGCCCGCTTGGTGGACTTGCGCTGACCGAAGCCGGTCTTGGTGCGCTTGCGCTTGCCCTCGCGGTTGAGCGTGTTGACCGTCAGGACGCGGACGTTGAAGATCTGCTGGATAGCGATCTTGATCTCGGTCTTGTTGGCGTCCGGGTGCACCAGGAAGGTGTACCAGTTCCGGTTCAGCTCGCTGTAGCTCTTCTCCGAGACGACCGGGGCGACGATGATGTCGCGCGGATCGGCGATCGTGCTCACTTGCCACCCTCCTCGGTGGTCTCGGCGGGAACGCCCAGGAACTCGTCCAGGGCCTCCTTCGTGAAGACCACGTCGTCGGCCACCAGCACGTCGTACGTGTTGAGCTGGCCGGCCTCGATCAGGTGCACGCGCGGCTCGTTGCGCAGCGACACCCAGTTCAGCTCGTCGGTGCTGCTCAGCACGACCAGGACCCGACGGGCCTCGGTCAGCTTCGCCAGCGTGGCCAGCGCGGCCTTGGTCGACGGCTTCTCGCCCGAGACGAACGCCTCGACGACGTGCACCTGGCCGGCGCGAGCCCGGTCGGAGAGGGCGCCACGCAGGGCGGCGGCCTTCATCTTCTTCGGGGTGCGCTGGCTGTAGTCGCGCGGCACCGGGCCGTGGACCACGCCACCGCCGGCGAACTGCGGCGCGCGGATCGAGCCCTGGCGGGCACGACCGGTGCCCTTCTGCTTGTACGGCTTCTTGCCTCCACCGGAGACCTCGCCGCGGGTCTTGGTCTTGTGCGTGCCCTGCCGGGCCGCCGCCAGCTGAGCCACCACGACCTGGTGCATCAGCGGGATGTTGGCCTGAGCGTCGAAGATGTCGGCGGGCAGCTCGACGGAGCCGGCCTTGTTGCCTTCGACGTTGAGGACGTCAACGGTGGTCACTTGGCCGCACCGCCCTTCTTGACCTTGGTCTTGGCCGCGGTGCGGACCAGGACCAGCGCGCCCTTCGGGCCCGGAATGGCGCCGCGGACGAGCAGGAGGTTGTTGTCGGTGTCCACCGCCTGGACGGTCAGGTTCTGGACGGTGTAGCGAACGCCACCCATCCGACCCGCCATCCGGGTGCCCTTGAAGACGCGACCCGGGGTCGCGCAGGCGCCGATCGAGCCCGGCGAGCGGTGCTTGCGCTCGACACCGTGGCTGGCGCGCAGACCGTGGAAGCCGTGCCGCTTCATCGGGCCGGCGTAGCCCTTGCCCTTGGTCTTGCCGGTGACGTCGATGGTCACGCCGGCCGGGAACTCGTCGACCGTGACCTCCTGGCCCGGCGAGTAGTCCGCGGCGTCGGAGGTGCGCAGCTCGACGATGTGCCGGCGCGGAGCGACGTCCGCCTTGGCGTAGTGCCCGGCGATCGGCTTCTTGACCTTGCGCGGGTCGATGGCCCCGTACGCCAGCTGGACCGCGGAGTAACCGTCCTTGTCGGCGCTACGAACCTGGCTCACGACGCACGGGCCGGCCTGAACCACGGTCACGGGAACAACGCGGTTGTTGTCCCAGACCTGGGTCATGCCGAGCTTTGCGCCCAGGATCCCCTTGACTTGCCTGTCCATTTGTCCGGTCCCTACAGCTTGATCTCGATGTCGACGCCAGCCGGCAGGTCGAGGCGCATGAGCGAGTCGACCGTCTTCGGGGTCGGGTCGATGATGTCGATCAGACGCTTGTGCGTGCGCATCTCGAAGTGCTCGCGCGAGTCCTTGTACTTGTGCGGCGAGCGGATAACGCAGAAACGGTTGATCTCCGTGGGCAGCGGCACCGGGCCAGCGACCTGCGCCCCGGTACGCGTCACCGTCTCGACGATCTTCCGAGCCGAGGAGTCGACGACCTCGTGGTCATAGGCCTTGAGCCGGATGCGGATCTTCTGTCCCGCCATGGTGGCTTCTGTTCCTTCTCTCGATGCCGCTGTGTTGCGGGCGCCTGTACCGGCTGGCACAGGCCCACTTCGCCGACCCCCGCGGTCGGGCGTGTCGCGCCCGTGGACCGGGCTCCGCCCCGGGACTCCGGAGCGAATTCCGACCGCGCGGTGGGTCATGGCGCCGATCGCGGTGACCGCGACCTGGACGCCGCGCGAGGGTGGTTGACCGCCAGGGGCGATCAACCACCCTACGCGAGACTGTCTGTCACCCGGAGGTCCAGCGTTAACCGGACGCAGGTAACTGACCGTCGTTACGCAACCTGACTAGTATGCCGCACGACCGGCGGCGACGCTAATCGGGGTTACCCAGCTCACTTGACGATCTTGGTGACGCGACCAGCGCCGACCGTGCGGCCACCCTCCCGGATCGCGAACTTGAGGTTTTCCTCCATCGCGATGGGCTGGATCAGCTTCACGGACATCGTGGTGTTGTCGCCCGGCATGACCATCTCGGTGCCCTCGGGCAGCGTGACGACGCCGGTGACGTCCGTGGTCCGGAAGTAGAACTGCGGACGGTAGTTCTGGAAGAACGGGGTGTGCCGGCCGCCCTCCTCCTTGGAGAGGATGTAGACCGTCGCCTCGAACTCCGTGTGCGGGGTCGTGGTGCCCGGCTTGATGACGACCATGCCGCGCTCGACGTCCTCGCGCTTGATGCCGCGGAGGAGCAGACCGACGTTCTCGCCGGCCCGAGCCTCGTCGAGCAGCTTGCGGAACATCTCGATGCCGGTGCAGACCGTCTTCTGCGACTTCTCGCGGATGCCGACGATCTCCACCTCCTCGTTCGGCTTGAGGATGCCGCGCTCGGCGCGACCGGTGACGACGGTGCCACGACCGGTGATCGTGAACACGTCCTCGATCGGCATCAGGAACGGCTTCTCGGTCTCGCGCTCCGGCTGCGGGATCGCGGTGTCGACAGCGTTCATGAGGTCCATGAGCTTGCCGGTCCACTCGGGGTCACCCTCGAGGGCCTTCAGCGCCGAGACCCGGACGACCGGCAGGTCGTCACCCGGGTACTCCTGCGACGAGAGCAGCTCGCGGACCTCGAGCTCGACGAGCTCCAGGAGCTCCTCGTCGTCGACCATGTCGCTCTTGTTGAGCGCCACGACGATGTACGGCACACCGACCTGACGGGCCAGCAGCACGTGCTCGCGGGTCTGCGGCATCGGGCCGTCGGTCGCCGCCACCACCAGGATCGCGCCGTCCATCTGCGCGGCACCGGTGATCATGTTCTTGATGTAGTCGGCGTGACCGGGGCAGTCGACGTGCGCGTAGTGACGCGCCTCGGTCTGGTACTCGACGTGCGCGATCGAGATCGTGATGCCGCGGGCCTTCTCCTCCGGCGCCTTGTCGATCTCGTCGAACGGCGTGTACGGGTTGAGGTCCGGGAACTGGTCGTGCAGGACCTTCGTGATGGCCGCCGTCAGCGTCGTCTTACCGTGGTCGATGTGACCAATGGTGCCGATGTTGACGTGCGGCTTAGTCCGCTCGAACTTCGCCTTCGCCACTGGTGTCCTCCTGTGGACTTTCTTGGTTCGTTCGCCCCGGTGCGCCGGTCGGCGCTTAGGACTCTGTCGACAGCCTTTCCGACCTGACGGCCGGAGAGCCTTTGGTGGGTTCTGCGGCGATGAAGCCTACAGGCCCGGAATTCACACAACCCGACCGAGGTGGCCGCGGGCGGGAGATCCCTCCCGCGACCGCCCCCGGATCATCGGGTCAGCTCAGGTGAGCGTCACTCACCCGTCGCCTTGGCGATGATCTCCTTCGCCACGCTCTGCGGAACCTCGGCGTAGGAGTCGAACTGCATGCTGTAGCTAGCCCGGCCCTGGGTCTTCGACCGCAGGTCGCCGACGTAGCCGAACATCTCCGACAACGGCACCAGAGCCCGGACGATGCGGGCGCCGCTGCGCTCCTCCATCGCCTGGATGATGCCCCGCCGGGAGTTGAGGTCGCCGATGACGTCACCCATGTTCTCCTCAGGGGTGGTGACCTCAACGGCCATCATCGGTTCGAGCAGTGCGGGGTCGGCCTTGCGGGCCGCCTCCTTCATCACCATCGAGCCAGCGATCTTGAACGCCATTTCCGACGAGTCGACCTCGTGGTACTGGCCGTCCAGCAGCGTCAGCTTGACACCCACCAGCGGGAAGCCGGCGAGAATGCCGTACTGCATGGCGTCCTGGGCGCCCGCGTCCACCGACGGGATGAACTCCCGGGGGATGCGGCCACCGGTGACGGCGTTCGCGAACTCGTAGGTCGGCGAGTCGTTGTCCAGCGGCAGCGGCTCCAGGCTCACGATCACCCGGGCGTACTGGCCGGAACCACCGGTCTGCTTCTTGTGGGTGTACTCGACCTTCTCCACCTTGCGGCGGATGGTCTCGCGGTACGCCACCTGCGGCTTGCCGATGTTCGCCTCGACGTTGAACTCGCGGCGCATCCGGTCCACCAGGATGTCCAGGTGCAGCTCGCCCATGCCGGAGATGACCGTCTGGCCGGTCTCCTCGTCCAGCTTGACGCGGAAGGTCGGGTCCTCTTCGGCCAGCCGCTGGATGGCGGTGCTGAGCTTCTCCTGGTCGGCCTTGGTCTTCGGCTCGATGGCCACCTCGATGACGGGCTCCGGGAAGGTCATCGACTCGAGGATGACCGGGTTCGCCGGGTCGCACAGGGTGTCACCGGTGGTGGTCTGCTTCAGACCCTGGACCGCGATGATGTCGCCAGCCTTGGCGGAGCTGCGCTCCTCCCGCTTGTTGGCGTGCATCTGGTAGATCTTGCCGATGCGCTCCTTGCGGTCCTTGGTGGAGTTGACCACCTGGGACCCGGACTCGACCACGCCGGAGTAGACCCGGACGTAGGTGAGCTTGCCGAGGTGCTTGTCGGTCTGGATCTTGAAGGCCAGGCCGGAGAACGGCTCCGAGGTGGACGGCTTCCGCTGCAGCGGCGTCTCGCCGTCGGTGGCGGTGCCCTCGATGGCCGGGACGTCCAGCGGCGACGGCAGGAAGTCGACCACGGCGTCGAGCATGGGCTGCACGCCCTTGTTCTTGAACGCCGAGCCGCAGAGCACCGGGTTGGCCTTGCTGGCGATGGTGGCGCGCCGGATGGCGGCCTTGATCTCCTCGACGGAGATCTCCTCGCCCTCCAGGTACCTCTCCATCACCGAGTCGTCGACGTCGGCCAGGGTCTCCATCAGCTTCTCGCGCCACTCGGCCGCGGAGTCGGCCAGGTCGGCCGGGATCTCCTCGATCGCGTAGTCCTCACCCTTCTGGGTCTCCCCGCGCCAGGTGAGGGCGCGCATGCCGATCAGGTCGACGACGCCGATGTGGTCGCCCTCGAGCCCGATCGGGATCTGGAGCACCAGCGGGGTGGCGTTGAGCCGGTCGATCATCATCTGCACGCAGCGGAAGAAGTCGGCGCCGGTCCGGTCCAGCTTGTTGACGAAGCACATCCGCGGGACGTGGTACTTGTCGGCCTGCCGCCAGACGTTCTCCGTCTGCGGCTCCACGCCGGCGACACCGTCGTAGACCGCGACCGCACCATCCAGCACCCGCAGCGACCGCTCGACCTCGACCGTGAAGTCGACGTGACCGGGCGTGTCGATGATCTGGATCGTGTGGCCCTTCCACTCACACTTGGTAGCAGCGGAGGTGATGGTGATGCCACGCTCCTGCTCCTGCTCCATCCAGTCCATGACGGCAGCGCCCTCGTGGACCTCACCGATCTTGTACGTGATACCGGTGTAGAACAGGATCCGCTCGGTGGTCGTGGTCTTACCGGCATCGATGTGCGCCATGATGCCGATGTTGCGTACGTTGGCGAGCGCGTCTGCGGCGGCCACTTCAATCCCTACTTATCGTCGTCTAGACACAACTGGTGGCGGTTCCGGCGCCTTGTGGGCGCCGGAACCAGGGTGTTACCAGCGGTAGTGCGCGAAGGCCTTGTTGGACTCGGCCATCTTGTGCGTGTCCTCGCGCCGCTTGACGGCGGCACCGAGGCCGTTGCTCGCGTCCAGCAGCTCGTTCATCAGCCGCTCGACCATGGTCTTCTCGCGGCGGGCCTTGGAGTACGTCACCAGCCAGCGCAGGCCGAGGGTGGTCGCGCGGGCCGGACGGACCTCGACCGGCACCTGGTAGGTGGCGCCACCGACCCGGCGGCTGCGCACCTCCAGGGTGGGCTTGACGTTGTCCATCGCGCGCTTGAGCGTGACGACCGGGTCGGTGCCGCTCTTCTCGCGGCACCCCTCCAGGGCGGCGTAGACGATGCGCTCGGCGAGCTGACGCTTGCCGCGCATCAGGATCTTGTTCACCAGCTGGGTGACCAGCGGCGAGTTGTACACCGGGTCAGCGACCAGCGGCTTCCGCGGAGCGGGTCCCTTACGCGGCATGTCAGCTCTTCTCCTTCTTCGCGCCGTAACGGCTGCGAGCCTGCTTGCGGTTGCGGACACCCTGGGTGTCCAGCGAGCCGCGAACGATCTTGTACCGCACGCCGGGGAGGTCCTTCACACGACCGCCGCGGACGAGCACGATCGAGTGCTCCTGCAGGTTGTGGCCGACGCCCGGGATGTAGGCGGTCACCTCGATCTGGCTGCTGAGCTTGACACGAGCGACCTTGCGCAGCGCCGAGTTCGGCTTCTTGGGGGTGGTGGTGTACACGCGGGTGCACACGCCGCGCCGCTGGGGAGACCCCTTGAGCGCCGGGGTCTTGGTCTTGGTCGTCTTGGCCTGACGGCCCTTTCGGACCAGCTGCTGAATGGTGGGCACCGGGTTTCTCCGCTCCCTTCGGCCGCTGCGAGGCGACCGCGCCGTCTGCTCTAGCCGGCCTGTTGGACGGCTCTCTTACATTGCAACCAGGGCCACCTGACGGGGGTCCCAGCACCCGCGGTCGGGCGTGTCGCCCGAGTCACGGTCCCGATGCGGGTCGCTCGCGCGTCGTACCGGGGGTTTGTCACCGGCGCAGGAAACTTCCCGCGCCAGGTCTTGGGGCTCTGTCGCGCGGCCGCGCGATCACCGGCTGACCGGTTCCGACGCACGCACGCATTGCCCGGGCTGGCCCGGGCACAAGGGGAAAGAGTACCTACCACAGCCGCGCAGGTCAAAACGGAGCGGTCCGGGAGAACCGCGTCGCGGTCCGCCGGCCGATCGCATCGTCCCCGCGCGCCCGTCATGGGCACCTACGGTCACAAGTGTACCGGCTCCCGCAGCACTCGACCGGGCGGGCCCGGTTCCGCCCGCAGACCGGAGATCCGGGCATACGGGTCGTAGCTGGTCAACGCGCCGCCCCGCCGGGCGACCGGGTCACGTGATCTGCACCACCAGGGCCAGCACCAGCCCGGCCAGGCTGATCAACAGCCCCGCTCCCCCGCAGCTGAGCCCGGCGAGGGCCAGGCCGCGCCCGGTGAACCGGACCGCCGGCGGCGGCGCCGGCCGCCGGATCTGCCGCCGGGCCAGCAGCCCCGCCACGACGGCCGCCGTGCCGGCGATCACCCCCAGCACGGTGAACGCCCCGGCGGCCCAGGCGCCGCCGTAGTTCCGACCGGCGGCACCGAAGCAGAGGACCAGCAGCGACACCAGGATCGAGGCGATCCCGACCACCAGCGACCCGATGGCCAGCCCCGACGTGACCGGCGGCACGTCCAGGTGGACCACGCCGAACGGGGTGCCCGGAACCGCGTCGAGGCGCTTCGGCGGGCGCGGCGCCTCGCGCGGGGGCGGCGGCACCGACGCCGGGGGCAGCGGACCCCAGCCACCGCCGGCCGGCGCGCTCCCCGGCGCCGCCCACCCACCACCGGGCGCCGGCTGGTTCCCCGGGTACGCCCCGGACGCCGGCCAGCCGGCCGGGGTCGACGGTCCGGGGGCGGCAGGGGCGGAGTATCCGGCGTGGTGCGACGGGGAACCCGACGGAGCCGACGGTCCGGCGCCGGGAGGGGTGGCGTACCCGGCGTGGTGTGGCGGGGAACCGGGCGGCGCGGGCGGATACGGCCCGGCGGGCGGCCAGGACCCGGGCGGCGCCGAGGGAACAGCGGGCCCGGCGTCCGGTCCGGCCCACGGGCTGACCGGTGGCGTCCCGCCGGCATCCGGCCCGGTGCCGGGGCGGGTCGGGTCGCCTCCCGGCGGCGGAGCCGGTTCCGTCACGGGGTCCTCCTGTCGACGTGGCTCGCCCGCCGCGCGGCGGACACCGGCCAGGCTACCGTCGCGGGTCGCACCCGCGGGTTCGGGCGCGTGCCGGCTCCCCCGCCGGGTCAGTCGACGTTGGGGGCGAAGTCGTGCCCGAACGGGGCGCCCGCCAGCCGGACCAGGCCGATCACCAGGGCCACCACGATCGCAACGGCCGCGAGAAGCAGGCCCGTCCAGGCCAACTGCTCCCCCCGGCGCAGCCAGCCGGCGCCGGTGAGGAAGCCACCTGAGACGTACGCCTCCCGGCGGGCCTGCCGGGCGAGGGTGAGCGCGATGGTCGCGGGCACCACCCCGCCGACGAAGAAACCGGTGAGCGCCCCGATCAGCCCGAGGGCGAAGACGGCGCGGGCCTTGGTCGAACGGACCGGCTCCGGGTCGAGCGGGTGGCGGTGCCCCTGCGGAACGACGGGCACCTGCCCGGGCACGGTCGTCATGCCCACCATCATGCCCCGACGCGCCGCGCGGCGGTCCCGCGGCGGCTCGACACGTCCCCGAACGCGACGAGGCCCCCGGCGGGTGCCGGGGGCCTCGTCGTTCCTACTGCTTAGCGGTACGACCCGAAGTCGAAGTCGTCCAGCGGCACCGCCTGGCCGCTGGCCGGCCCGAAGCCGTAGTCGGTCTCCGGGTAGCCGGTCATCGAGTAGACCTTGGCCTTCGCCTCCTCGGTCGGCTCGACCCGGACGTTGCGGTACTTGCTGATGCCCGTACCGGCCGGGATGAGCTTGCCGATGATCACGTTCTCCTTGAGGCCGACCAGCGAGTCGCTGCGCGAGTTGATCGCCGCGTCGGTCAGCACCCGGGTGGTCTCCTGGAAGGAGGCCGCCGAGAGCCAGGAGTCCGTGGCCAGCGAGGCCTTGGTGATACCCATCAGCACCGGGCGACCGGCGGCGGGCTCGCCACCCTCGCCGACGAGCCGGCGGTTCTCCGACTCGAACAGCGCCCGGTCGACCAGCACGCCCGGCAGGAACTCGGTCGAGCCGGAGTCGATGACCGTCACCCGCTTGAGCATCTGGCGGATGATGATCTCGATGTGCTTGTCGTGGATGAGCACACCCTGCGAGCGGTAGACCTCCTGGACCTCCTGGGTCAGGTGGACCTGGACCGCGCGCGGGCCGAGGATGCGCAGCAGCTCGTGCGGGTCGATGGTGCCCTCGGTGAGCTTCTCGCCGACCTCGACGTGGTCGCCGTCGTGCGCCCGGAGCCGGACCCGCTTCGAGATCTTGTCGTAGACGATCTCGTCGCTGCCGTCGTCCGGGATGACCACGATCTTGCGGGACCGCTCGCCGTCCTCGATCCGGATCCGACCCGGGGTGTCGGCGATGGGCGCCTTACCCTTCGGGACCCGGGCCTCGAAGATCTCCTGGACACGGGGCAGACCCTGGGTGATGTCCTCACCCGCGACACCACCGGTGTGGAAGGTACGCATCGTCAGCTGCGTACCCGGCTCACCGATCGACTGGGCGGCGATGATGCCGACCGCCTCGCCGACGTCCACGGTCTTGCCGGTCGGCAGCGAGCGGCCGTAGCACGCACCGCAGACGCCCAGCTTCGACTCGCAGGTGAGCACGCTGCGCACCCGCACCGTCTCCACCCCGGCCGCGACGATCGCGTCGACCAGGATGGAGTTGAGGTCCTGGCCGCGGTGGGCCACCACGGTGCCGTCCGGCCCCTTGATGTCGTCGGCCAGGGTCCGCGCGTGCACGCTGGTCTCGGCGTGCTCGTGCACGACCAGCTTGCCGTCGAGCCGCTCGCCGATCTGCATCGGGATGGCGCGGTCGGTGCCGCAGTCCTCCTCGCGGATGATGACGTCCTGCGAGACGTCCACCAGACGCCGGGTCAGGTAACCCGAGTCGGCGGTACGCAGGGCGGTGTCCGCGAGACCCTTCCGGGCGCCGTGCGTGGAGATGAAGTACTCCAACACGGACAGACCCTCCCGGTACGAGGCCTTGATCGGCCGCGGGATGATCTCACCCTTCGGGTTGGCCACCAGACCACGGATCGCCGCGATCTGCCGGAGCTGGAGCAGGTTACCGCGGGCACCCGAGTTGATCATCTTCCACAGCGGGTTCTCCTGCGGCAGCGCGGTGTCCATCTCCTTGGCGACCTCGTTGGTCGCCTTGGTCCAGATCTCGATGAGCTCGCCGCGACGCTCCTCGGCGGTCATCAGACCACGCTGGTACTGCTTGTCGATCCGGTCGGCTTCCTTCTCGTACTTGTCCAGGATCTCCCGCTTGCGCGGCGGAGCGATGACGTCCTCCATGCCGATGGTGACGCCGGACCAGGTGGCCCAGTGGAAGCCGGCCTCCTTGAGCCCGTCCAGGGTGGCCGCCAGGGCCACCTTCGGGAAGCGCTCGGCGAGGTCGTTGACGATCGCGGAGAGCTGGCCCTTGCGGATCTCGTAGTTCACGAAGCGGTAGCCCTGCGGCAGCGTCTCGTTGAACAGGACCCGGCCCAGGGTGGTCTCCACCGTCACCGGCTCGCCCTCGACCCAGCCCTCGGGCGCGACCCACGGCTCGGCGCCGGCGCCGTTGTCGACCCCGACGATGCCGCGCAGGCGGATCTTGACCGGCGTCTGCAGGTGCAGCTCGCCGTTGTCGTACGCCATCCGCGCCTCGGCGTCCGAGCTGAACGCCCGACCCTCGCCCTGCCCACCGGGGGTGAGGTGGGTGAGGTGGTAGAGGCCGATGACCATGTCCTGGGTGGGCATGGTGACCGGCTTGCCGTCGGCCGGCTTGAGGATGTTGTTCGACGACAGCATCAGGATCCGCGCCTCGGCCTGGGCCTCGGCGGACAGCGGCACGTGGACCGCCATCTGGTCACCGTCGAAGTCGGCGTTGAACGCGGTGCAGACCAGCGGGTGGATCTGGATGGCCTTGCCCTCGACCAGCTGCGGCTCGAAGGCCTGGATGCCCAGCCGGTGCAGGGTCGGCGCCCGGTTCAGCAGGACCGGGTGCTCGCCGATGACCTCTTCCAGCACGTCCCACACGACCGGCCGCTGCCGCTCGACCATCCGCTTGGCGGACTTGATGTTCTGCGCGTGGTTGAGGTCCACCAGCCGCTTCATCACGAACGGCTTGAACAGCTCCAGCGCCATCTGCTTGGGCAGGCCGCACTGGTGCAGCTTGAGCTTCGGGCCGACCACGATGACCGAACGGCCGGAGTAGTCGACGCGCTTGCCGAGCAGGTTCTGGCGGAACCGGCCCTGCTTGCCCTTGAGCATGTCGGAGAGCGACTTCAGCGGGCGGTTGCCCGGACCGGTGACCGGCCGGCCACGACGGCCGTTGTCGAACAGCGCGTCGACGGCCTCCTGGAGCATCCGCTTCTCGTTGTTGACGATGATCTCGGGCGCGCCGAGGTCGATCAGCCGCTTGAGGCGGTTGTTCCGGTTGATCACGCGGCGGTACAGGTCGTTCAGGTCGGAGGTCGCGAAGCGGCCACCGTCCAGCTGCACCATCGGACGCAGGTCCGGCGGGATGACCGGGACGCAGTCCAGCACCATGCCGAGCGGCGAGTTGCGGGTGTTCTGGAACGCCGCGACGACCTTGAGCCGCTTGAGCGCCCGGATCTTCCGCTGGCCCTTGCCGGAGCGGATGGTCTCGCGCAGGCTCTCGGCCTCGGCCTCCAGGTCCATGTTCTGGACCAGCGCCTTGATGGCCTCGGCGCCCATGCTGCCGGTGAAGTACTCGCCGAAGCGGTCGCGCAGCTCGCGGTAGAGCAGCTCGTCGGTGACCAGCTGCTTCGGCTCGAGCTTGCGGAAGGTGTCGAGGACCTCGTCGAGGCGGTCGATCTCGCGCTGGGCCCGGTCGCGGATCTGGCGCATCTCGCGCTCTCCGCCCTCCTTGACCTTGCGCCGGACGTCCGCCTTCGCGCCCTCGGCCTCCAGCTCGGCCAGGTCGGCCTCGAGCTTGGCGGCCCGCTTCTCGATCTCCGAGTCGCGGCTGTTCTCGGCCTGCCGCTTCTCGGCCAGGATCTCGTTCTCGATGGTCGAGAGGTCACGGTGACGCGCTTCGGCGTCCACGCTCGTCACGACGTACGAGGCGAAGTAGATGATCTTTTCGAGGTCCTTCGGGGCGAGGTCCAACAGGTAGCCCAGCCGGCTCGGCACGCCCTTGAAGTACCAGATGTGGGTCACCGGAGCGGCCAGCTCGATGTGACCCATCCGCTCCCGGCGGACCTTGGAGCGGGTCACCTCGACGCCGCAGCGCTCGCAGATGATGCCCTTGAAGCGAACCCGCTTGTACTTACCGCAGTAGCACTCCCAGTCCCGCTGCGGACCGAAGATCTTCTCGCAGAAGAGCCCGTCCTTTTCCGGCTTCAGGGTGCGGTAGTTGATGGTCTCGGGCTTCTTGACCTCGCCGTGGGACCACTGACGGATGTCGTCGGCGGTGGCGAGGCCAATGCGCAGCTCGTCGAAGAAGTTGACGTCGAGCACTATGTCCCCTATGTCGTCGTCTGTACTGCCTAGCTAACGGGCGGGGTCGGGAGCCGGCGAACCGGCTCCCGACCGCTCGCCTCAGACCTCTTCGACCGAGCTCGGCTCGCGCCGGGACAGGTCGATGCCCAGCTCCTCCGCGGCCCGGAACACCTCGTCGTCGGTCTCGCGCATCTCCAGGGCCACACCGTCGCTGGAGAGCACCTCGACGTTGAGGCACAGCGACTGCAGCTCCTTGAGCAGCACCTTGAACGACTCCGGGATGCCCGGCTCGGGGATGTTCTCGCCCTTGACGATCGCCTCGTAGACCTTCACCCGGCCGAGGACGTCGTCGGACTTGATGGTCAGCAGCTCCTGCAGGGCGTAGGCGGCGCCGTACGCCTGCATGGCCCAGCACTCCATCTCACCGAAGCGCTGGCCACCGAACTGCGCCTTACCACCCAGCGGCTGCTGCGTGATCATCGAGTACGGGCCGGTCGACCGGGCGTGGATCTTGTCGTCGACCAGGTGGTTGAGCTTCAGGATGTAGACGTAGCCGACCGCGATCGGGTCCGGCAGCGGCTCGCCGGAGCGACCGTCGAACAGCTGCGCCTTGCCGGTGCGCCCGATCAGCTGCTTGCCGTCCCGGTTGGGCAGGGTCGACTCGAGCAGACCGGAGATCTCCTCCTCGCGGGCACCGTCGAAGACCGGGGTGGCCACGTTGGTGTCTGGCTCGGACTCGTGCGCCTCGATCGAGCGAAGCTGGCGCTTCCACTCGGCGTCGTCGCCGTCCACGCTCCAGCCGGTCTTGGCCACCCACCCGAGGTGGGTCTCCAGGACCTGGCCGATGTTCATCCGGGACGGCACACCGAGCGGGTTCAGCACGATGTCGACCGGGGTGCCGTCCTCCAGGAACGGCATGTCCTCGATCGGCAGGATCTTGGAGATGACGCCCTTGTTGCCGTGGCGGCCCGCGAGCTTGTCACCGTCCTGGATCTTGCGCTTCTGGGCCACGTAGACCCGGACCAGCTCGTTCACGCCCGGGGGCAGCTCGTCGCCGTCCTCGCGGGAGAAGGTACGCACACCGATGACCGTGCCGGTCTCGCCGTGCGGCACCTTCAGCGAGGTGTCGCGGACCTCGCGCGCCTTCTCACCGAAGATCGCGCGGAGCAGCCGCTCCTCGGGGGTCAGCTCGGTCTCGCCCTTCGGCGTGACCTTGCCGACCAGGATGTCGCCGGGGACGACCTCGGCGCCGATCCGGATGATGCCGCGCTCGTCGAGGTCGGCGAGCATTTCCTCGCTGACGTTCGGGATGTCGCGGGTGATCTCCTCCGGGCCGAGCTTGGTGTCCCGGGCGTCGACCTCGTGCTCCTCGATGTGGATCGAGGTGAGCACGTCCTGCTGCACGAGGCGCTGCGACAGGATGATCGCGTCCTCGTAGTTGTGGCCCTCCCAGCACATGAACGCCACGAGCAGGTTGCGCCCGAGCGCCATCTCGCCCTCGTCGGTGCACGGACCGTCGGCGATGACCTGGCCGGCCTCGACGCGGTCGCCCTCGAAGACGACCGGCTTCTGGTTGACGCAGGAGCCGGCGTTGGAACGACGGAACTTGTGCAGCAGGTACGTCCGGCGGTGGCCGTCGTCCTGGTGGACCGTGATGTAGTCCGCGCAGAGGTCCTCGACCACACCGCCGACCTCGGCGACGACGACGTCACCGGCGTCCACGGCCGCGCGGTACTCCATGCCCGTGCCGACCAGCGGGGCCTCCGCCTTGACCAGCGGCACCGCCTGGCGCTGCATGTTCGCGCCCATGAGCGCGCGGTTGGCGTCGTCGTGCTCGAGGAACGGGATCATGGCGGTCGCGACCGAGGTCATCTGCCGCGGCGAGACGTCCATGTAGTCGACGGCCCCCGGCGCCACATCCTCGGTCTCGCCGCCCTTACGGCGGACCAGGACGCGGTCCTCGGCGAACGTGCCGTCCGACTTCAGCGGGGCGTTGGCCTGCGCCTTGACGAACCGGTCCTCCTCGTCCGCGGTCAGGTAGTCGATCTGGTCGGTGACCCGACCGTCGATGACCTTCCGGTACGGCGTCTCGATGAAGCCGAACGGGTTGACCCGGGCGAAGGTGGAGAGCGCGCCGATCAGACCGATGTTCGGGCCTTCCGGCGTCTCGATCGGGCACATCCGGCCGTAGTGGGACGGGTGCACGTCGCGGACCTCGAAGCCGGCCCGCTCCCGGGACAGACCACCCGGGCCGAGCGCGCTCAGCCGGCGCCGGTGGGTCAGGCCCGCCAGCGGGTTGGTCTGGTCCATGAACTGGGACAGCTGCGACGTGCCGAAGAACTCCTTGATCGCCGCCACCACCGGGCGGATGTTGATCAGGGTCTGCGGCGTGATCGCCTCGACGTCCTGCGTGGTCATCCGCTCGCGGACGACCCGCTCCATCCGGGAGAGACCCACCCGGACCTGGTTCTGGATCAGCTCGCCCACGGTGCGCAGGCGCCGGTTGCCGAAGTGGTCGATGTCGTCGGCCTCGTAGCCGTCCTCACCGGCGTGCAGCCGGCAGAGGTACTCCACGGTGGCGACGATGTCGTCCTCGGTCAGCGTGCCGGTGGTGATCGGCACGTCCAGCTCGAGCTTCTTGTTGAACTTGTAACGACCGACCTTGGCGACGTCGTACCGCTTCGGGTTGAAGAAGAGGTTGTCGAGCAGGGTCTGGGCGTTCTCACGGGTCGGCGGCTCGCCAGGGCGGAGCTTCCGGTAGATGTCGAGCAGCGCCTCGTCCTGGCCGGCGATGTGGTCCTTCTCGAGCGTGGTCATCATCAGCTCGGACCAGCCGAACTTCTCGCGGATCTGCTCCGCGGACCACCCGATGGCCTTGAGCAGGACGGTGACGGCCTGCCGGCGCTTGCGGTCGATGCGAACGCCGACCGTGTCGCGCTTGTCGATGTCGAACTCCAGCCAGGCACCCCGGCTCGGGATCACCTTGACGCTGGAGAGGTCGCGGTCGGAGGTCTTGTCCGGCTGCTTGTCGAAGTAGACGCCCGGCGAGCGGACGAGCTGGCTGACCACGACGCGCTCGGTGCCGTTGATGATGAAGGTGCCCTTCGGCGTCATCATCGGGAAGTCACCCATGAACACCGTCTGGCTCTTGATCTCGCCAGTGGTGTTGTTGGTGAACTCCGCGGTCACGAACAGCGGGGCGCAGTAGGTCAGGTCCTTCTCCTTGCACTCCTCGATCGAGGCCTTGACCTCGTCGAAGCGCGGAGCCGAGAAGGAGAGCGACATGGTGCCGGAGAAGTCCTCAATGGGACTGATCTCGTCGAGGATCTCCGCGAGACCCGAGCGTGCGTGCGGGTCGTCCGACGACCGGCCCTGCCAAGCCTCGTTGCCGACGAGCCAGTCGAAGGACTCGTTCTGGATGGCGAGGAGGTTGGGGACCTCGAGGTGTTCGGTAATCCGACCGAAAGAAACTCGGCGGGGCGCGAATGCGCTCGACGTACGACTGGTCTTCGCAGGGCGGGAAGCTGCCAAGATGCGTCCTTCCGAGGACCGGTGCTGCAGAACGGCTGGTACGCGTGCACTCCAATGACCCCACCAGAAATATCCGTAAACGGACATTTCCGAGCAGGGGTCAAGTCGGAAGGCAGCGCAAACTAGCAGTGTAGCCGAGAGGCTAACCGCTGTCCAGCCCACCCCGCAGGTCATCGCGGAACTTGCCTCGGGACCTCGGAAAACCGGGTCAACCGGGCTGCTCGGAACGCGACGTTCCTGCCGGTCCGCTCGGGTGGAGCGGCGGTGGTGCTGCCGTTGTCTTACCCGAGAGGCGGCCGTTGCAAGCGCGGAAGGTCTTGCTGGTGTCAGCGTGCCTGTCGGGCCCGTGCCGCGTCAAGGGCCGGTTACCCCTCGGGGTGTCTTTCCCACCGACGGGCTACCGACAGAGACCGGCGCGACACCGGTACGCCCGGCGCGGACGCCCTGCTCACACCGCTGCCCCGGGTACCACCAACACGGCGGGCGGCGATCCGGTTCCCCGGATCACCGCCCGCCGAGACGCGGTGTGCCCCGACTCACGTGAGCCGGACGCGCGTCAGGTCGAACTCAAGGTCACTTGAGGGTGACCTTGGCGCCCTCGCCCTCGAGCTTGGCCTTGGCCTTCTCGGCGGCCTCCTTGTTGACCTTCTCCAGGACCGGCTTCGGAGCGGCCTCGACCAGGTCCTTGGCCTCCTTGAGGCCCAGGCCGGTCAGCTCGCGCACGACCTTGATGACCTGGATCTTCTTGCCACCGTCGGCGTCGAGGATGACGTCGAACTCGTCCTTCTCCGGCTCGGCCTCGGCGGCCGGGCCGGCGGGGCCGCCGGCGGCGGCGACGGCGACCGGAGCCGCCGCGGTGACCTCGAAGGTCTCCTCGAACTGCTTCACGAACTCGGAGAGCTCGATCAGCGTCATCTCCTTGAACGCGTCGAGCAGCTCGTCGGTGCTGAGCTTCGCCATGTCTGGCGTCCTTTCTGAAAGTGAAAACTAAGAACGTGGGTGCGCCGGGTGGCCTCAGGCCGCCTCGGCGCCCTCCTTCTCGCGCTTGTCCTGCAGAGCGGCCGCCAGACGCGCGGTCTTGGCGAGCGGAGCCTGGAACAGGGCCGCGGCCTTGCTCAGGTTGCCCTTCATGGCGCCGGCCAGCTTCGCCAGCAGCACCTCGCGGGACTCCAGGTCGGCGAGCTTCGTGACCTCGGCCGCGGAAATGGCCTTGCCCTCGAAGACACCGCCCTTGATGACGAGCTTCGGGTTGGCCTTCGCGAACTCGCGAAGCCCCTTCGCCGCCTCGACGACGTCGCCCGAAACGAAAGTCAGCGCGGTAGGACCGGTGAACAGCTCGTCGAGGCCGGAGATGCCCGCCTCGGTCGCGGCACGCTTGGCCAGCGTGTTCTTCGCGACCGTGTAGCTGGTCTCCTTGCCGAGCGAGCGCCGCAGCTGCGTGAGCTGCGAAACCGTGAGCCCGCGGTACTCGGTCAGCACGGTCGCTCCCGCGGTGCGGAAGCTCTCGGTCAGCTCGGCGACGGCCGTGGCCTTGTCGGCCCGGATCGGCTTGTCCGCCATGTCCCTCCTCTCTCGTTGCTCGGAGCTGGTACGCCGGCGACGAGCAGGGCTCGCGACGGCGGCGGAGGCATCACGACAACGAGAAAAGCCCCGGCGCAGGGCGCACGGGGCGAGGGCCGGTGCGAGGGGCGCGGTCGGCGGACCACGCACTGCACCGATTTTCGCTTGCCGCCCTGCGCGGGTCGCCCGTCGTTCGCGGGACCTTCGACCGTGCCGGGGCACGGTGACCAGCGGTCTTTGGGTGGAACTACGCGACTAGGTTACGCGACCCCGTCCCGAACCACCAAATCGCCCCCGGGGTGCGCCCGGTCACTCAGGCGCGGCTCCGGCGGCCCCAGGCGTAGCCGGCCAGCGCCACGGCCGCCCAGGCCAGCGCCCAGGCGGTCAGCAGCACGCCGGTGGATGCCGCCAGTGGACCGGCCAGCGCCCGGGCGGTCGGCAGCACCGGCGGCACCAGCCAGGGGGCCACCGAGCGGGAGAGGCCGAGGACCACCGCGGCCACCGCGCCGACCGTGAGCACGGCGACGCCGTAGCCGGCGCTGCGGGTGATCGCCCGGCTGGCCAGGGCGCCCAGCGCCACCGCCGCCGGCAGGGCCAGCAGGTGGGCCCAGAGGCCGAGCGCCAGCCCCTCGGCCAGCGGCCGGTCCCCCGGCCCGCTGGGGCCGGTCACCCCGCCGACCAGCCAGGGGAAGACCAGCGCGACGGCGATCGTGGCGAGGCCGGCCACGGCCGCCGCGAGCAGGCCGGCGGCGCGCTCCCGGGCCGGGCCGACCCCCACCCGGGCCAGCCGGCGCTGCACGTCGGGCTCGACGTCGAGGAGGATCTTGGTCTGCCAGGCCAGCACCGGGAAGAGCACCACCGCCGAGACGCCGTAGGCCTCCGCGGGCTGGGCCCGGCCGCCGCCGTAGAGGACGCCGAGGGCCAGCAGGCCGGCCAGCACCGGGGCCAGCGCCCGGCCGGTACGCAGGAAGCCGGCCAGCCGCAGCCGGACCAGGGCGATCACCGGGCCACCTCGGACGCGGGGCCGGACCGGCCGGCGCCGGACGCCGGGTCCACGGCGGCGGACGGGGAGCCGGGCTCGGGTCGAATGGCGGGAGACGTGGAGCCGGGCTCAGGTCGGGTGGCGGGAGACGGGGAGTCGGACCCGGGTCGCGTGGCGGGGGGGCCGGCGGCGTGGTCGCGTATCCGGAGGACGTGGTGGCCGTCGGCGCGCAACCGGGCGACGGCGGCGGCGGCCGCGGCGGCCGGGACCGACAGCTCGACCACGACGGTGGCCGCGGCACCGGACGGCGTCGCCTCGGTGACCGTGCCGTCGGCGACCGACCAGTGCCGGGCGCCGGGAAGCCGGACCGTCTCGCCGCGGTGGTCGCTGACCAGCACCGCGCCGCCCTCCGCCAGCACCTCGCCGATCACCTCGGGCACCAGGTCACGGGTGGCGGCGTCCAGCCCCTCCCAGGGCTCGTCGAGGACGAGCAGGCCGGGCGGCCGGAGCAGCGCCTGGGCCAGGCCGACCTTCTGCGCGGTGCCCTTGGACAGCTGGGGCAGCCGCACCGCGTGGAAGCGCGCCAGGCCGAGCCGGTCGATCCAGTGCCGCACCGCCCGGTCGGCCTCCGCGCCTGGGAGGCCGGCCACGCGGGCCATCGCGGCGAGGTAGGCCCGCACGGTGAAGGGCTGGTCGGCGGGGAAACGCTCCGGCACCCAGCCGACGGCCGGCGGCCGGTCGACCACCCGGCCCCGGGTCGGCCGGAGCACGCCGGCGGCGAGCTGGAGCAGGGTGGACTTGCCCACCCCGTTGCGCCCGAGCACCACCGCCACCTCGCCCGGGCCGATCGCCACGTCGGTCTGCCGCAGCACCCACGGGCCCCGCCGGTGGTATCGCAGCCAGACGCCTTCGAGCCGCATGTGCCGAGCCTGCCACACCGGACAGACGGACGGGGCCCCGCCACCAGCAGGTGGCGGGGCCCCGTCCGGGCAGCCGTGCTCAGGCCTCGGCCGAAGCCTCGGTCAGGTTCTTCACCGCGTTCGGGTCGACCGGGACGCCCGGGCCCATGGTGGTGGTGAGGGTGACCTTCTTCAGGTACTTGCCCTTGGCCGCGGACGGCTTCGAGCGCAGGACCTCGTCCAGCACCGCCGCGTAGTTGTCGATCAGCTGGGACTCGGAGAACGAGGCCTTGCCGATGATCAGGTGGAGGTTGGAGTGCTTGTCCACCCGGAAGGTGATCTTGCCGCCCTTGATGTCGGCGACGGCCTTGGTGACGTCCATGGTCACCGTGCCGGTCTTCGGGTTCGGCATCAGGCCGCGCGGGCCCAGGATCCGCGCGATCCGGCCGATCTTGGCCATCTGGTCCGGGGTGGCGATCGCCGCGTCGAAGTCCAGCCAACCGCCCTGGATGCGAGCGACCAGCTCGTCGGTGCCCACCTCGTCCGCGCCCGCGGCGGCGGCCTCTTCGGCCTTCGCGCCGGCGGCGAAGACGATCACGCGGGCGGTCTTACCGGTGCCGTGCGGCAGGTTGACCGTGCCGCGGACCATCTGGTCCGCCTTGCGGGGGTCGACGCCGAGGCGCATCGCGACCTCGACCGTGGCGTCGAACTTGACGTTGGTGGTCTCCTTGGCCAGCTTGACGGCCTCGGCGGGAGAGTAGAGCTTCGACCGGTCGATGACCTCGGCGGCCTTGCGGTAGGTCTTGCTGCGCTGCATTTCTCGTAACTCCTGTGGTCTATGGCGGGCCCGCGGCCTGCGCGGCCCTCCCACGAACTGATCCGGGTGGAGCGGTCGACCGAGGTCAGTCGGCGACGGTCAGGCCCATCGACCGGGCGGTGCCGGCGATGATCTTCTCAGCCTGGTCGATGTCGTTGGCGTTGAGGTCCGCCATCTTCTTCTCGGCGATCTCGCGCAGCTGGGCGCGGGTCACCGAGCCGACCTTCTGGGTGTGCGGGACGCCCGAGCCCTTCTGCACGCCGGCGGCCTTGATCAGCAGCCGGGCGGCGGGCGGGGTCTTCAGCACGAAGGTGAAGGTGCGGTCCTCGTAGACGCTGATCTCGGCGGGGACGATGTCGCCCCGCTGCGACTCGGTCTGCGCGTTGTAGGACTTGCAGAACTCCATGATGTTCACGCCGTGCTGGCCGAGCGCGGGGCCGACCGGCGGCGCCGGGGTGGCCTGGCCCGCCGGCAGCTGAAGCGTGAACGTCTTGACGAGCTTCTTCTTCGGAGGCATGTCTCTTCCTGGGGCTTGGAACTGGGATTTTCGCCGGCCCGCGGGCGCGCACGGTCAGCGCGGTGCGGACAGCCGACGTTCTAGGGTAGCGCAGCCTCGTGCCACCCTCCCCGCCGAGGTCCGGCGGACGGCGAAAACGGCGCACCGGCGGCCGGCCGGAGGCCCACCGCCGGTGCGGACGTGCGTCAGATCTTGGCGACCTGGTTGAAGTTGAGCTCGACCGGGGTCTCCCGGCCGAAGATCGACACCAGGACCTTGAGCTTCTGCTGATCGGCGTTGATCTCGCTGATCGTCGCCGGCAGCGAGGCGAAGGCGCCGTCGGTGACGGTGACCGAGTCGCCGACCTCGAAGTCGAGGACCTTGACCTCGGGCTTGGCCTTCTTCTGCTCGGTCTCGACCGCCGGGGCCAGCCACTTGAGCACCTCGTCGAGGCTCAGCGGCGCCGGACGGTCGGCCCGGTCGGTCGCGCCGACGAAGCCGGTGACCCCCGGGGTGTTCCGGACGCAGGAGTAGGACTCGGCGGTCAGCTCCATCCGGACCAGGATGTAGCCCGGGAAGACCTTCGCCTGGACCTGCGACCGCTTGCCGTTCTTGACCTCGACCTCTTCCCGGGTCGGCACCTCGACCTGGTAGATGAAGTCCTCCATGTCGAGGGAGGTGATCCGGGTCTCGAGGTTGGTCTTGACCTTGTTCTCGTAGCCGGCGTAGGAGTGCACCACGTACCAGTCGCCGGGGGCGTAGCGCAGCTTCTGGCGCAGCTCGGCGACCGGGTCGAAGTCCTCGTCCGGGGCGGGCTCGGTGGTCGGGAACTCCGGCTCGCTGGCGGCCTCGACCGACTCATCGTTGGCCGCCGTCGCCACCGTGGACTGCTCGTCCGGGGTCTCGGCGGTCTCGTCGTACTCAGGCACGCTCGCTCACTTCCGTCACTATCGCTGTCCGCAGGTCAGCTGGGGTTGCCGAAGACCCACAGCACCGCCTTCGCGAAGCCGTAGTCCAGGCCGGCCACGATCGCCAACATCACCGCGACGAAGGTGACCACGACGGCCGTGTAGGTCAGCAGCTCCTTGCGGGTCGGCCAGATGACCTTACGCAGTTCGGCCACGACCTCGCGGAAGAACCGCGCGATGCGGGCGAACAGCCCGATCCGCTCGGTGTCCTTCCGGGTCTTCCGGCCCTCGGTCGAATCGGCACGGGCCCGCTTGCGGGTGGCGGTGCCGCCCCGGGAAACCGTCTCGTCCGCGTCGGTGGCGTCGTCGTCGGCCACGCCGTCGACGGTCGCGTCGTCGTCCAGACGCTCGTCGCCGGCGTCCTCGCCGCGCCGCTTGCTCTCGGCCACTTCGCCCTCCGTGCGGGATATCGGGTCGCACGCCGGGCGGCGTGCGCGGCGTGTGGTCACGCCGGCCGGACCAACCGTCCCGCGACGGGCCGCGGCCGGCGGATCGACCGGGAGGGCCCCGAATGCCTCGGAACCAACCCCGCCGATGCCACCACCACGGGCCGGGCGCCGCCGTGCGGCGGCGCGACCCACGGGAACGGTCAGGCCTGAGGCGCAGGGGTGACAGGACTTGAACCTGCAGCCTGCGGTTTTGGAGACCGCTGCTCTGCCAATTGAGCTACACCCCTGTGCGGCAACTCACCCTCACCCGGACACGAGGTGCCGAGCAGGGGTCACTTGCCCCACGGCGGACCAGTGTACGGGTAGTCGTGCGACTTTCCCAACCGGTCCACCCCTCGCGCGTCGAACGGATCCTCAGCGAGGCGTCCGCACGAGTGCCCGAGCCTGCGACAGCACCTTCTCCCCCAGGCAGGTCGCGGTGATGTCGAGCCTGGTCAGGCCGTCCTCGGTGACCTCCTTGACCACCGCGGCGACCTCGACCTCGGTGCCCTCGTCGGTGTCCGGCACGACCACCGGGCGGGTGAAGCGGACGTTGAAGTCGACCACCGCGTCCGGTGCGCCGGCCCAGGTGGTCACCGCCCGGCCGACCAGAGCCATCGTGAACATGCCGTGGGCGATCACCCCGGGCAGGCCGACCTTGGTGGCCGTCCGGTCGCTCCAGTGGATCGGGTTGAAGTCGCCCGAGGCGCCCGCGTAGCGGACCAGGTCCGCGCGGGTCACCCGGTAAGTCTGGGTGGGCAGTTCCATCTCTCAGGCCTCCCCGCGTACGACGATCTTGGACCAGACGGCGACCACCGGCTCACCGGCGACGGTGCTCACATCGGTGCGGGTGGTCAGGAAGCCGTGCCCGCCCCGGGTGGTGACCTCCTCGATGGTGTTCACGCAGACCAGCTCGTCACCGGCGACCACCGGCCGGGTGTACGCGAAGCGCTGGTCGCCGTGCACCACCCGGCTGTAGTCGACGCCCAGCGCCGGATCGTCGACGATCTGCTGGCTGGCGGCCATGGTCACGATGACCGGAAAGGTCGGCGGGGCCACCACGTCGGGATGGCCGAGCGCCCGGGCGGCCGCCGGGTCGTGATGCGCCGGGTCGGTCGCGCCGATGGCGGCGGCGAACTCGCGGATCTTTTCTCGGCCCACCTGGTAGGGGGCGGTCGGCGGATAGGTCCGGCCGACGAAGGACGGGTCCAGGGACATGCCGCGAACCTACACGGACAACACGAACGCCGATCCGTACGGTCGGACGGCTCGGAGGCCGCCGTCCGTGCGGATCGGCGTTCGGAAGCTGGCTGCGGGCCGGCCGGGCCGGCCGCGGGTCAGCGGGTCTCGCGGTGGATGGTGTGCCTGCCGTCCCGGGGGCAGAACTTCTTCAGCTCGATGCGGTCCGGGTCGTTGCGGCGGTTCTTGCGCGTGATGTAGTTGCGCTCCTTGCACTCCACACACGCCAAAGTGATCTTCGGCCGGACATCGGTCGCCTTCGCCACGGCGGAGTGCCTTCCTCGCTCACGGGTAACAACTACGGCGCATCAGACTACGCGCTGAATACGCGGACATGCAAAGTGGGCGCCTGTGGCGCCCATCCCACCGTCCACCGGGCGGGCCCGGAGGACGAGAGTAGCGGTGGCCGGACTTGAACCGGCGACACAGCGATTATGAGCCGCTTGCTCTGCCATCTGAGCTACACCGCCGTGGCGGGTCCAGCCGGACCCTCTGAGCCCCCTTACGGAATCGAACCGTAGACCTTCTCCTTACCATGGAGACGCTCTGCCGACTGAGCTAAGGGGGCCTACCCGATCACCCCGTGGGGTGTCGCGCAGAGGAAACAGTACACGACCCCGTCGTCGAGGTGAAATCGGATCCCCGGTTGCGGTGTTCCCGCAGCTCAGGGCACGACGCGCAGGCGCGGCAGCTCGCCCGCCACGATCGTCTCCGGGTCGACCTGGGCGCCGAACCAGGCCTCCAACCGCTCGTACGGCAGGGGCCGGCTGAACAGGAAGCCCTGGCCGATCTCGCAGCCGATGTCCTGGAGCAGCTCCAGGGTCAGCTCGCTCTCCACACCCTCGGCCACCACGGTCAGGCCGAACTGCTGCGAGAGCGTCACCACCGCGTTGACGATGGCCAGGTCGCCCGGGTCGGTCGCCATCCCCTGCACGAACGAGCGGTCGACCTTGACCTCGTGCACGGGCAGCCGGCGCAGCTGGGCCAGGGACGAGTTGCCCGTACCGAAGTCGTCCACGGAGAGCCGGACACCGAGCTCGCCGAGGCGCTTCAGGGTCGGGATGGGACGTTCGGTGCCGTCCAGCACCCCGGCCTCGGTGATCTCCAGGGTGAGCCGCTGCGCCGGCACGCCGTACTCCTCCAGCAGATCCCGCACCAGGGCCGGGAAGTGCTGGTCGGTGAGCGTCCGGGCGGCCAGGTTGACCGAGATGGCGAGCGCCTGCTCGCCGTGGCTCCAGTCCCGGCTGCGCCGCAGGCTCTCCCGCAGCACGAACTCGGTGAGCCGACCGAGCTGGCCGGTGTGCTCGGCGACCGCCACGAAGTCGTCCGGGGCCACCGTGCCGTGCGCCGGGTGCTCCCAGCGGGCCAGGCATTCCACCCCGACCAGGCGCCGGTCCCGCAGCGTCACCTTGGGCTGGAAGTAGACCTCCAGCGCGCCGTCGTCCAGCGCTCGGCGCAGGTCGCCCGCGAGGCCCAGCCGGCGCAGCGACCGGGACTCCAGCGCCGGGCTGTAGAGCTGCACGCTGCCCGGGACCGACTTGGCGGCCGTGGCGGCCAGGTCGACCCGCTGGAGCAGGGTCACCGCGTCGCTGCCGTGGTCCGGGTGGACGGCCACCCCGACCGCCGTGTCCACGTCCAGGGTGAGCGCGTCGAAGACCATCTCGTCGCGGATCTGCTCGCGCAACCGGCCGGCCAACTCCAGCGCCGCCTCGGTGCTCTCCAACCGCAACGTGACCAGGAACTCGTCGCCACCGGCGCGGCCCACCAGGGCGGAGGAGGGCGCGTTGGCCCGCAGCCGCTCGGCCACCTCGACCAGGACCTTGTCGCCGGCCGCGTGGCCGAGCGACTCGTTGACCTGGCGCAGCCGGTCGACGTCGAAGAGCAGCAGCGCCACCACCTCGCCGGGCGCGGCGATCCGGACCGCCTCGGCCACCGCCGCGGTGATCCGCCGGCGGTTGGGCAGCTTGGTCAGCGTGTCGTGCTCGGCGTCGTGCCGCAGCCGGTCGACCAGGCGGGTGTTCTCCAAGGCGACCGCGGCGTGGGCGGCCACGGTCTCGAAGAGCGCGATGTCCGCCGGGTTGAAGTGGTTGCCGTCACCGAGCCGGTTGGCCACCTCAAGGGTGCCGATCACGACCGGGCCGGAGCGCAACGGCACCACCACGGCGTCCTTGACCCGCCGCTCCGCGAACTCCGCGCGGAACTCGTCGTCGGTCGTCACCCCGTGTCCCACGGCCACGGTACGCCGGAGCTCCCGCACCTTCTCCCGCAGCGCCTGCGGCGTGTGCGCCATGTCGAGCAGACCTGGGTCGTCGACCCGGGCGGTCAGGAGCGTCTCCGGGTGCCGACCCTGGGGCGGGAGCCACAGTGTGGCGTACTCGGCCTGCATCAGAGACCGCACCCGTCCGAGGAGGGCGTCCGCCAGCGTGCCGCTCTGCCCGCTTTCCACCACGGCACGGGTCAACTCGTAGAGGTCGGTCAGGGTGCGGTGCTGCCGGAAGAACTGGGCGTACGAGCGGTAGACCGGCACCAGACCGACGCCGAGCCCGGCCAGCAGCAACACCGACCACCAGTTGCTGCTCAGCAGGATCAGCAGGATCAGCCCGATGGACACGTTGATCCCGGCGGTGAGCAGCGCCGTCTTGGCGTTGCGCAATGCCGCTCGACCGGTCTGCCAGCCGTTCAACAGGGTGTGCACGGCCACCACGCTGGTGACGCTGACGAGCAGGACCATGCTGACGGCGGAGAAGATGCTGAGCCACGTCCGTGGCCCGACACCCTCCATCGGCGGCATCGCCTGGAGAAGCAGCACCGCCAGCGAGGTGCCGGCCGCGGCCCGGGCCACGTTGAACCAGACCTTCGGCGCCGAGAACCGGTGCCGGATGTGCGTGACCAGCGTGGCGATCGTGTAGATGACCACGACGGTCAGCGGCGGCAGGAAGAAGAGCGCCAGCACGAGGGGCAGCTCGGTGAACGTGACGCCGACCGACTGCCGGTTGACCACCAGGCTGAGCAACGGCAACCCCGCCACGACCATCAGGGCGAGGATGAGCGCCGCCTGGGGCCACTCGCCGACGGGGTGCTCGGCGAGCAGGCCGGTGACCGTGGCGCAGGCCACCGCGACGAGGGCCATCGGGGCCGTGATGATCCAGGCGTCCTCGGACGACCGGCGTCGTGGCTGACCGCGACCGATCATGCCGCTCCTTCGACTTGGCGGCACGCCGCTCGATCACCGACGCGGGGCGTCACCCGGCCGGAACACGGTGGGCCGGCAGCCGGGCTCAAGAAGACAGACCGGGAGAACCGGTCACTGCCACACGTAGTCCTGGGTCTGCGCCCCCGTGCTGCCATCGAAGTCGAAACCGCCGACGCCACCGACGAGGGCGGCAAGAATGAGAAGTGAGCCAAGCAGCCGGCCCAACCTTCGACCAGACATGATTGCTCCTGTCGAGAGAGTTTCAGCGATGGTGGAGGTTCCACGATCGTGCCACACGGGGAGCAGGGGGAAAAGCGGTGGAGGGCCCACGTGGCCGGGGCAGACGGGGAAATCATCCGTTCGACCGGCGCGGCCGTCCCTCCGGCCCAGCGTGCTGTCACGATCGGTCCCGGAGCTGCTACGGAAGGCGCGCACAACGACTTCCCGGTTAAACCGCGCGTAAGAGCAGATTCGCCTACCAGCCATGATGATCGGTCATCTTGACCACATTGGACGGCGAACCGGGCAGCCGTGGCGGTCCCGTCGAACAGACTCCACCATCATCGATGCCTCGGGCAAGGGTTTCGGACTGTCCGATCCACGCGTTCCACCGGCCTCGGCGCCAGCGGGCCGTCGCCGGGCGGCATGAGAGGCTGACCGGATGGGGACCCTCATCCGCAACGTCGCGTTCGACTGCGCCGACCCGTACGAGCTGGCGCACTTCTGGGGCCAGGTCTTCGACTGCCCGGTCGACCCGCAGTCCAGGCCCGACGACGAGGAGGTGGCCATCGAGCCGCCCACCGGCGCCAGGCTCTACTTCCAGCGGGTACCGGAGCCGAAGAGCGTCAAGAACCGCGTGCACATCTGCCTGCAGCCCGAGGTGCTCCGCGATCAGGAGGTCGAGCGCATCCGCGCCCTGGGCGCCACCGTCGTCGCCGACCGGCGCGAGCCGGACGGCAGCGGCTGGGTCGTGCTGGCCGACCCGGAGGGCAACGAGTTCTGCGTGCTGCGCAGCGAGGCCGAGCGGGCGACGTCCGCGTAGGTCACCGCCGCCGCCCTCAGGCGCGGTGGAACTCCGCGCGCCACCGGAGCCCACCGTCCGGGGCCACGATCTCCTCGACCCGGGCCGGCGTCAGCGGGCCGGCCGCGAAAGCGTCGACCTCGGCCCGGGCCAGCGGCCAGGGCGGGCCCTCGACGACCTCGTCGTCCCGCCGGCCGGCCGCGATCACCAGCAGCGTCCCGTCCGGCGCCACCAGCCGGCCGACCGCCGGGATCGCCCGCTGCCGCAGCTCGGCCGGCAGCGCCTGCACGTTCATGCTCTCCAGCACGAAGTCGAACCCGCCCAGCCAGTCGTGCGGCGGGTCGAGCAGGTCGGCGGTCTCATACCGGACCGGGGAGTCCGGGTGGCGGCGGCGGGCCGCCCCTATCGCCGTGGGCGAGATGTCGAAGGCCACGGTGGCGAAGCCCAGGCGGGCCAGATGTTCGGCGTCGCGGCCGAAGCCGCACCCGACGACCACGGCGCGCCGACCGGAGCCGTCCGGCCGGGTCCGGTCGGTCCACTCGCCGAGCAGGGAGTGCGCCCGGTCGAGGTCCCACGGGACGACCGCCTCGCCGCGCTCGGCGTCGGCGTAGAGCCGCTCGAACCGGCCGATCGGATCGTCGTCCGCGGTGGCCGGGGAGGGCGGATCGTTGTCGTGCACGGACGTCTCCTCGCCTCGGTCACCGCGAAACGACGAAGGCCCCTGACCGGCGTTTCCGCAGGTCAAGGGCCTTGCCGATCCCTGGTGGCGGGTAGAGGATTCGAACCTCTGAAGCTTTCGCGACGGATTTACAGTCCGCTCCCATTGGCCGCTCGGGCAACCCGCCAGGGCATACCACCGCGTTGGACGCGGCGGCGGAAGCAAGGATAGCGGTTGTCCCCCGGGCCGCCGCAAGCGGGTACCGTCAGGGGGTCCCACGCTGGTCAGTGGGGGACGGACCAGGACAGACCTCCGGACAGCAGGAGCATGAGCATGGCAGCGAACCCGTCGTTCGACATCGTGAGCAAGGTCGACCGCCAGGAGGTCGACAACGCCCTCCGCCAGGCGGAGAAGGAGCTCTCGACGCGGTTCGACTTCCGCGGCACCGGCGCCGAGATCTCCTGGTCGGGCGAGGAGGCGATCAGTCTCCAGGCGGAGACCGAGGAGCGGGTCCGGGCAGCTCTGGACGTGTTCAAGGAGAAGCTGGTCAAGCGGAACATCTCGCTGAAGTCGCTGGACGCCGGCGACCCCCGCTCGTCCGGCAAGATCTTCAAGATCGACGCCAAGGTGATCCAGGGCATCGACTCGGACAAGGCCAAGGCGATCAGCAAGAAGATCCGTGACGAGGGCCCGAAGGGCGTCCAGGCGCAGATCCAGGGCGACCAGCTCCGGGTCACCGGCAAGAAGAAGGACGACCTGCAGGCCGTCATCGCGCTGCTCAAGGGCGAGGACTTCGGCGTCGCCCTCCAGTTCACCAACTACAGGTAAGCCCTCGCCGTCGTGGCCGGTCAGGGAGTTGGTCACATCTCGTGACCTGGGTAAACGTCGTCGTCACTGGTCGTCGTTCGTCATCATCGTCTGGCGGCCGACGGCCTGGCGACGGCCTGACCGCAACACGTTGAGCACCCGATACCCCTCGGAACCCCGGTGGCGCAGACCACTGCAAAGCCCTCGAACGACGAACGCGCGCCGGGCTCGGACGAGACCCGCTTCTCCGTCACGAGGTGGGATCAGGCTGCCTGAGGCCCCGTAAGGGCTGCTTCCTTACCGCCTCGCCGCTGCCCGACGTCTCGCCTCGCCGGCGACTGGTCGGCCGCCGTCTACTCGAACCTCTGACCGCGGTCCCCGTGGCGCGGGTGTCAACGTCCGCCGTACTTCGAGACGGGTGGCGGCCCCCACAGTTGTGGACTGATCAGTTCCTTTGCCCTTATGGTTGTCGCATGGGCAGGCCAAGGACGTTCGACATCGACACGGCGGTCGACCGCGCGATGGAGTTGTTCTGGCGCCAGGGGTTCGAAGCGACGTCGACGGAAGATCTCGTGGAGGGTCTCGGCATCGCCCGAGGCAGCCTGTACAAGGCGTTCGGATCCAAGGAGCAGCTCTACGCGCTGGCGCTTCGCCGCTACTGCCAGCGCCACGCGGCAGGGCTGACCGAGGTGCTGGACCGGGCGGAGCAGGTGCGTCCGGCAATCCAAACGGTGCTCCTGGAGTTGGTGGAGGCCGACCTGGCCGATCCGGAGCGGGGGTGCCTGGTGGTCAACGCGGCCACGGAGCGATCGACGCACCCGGACACGGTGCAGCAGGTCTCCCGCACGCTGGGTCAGATCGAGTCGGCCCTGGCCGGGGCGTTGGAGCGCGCCCAGGTTCGCGGGGAGATCGCGGCGGACAAGAAGCCGCGGGAGCTGGCCCAGTTCCTCACCGCGTTCCTGCAGGGTCTGCGGGTGATGGGCAAGGCACGCGCAGACCGATCGTTCCTGGAAAACGCCGTGGAGGTCGCCCTGGGGGCGCTCGACTGATTTTTTGCTGCACGAATTAGGAACCGATCAGTCAATAACTGGGGAGTGGTAATGAATCTCGAACTGCAGGGCAAGGTCGCCATCGTCACCGGCGCGAGCAAGGGCATCGGTCTGGCCACCGTGGCCGCGTTGCTCGACGAAGGCGCGCAGGTGGTGGCGAGTAGCCGTACGAGCACACCTGAGCTCGAGGCCCAGGCGGCCCGTGGGGCCACCGTGGTGCTGGCCGACATCACCGACGCGGACACCCCGCAGCAGCTCGTCGACGCCGCGCTGTCGACGTACGGGCGCCTGGATGTACTGGTCAACAACGTTGGCGCCGGCAGTGCCCGGTCAGGATTCCTCGACGTCGACGACGCCGAGTGGGCGCGCGCGTTCGACGTGACGTTCTTCAGCGCCGTGCGCATGAGCAGGCTGGCCCTGCCTGCCCTGCTGGACAACGGCGGGGCGATCGTCAACATCAGCAGCATCAACGCCCGGCTGCCGTTCCCGATGGTGGTCGACTACTCCGCCGCCAAGGCGGCGATGTCCAACCTGACGAAGGCCCTGTCGGAGGAGTTCGCGCCGCGCGGTGTGCGGGTCAACGCCGTCGCACCCGGCCCGGTGCGGACCCCGTTCTGGACCGGCCCGGGCGGCTTCGCGCACGCCCTCGCCGCCGGCGCGGGTGTCACCGCCCAGCAGGCGCTCGACGAGGTCGTGCCGCAGAGCATGGCGATCAGCACCGGCCGAATTGCCGAGGCCGGAGAGGTCGCTGACCTGGTGCTGTTCCTCGCCTCCGCCCGCTCCGCCAACACCACCGGCGCCGAGTTCGTCCTCGACGGCGGCCAGGTCAAGACCCTCTAACCACACCTGGGTGAGGCCGATGCGTCATGCCCGAGCGAGGGTCGCCCGATGACACGGCTGGTGGTGTAGGGACATGCCCAGCGTGAGTAGGTGCGGGCGTTCGTTGGCGGTCCGGTCGACCCACCTCATGCCGTCCTGCGACGACCGGACCCGCCGGGCTACCGATCAGGTCCTGGCGCTGTCGGCGGAGGGCCTGGCGACGGCCCAGTGATGATCATGGCTGCGTTCTGGCTGGTAGCAGGCGGTATCTCACCAGTTCACCAACTACCGGTAGGACAGGCGTCGGGCCGCCGCCCCGGTCAGCACCGGGCGGCGGCCCGGCCCACCAGAGCGGGGCCGGCCACGGTCAGCGCGAGAAGATCAGCAGCAGGATCACGGTCACGACGGCGCTGACCAGGATCGAGCCGAGGCAGCCGACCCGGTTCGAGAAGAAAAGGAACATGCCGCGGCTGTACCCGCCCGCGCCGGTTTGATCCCCGGGGCTCAGGCGACGAGTGACTGCTCGGCGCGTACCGCGGTGGCCTCGGCGCGGGCGATCGGGCCACCGGGCAGCGCGGCGACCGTGGCGCCGACGGCGACCGCCGCCCCGGCGAAGAGGAAGGCCCAGGGCACGCCGCCGGCGTGGTCGACGATGAGCCCGGCCACCGCTCCCCCGGCGGCGCTCGCCGCCACCGACATGGTGACCACCCAGGTGTACGCCTCGTTCAGCATGCCGGCCGGGGCGATCCGGCCGACCAGGGTGTTCTCCAGGGTCAGCGCGGGCGCGATGGTGGCGCCGCCGAGCACCAGCGCGGCGCCGAGCGCCGCCGGGGTGGGCATCACGGCGAAGACGGCGAAGCTGGCCGCGACCGCGCCGAGCAGCCAGGCGAACTGGCGGGTCATGTTGGCGGCGGGCTTGCGTACCCCGAACCAGAAGCCGCCGAAGGCGCTGCCGATGCCCCAGACGGCGAGCAGCACGCCGGCGAGGCTCTCCGGGTCGCCGCTGGTGGAGTTCCCGGCGAAGGCCGGGACGATCACGCCGGCGGCGCCGAAGGCGATGCCGATGCTGGCGACGCAGAACAGCAGGGCCGGGAAGCCGCCGACCCGCAGCGGGCCGAGGCCCTTGGCGTGGTGCTCGCGCGGGTGCGGCCGCCAGCCGCGCATGACGCGGCCGAGCGCGACGGCGCTGGTGCCGGCCAGGGTGACCACGGCGGCGCCGACCAGCGCGGCGGCGGCGTCGGCGACCAGGACGAAGCCGGCCACCAGCAGCGGCCCGAGCACGAAGACGACCTCGAAGAGGGAGGTCTCCGCGGCGAGCGCGGTGTTGCGCAGGTGGGCCCGGCCGGTGGCGGGGGCGGTGAGGTCGTTCCAGGCGCCCCGGATGGCGGCGGTGAGCGGCGGGTACGTGGCGCCGGCGACGCCGGCGGCCAGGTAGATCAGGGCGAGGCTGCCGGAGCCGGACCGGCTGGCCCCGAGCAGCCCGAAGAGGGCGAGCGGGTGGGCCAAGGCGGTGGCCAGCAGCACCGGGGTGGGGCCGACCCGGTCGGCGATGCGCCCGGCGATCGGGCTGAGCGCGGCGCCGGAGAGCGCGTAGATGCCGCCGGCGACGGCGGCGAGCGAGTACCGGTCGGTGACCTCGGCGACCACCAGCAGCAGCGCCAGCGGTGTCATGCCGATCCCGAGCCGGCCGATGACGCCGAGGATCAGCAGCATCGGGGCGCCGGGGATCCGCCAGACGCCCAGGTACTGGCGCAGTGCGGCCACGGGTCGACCTCCAGGTAACGGGTGAGAGACGTTTCGACCCTAACGCCGTCGCGTATCCGGGGGAAACGGTTTGTGCCCGGACACACCACTCCGCCCGCGTCCGGCTGGACGCGGGCGGAGTCGGTCCGTGCGGGTCAGCGCTGGAACTGCACGGGCCCGGCGTTGCGGGCCAACTGCTCCAGCCGGGCCACCCGCTGCTCCATGGGCGGGTGGGTGGCGAACATGGCGGCGATGCCGCCGCCCCGCTTGAACGGGTTGTCGATCATCAGGTGCGCGGTGCTGGTGAGCTGGCCCTGCGGCGGCAGCGGGCGCGCCTGCGTACCCAGGTGGATCTTGCGGAGGGCGCTGGCCAGGGCCAGCGGGTCCCGGCTCAGCTCGGCGCCGGACTGGTCGGCCTGGAACTCCCGGCTCCGGCTGATCGCCAGCTGGATGAGGGTGGCCGCGATCGGACCGAGGATCAGGGTGAGCAGCAGCACGGCCGGGTTCGGGCCGTCCTCGTCGTCGGAGGAACCCAGCGGGATGAACCAGGCGATGTTCGCCAACGCGGTGATGATGCCGGCCAGGCCGGCCGCCACGCTGGAGATCAGAATGTCCCGGTTGTAGACGTGGGACAGCTCGTGCCCGATCACGCCCCGCAACTCCCGGTAGTCGAGGATCTCGACGATCCCCTGCGTGACACAGACCGCCGCGTGCTCCGGGTTACGCCCGGTGGCGAACGCGTTGGGCTGCGCCGTGGGGCTCACGTAGAGCCGGGGCATTGGCTTGCCCGCCTGGGTGGAGAGCTCCCGGACCATCCGGTACAGCTCGGGGAACTGTGCCTCGCTGACCGGTTGCGCCCGCATCGAGCGCAGCGCGAGCTTGTCGGAGTAGAAGTAGGTCACGCCGTTCATCACCAACGAGAGGACGACGGCGATGACGAGACCGCCGCTACCGCCGAACCAGTAGCCGACCGCGAGGATCAGCGAGGTCAACAGGCCGAGCAGCGCTGCGGTCTTGAGACGGTTGTGATGCACGATCGCTCCTTCGGTGCGCGGGCCGTGCGGGGCCCGCTGACCGGTTCAACAACACCGGTACCCGCCAACCATCCTGCTCATGGCTGAAAGTTGGCTGGGGATTCCTGTGAGCGCGCTGTGCCGGCCGCCCACCGGGGGACGAAACCGTCAGCGGGCCGCCACGTCGAGCACCAGCTGCGGGGCGAAGCCGAGCACCACGGCCAGCGCGGTGGCGACCCCGAGCGCGACCACCACGAGCCGGCCGGGGCGGACCGCGACCCCGCCGGGAGCGGCGTAGAGGGTGGCGGCCAGGCGCAGGTAGTAGGCCAGCCCGACCACCGCGTTCAGCGCCACCACCAGGGCCAGCCAGCCGGCGTGCCCGGCCAGCAGCGCGCGGACCACGGTCACCTTGGCGAACAGGCCGGCCAGGCCGGGCGGCAGCCCGGCGAGCCCGATGAGGGCCAGCGCGAACGCGCCACCCACCCACGGGTGCCGGCGCGCCGCGCCGCGCAGGTCGGCCAGCGTGCCGCCGTCACCGTCGCCCGGCCGCAGCGCCACCACCGCGGCGAACGCCGCCAGCTCCAGCAGCACGAAGAAGACGGTGTACGCGACGGCCGCGGCGTACGCCCCGGCGCGGGCGTCGGCGGTGCGCCCGGCGGCCAGCGCGAGCGCGCCCAGCGGGGCGAGGATGTAGCCCGCCTGGGCCACCGAGGACCACGCGAGCAGCCGGACCGTACGCCGCTGGCGCAGCGCCACCAGGTTGCCCACGGTCATGGTGAGCACCGCCAGCAACGCCAGCACCGGGCCGGTCACGGTCGCCGGCAGCGCCCGCTGCACCACGGCGAGCAGCGCCACCACGCCACCCAGCTTCGAGGCCGTCGACAGGTACGCGGCCACCGGCAGCGGCGCGCCGTCGTAGGTGGCCGGGGCCCAGGCGTGGAACGGCACCGCGGCGACCTTGAAGGCCAGCCCGGCCACCACCAGCGCCACGGCGACCGTGGTGAGCGGCACGTCGAGCAGGCCCTCCTCGGCGGCGAAGGTCGCGCCGAGCCGGTCGAGGTGGACGCTGCCGGTCACCGCGTAGAGCAGCGCCGCGCCGAGCAGGGTGACCGTGGTGGCCACCACGCTGACCACGAAGAAGGTCACCGCCGCCTCGGCGCCGGCCAGGCTGCCCCGGCGCAGCCCGACCAGCACGTAGAGCGGCAGGGTGAGCGTCTCCAGCGCCACGACCAGGGTGATCAGGTCGCCGGCCGCGCCCAGCACCACGCCGCCGGTCATCGCGCAGGCGAGCAGGAAGCAGTATTCCCCGACCGGGACCCGGCCGGCGCGCAGCAGGGGGCCGGAGAGCGCGAGCACACCGAGGGTGAGCAGCGCGATGACCACCGCGACCAGCGCGGCCCGCCCGGTCCAGAGCCAGGAGCAGTCCGCGCCCACGCAGAAGGTGCGACGTTCGCCGGCCGCGCCGACCAGCGCCGCACCGGCGGCGGTGCCCGCCGCGCCGAGGGCGGCCACGGCCACCGTGGCGACGGCCCGGGCCGCCAGCAGGTCGACCAGGAGCACCAGCACGGCCGTGCCGGCGGCCAGGTAGGCCGGCAGCAGCGCCACGTTGTCCACGCTCTGCACCAGGCTCATCTGGTCACCACTCCCACCAGGGCGCCGACCGGGCCGGAGGCGTAGGACAGGACCAGTGCCGGGGCCAGGCCGACGGCGAGGGCGAGCAGCACCAGCGGCGCCCAGGCGGCCAGCTCCGCCCCGGCCAGGCCCGGCGCGAGCGGGGCCACCGCCGGGCTGGGCCGTCCGTGGGTGACCCGGCGCAGCAACCGCAGGAGGTACGCGGCGGTCAGCGCCCCGCCCAGCGCGGCCAGCACCGCGAGGGTGGTCCACAGTCCGCCGCCCCGCCGGACGGCGGCCACCACGGCGAACGCCTCACCCCAGAAGCCGGCCAGCCCGGGCAGCCCGAGCGAGGCGACCGCCGCGAAGCCGAGCAGCCCGGCCAGCCGGGGCGCGGTCTCCCGCAGCCCGGACAGCTCGGCGAGCGACCCGGTGCGGGTGCGGTCCTTGATCGCCCCGGCCAGGAAGAACAGCAGCCCGGTGATGACGCCGTGCGCGATGTTGCCGATCAGGGCGGCCTGGAGGCCGGTGGCGGTGAGCGTGGCGACCCCGAGCAGCACGAAGCCCATGTGCCCGACGCTGGAGTACGCGATCAGCCGCTTCAGCTCGGACTGCGCGAGGCAGACCAGGCCACCGACCAGGATCGCCGCGACGGCCAGCACCCCGAGCACCGGGGCGGCCCAACGGGCGCCCTCCGGGGCCACCCCGACCGCCACCCGGATCAGCCCGTACGTGCCCATCTTGAGCAGCACCCCGGCCAGGATCACGCTGCCCACCGTGGGGGCCTGGGTGTGCGCGTCGGGCAGCCAGGAGTGCAGCGGCCAGAGCGGGCTCTTCACCGCGAACGCCAGCGCCAGCAGCGTGAACGCGGCGAGCTGGGTGCCCCGGGACAGCCCGGCGCCACCGGTCAGCGTCACCAGGTCGGCGGTGCCGGCGGCGGCGACCACCACGTAGACGCCGACCAGCAGCAGCACCGAGCCGAACAGTGTGTAGAGGGCGAACTTGCGGGCCGCCCGGCGCCGGTCGTCGCCACCCCAGCCGGCGATGATCGCGTACATGGGGAGGAGGACGACCTCGAAGAACAGGAAGAACAGCACCAGGTCGAGGGCGAGGAAGGTGCCCAGGATGCCCACCTCGACCACCAGCAGCAGCGCCACGAGGGCGCGTCCGCTGCCGCCGCCGGCGGGCACCCGCCAGAGCGTGTAGCCGCAGCAGAGCAGGGTGAGCAGCGCGGTGAGCACCACGAGCGGCCAGGAGATGCCGTCGACTCCGAGGTGGAAGCGCAGGTCGAGGCCGGGCACCCAGGACACGTCCACCTGGTGCCAGGCCTGCACGGCCGGCCGGGGGCCGTAACCGAACCAGCCGTGGTCGCCGCCGGCCAGCGGCAGGGCGGCGAGCAGGGTCAGCGCGGCGGCGGCCGTGCCGACCAGCCGGCCGGCCCGGTCGCCGGGGACGGCGGCGGCCGCGACGGCGCCCAGCGCGGGGACCGCGAGGACCGCGACCAGCAGGAACTGCCCGAACGTCATGAGGCCACTCCGATCAGGGCGACCGCGAGGCCGATGAGCAGCGCACCGGCCAGCACCCCGGCCGCCGCGCGGGGCAACGCGGCACGGTGCAGCGCGGCCAGCCCGCCGCCCAGCTCGACCGCGGCCCGGCCGCTGCCCTCCACGAGACCGTCCACCCCGAGCTCGTCCCCGGTGCGCACGACCCGGGCCAGGGCGGTGGTCGGGCGTACCACGAGGGTGTGCTGGACGTCGTCGAGCCGGAACGCGCGGGCGAAGACCGGCCGCAGCGGACCCAGGAAGCGCGCCGGGTCGGCGGCCGGGTCGCGGCGCCAGCCGGCCCAGGCCACACCCGCGCCGACCAGCAGCAGCAGGAACGGCAGGACCAGGTTCGGCGCGAGGTGGACCAGCTCGACGGCCTCGTCGGAGGCGTCGGCCGGCACCCGCAGCCGGTCGGCGAACCAGGGCGCGAAGGCGGCCAGGCCGAGCAGCGCGGCCGGCACCGCGAGCAGCAGCACCGGCCAGCGCAGCACGGCCGGCGGGTCGTGCGGGTGCGCCAGCGGGATCCGGGTCGCGCCGAAGAAGGTCCGCAGCAGCAGGCGGGTGGCGTACCAGGCGGTGACCGCGACGCCGAGCAGCCCGGCCAGCCAGACCAGCCAGCCCACCCAGGCCGGGGCCGGGCCGGCGCCGTCCAGCGCGGCGGCCTGCGCGGCGGCGAGCACCCCGTCCTTGCTCCAGAAGCCGGACAGGGGCGGCACCCCGGCCAGCGCGCCGAGACCGATCAGCATGCACCAGAAGGTCACCGGCATGGCGGCGCGCAGGCCGCCCATCCGCGACATCAGGGTGGTGCCGACGGCGTGGATCACCACGCCGGCCGCCAGGAACAGCAGCGCCTTGAACGCGGCGTGGGTGAGCAGGTGGAACAGGGCCGCCGCGGGAGCGCCGACGGCGAGCGCGCCGGTCATGTAGCCGATCTGGGAGACCGTCGACCAGGCCAGCACCCGCTTGATGTCGTCCTGGGCGGTGGCCGCGAACGCGCCGAGCAGCAGGGTGACCGCCGCCATCACCCCGAGCACGGCCAAAGCGGCCGGGGCCTGCGCGAAGAGCGGGAAGAGTCGGGCCACCGCGTAGACCCCGGCGGCGACCATGGTGGCCGCGTGGATCAGCGCGGAGATCGGGGTGGGGCCGGCCATGGCGTCCGGGAGCCAGGTGTGCAGCGGGAACTGCGCGCTCTTGCCGGCCACCCCGGCGAGCAGCAGCAGGCAGGCCGCGGTGAGCGTGCCGGTCGGGTAGTCGTGGGCCAGCACGTCGGCGATCCGGAAGCTGCCCGCGCCGACGCCGAGCAGGGCGATGCCGAGCAGGAAGCCGACGTCGCCCACCCGGGTGACCAGGAACGCCTTCACGGCGGCGGCCGGCGCCTCGGGCAGCCGTCGGTCGTGGGCGATGAGCAGGTAGGAGCAGATGCCCATCACCTCCCAGCCGACCAGCAGCAGGATCAGGTCGCCGGAGACCACCACGGTCAGCATGGCGGCGGTGAACAGGCTGATCTGGGCGGCGTAGGGCGGGTAGCGGTGGTCCACCTCGACGTCGTCGTGCGGGCCGCGCCGCAGGTAGCCGATCGAGTAGACCTGCACGGCCAGGGCCACCGCGGCCACCGCCACGGCGACCAGCGCGGCCACCCCGTCCAGCCGCCAGCCGAGGGTGACCCGCAGCCCGCCCAGGTCGACCCAGTCGGTGCCGCCCTCGACCGGCCCGTCCACCCGCAGCAGCAGGGCCACCGCCGCGAGCAGCGCGAGCGCCGCGCCGGCCACGCCGAGCGCGATGGCCGCCCGCCGGGCCGGGCTCTCCCCGGTGGCCGCGCCGCGCGGCGACGGCGGCAGCAGCAGCAGCCCGAGCAGGCCGGCGACCAGGGGTACGCCGGGCAGCGCCACCGCGAGCAGTCCGGTCACCTCGCCCCCTCGCCCCGGTCGGCGGCCACCCCGGCGGCCGGCGCCGGCGCCTCGGTGAGCGGCACGTCGTCCACCGTGACGCTGGCCCGCACCCGGTAGAGCTGGAGCACGATGGCCAGCCCCACGCCGATCTCGGCGGCGGCCAGCACGATGACGAAGAGCGCGAAGACCTGGCCGGAGTGCGGCAGCGCCGCCCGGACCGTGGTGTCGGCGGTGACCAGGATGAGGTTGACCGCGTTGAGCATCAGCTCGACGGCCATCAGCACGAGGACGGCGTTGCGGCGGCGCAGCACGCCGTAGACGCCGAGGCCGAACAGCAGGGCGGCGGTGACGTACGGGATGACCGGTCTCACGCGCGCCCGCCCTCGTCGGCGGCGACGACCGGGCGGGCCGGCTC
The DNA here is from genome assembly GCF_032108445.1 of Micromonospora halotolerans. Lineage (NCBI taxonomy): Bacteria > Bacillati > Actinomycetota > Actinomycetes > Micromonosporales > Micromonosporaceae > Micromonospora > Micromonospora halotolerans. The sequence goes on along the minus strand of NZ_CP134876.1, from coordinate 3,161,059 downwards.
GGCGGCGCCGGCCGGACCGGCGGCCGGAGTTGCGCCGGGGCGGCCGATGTCGGGGCGGGAGAGCACGATCGCGCCGACCAGGGCGGCGAGCAGCAGCACCGACAGCACCTCGAAGGGCAGCACCCAGGAGCGGAACACCTGCTCGCCGAGGCGCTCGGCGGTGCCCGCGGCGGGCAGCTCCACCCGGACCCAGCGGAACGCGTCGACCAGCAGCACGGCCAGGCCCAGGCCGCTGCCGGCGCCGATCAGGGCGGCCGGCCAGCCGGGCCGGTCGAGGTCGTCGGAGGGGCCGATCGGCGCGCGGGTCAGCATCACCGCGAACAGCAGCAGCACCACGACCGCGCCGACGTAGATGAGCACCTGCACCCAGGCCACCAGCTCGGCGCTCAGGACCAGGTAGTCGCCGGCCAGCGCGCCCAGGCAGACCACCAGCCAGAGCCCGGCCCGGACCAGGTGCCGGGTGCCCACCACCAGCGCGCCCGCGCCCACCACCACCGCGCCGAGGGCGAGCAGCAGCACGTCCGCACCCGTCATGACGGCGCGCCCCCGCCCTGCTCGGCGCCGGGTTGCGGGCGGGCCGGGGCCGGACGCGCGGCGGGGGCCGCGGCCTTACGGGCGGCGGTGGTCTCCTCCTTCGAGGGGTCGCCGTGCGGGTCGTGGGCCGGCGGCGGCGGGACGGTGACCATCCACTCGCCGAGATGGTCCTTGTCGTGCAGCAGGTCCTTGATGTCGTACTCGGCGTACTCGAACTCGGGCGACCAGTAGAGCGCGTCGAACGGGCAGACCTCGATGCAGATGCCGCAGTACATGCAGAGCGAGAAGTCGATGTCGAACTTGTCGAGCACGTTGCGCTGGCGGGGGCGGGCGGCGCCGGGGACCGCCACCTCCTCCTTGTGGGAGTCGATGTAGATGCACCAGTCCGGGCACTCGCGCGCGCAGAGCATGCAGACCGTGCAGTTCTCCTCCAGCAGCGCGATCACGCCACGGGAGCGGGGCGGCAGCTCGGGGACGACGTCCGGGTACTGCTGCGTGGTCGAGCGGCGGGCCATCGTCTTCAGCGTGACCGCCAGCCCCTTCACCAGCCCCTCGCCGGGCACGCCGCTGCGCTCACTCATGCCGCCCATCCTGCCCTGTGCCCCCGGCGCGCGCGACCACCACCCGGCGGATCGACCGCCGGCGGACCGCCGGGCCGGTCAGGCGCCGGTGGCCGGCAGCGGCGGGAGCATCTCGACGCCGAGCTGCTGGAGGACCTGGAACAGCTCGTTCACGCTCCACACGTCGACGATCCGGCCGCTCTCGTCGAAGCGGAGGAAGCTCGCCCCCGAGTAGCTCACCACCCGGCCGGTCGGCGGCACCGGGCCGAACTGTCCGGCCTGGGTGCCGGCGGCCCGCCAGTGCACGGCCACCCGGTTGCCGGCGGCCACCACCTCGACGACCTTGTAGCGCAGGTCGGGGAAGGACGCCCGCCGGTCGCGGTGCCAGGCCAGGGTGGCCTCCGGGCCGGTGCCGCCCAGCCCCGGGCAGTCCTCGGCGATCAGGTCGTACGCGCTCTCCTCGCGGCCGGCGTTCCACACGTCGGCGATGAAGCGTCGGGCCGCCGCCTCCACATCCGTCACCGCGGCAGCCTAGCCCCGGTCGTCCCGGGTCGGCCTGCCGGAAGCCGGCGGAGCGACCATGATGGGACGCGGAACGCGACATCCTCGGGAGGCGGCGTGGGCGGCAACGGTGACCAGATCCTCGACCGGACCGGTGGCAAGTACGTCGAGCCGGGCGGCGAGTTCACCCGGGACCAGCGGTACATCGCCACCCGGATCACCGCGGACGGGTCGAGCGGCTGGCCGGTGGAGGCGGGCCGGTACCGGCTGGCGGTCAGCCGGGCCTGCCCGTGGGCGAACCGGCTGATCATCGTCCGGCGGCTGCTCGGGCTGGAGGACGCCATCTCGATGGCGGTGGCCGGGCCCACCCACGACAAGCGCAGCTGGACCTTCGACCTCGACCCGGGCGGCCGGGACCCAGTGCTCGGCATCGAGCGGCTGGCCGAGGCCTACTTCAAACGCTTCCCCGGCTACGAGCGGGGCATCACGGTGCCGGCCATGGTCGACGTGCCGACCGGGCAGGTGGTCACCAACGACTACGCGCAGATGAGCCTGGACCTGTCGACGGAGTGGACCGCCCACCACCGGCCGGGCGCGCCGGAGCTGTACCCGGAGCGGCTGCGGGGCGAGATCGACGAGGTCAACGCGGTCGTCTTCGCGGACGTGAACAACGGCGTCTACCGGTGCGGCTTCGCCGGCAGCCAGGAGGCGTACGAGCGGGCGTACCACCGGCTCTTCGACCGGCTGGACTGGCTGACCGAGCGGCTGACCGGGCAGCGCTACCTGGTCGGCGACACGATCACCGAGGCGGACGTCCGCCTGTTCACCACGCTGGTCCGCTTCGACCCGGTCTACCACGGCCACTTCAAGTGCAACCGGCAGAAGCTGACCGAGATGCCGGTGCTCTGGGCGTACGCGCGGGACCTGTTCCAGACCCCGGGCTTCGGCGACACCGTCGACTTCGACCACATCAAGCGGCACTACTACGAGGTGCACCGGGACATCAACCCGACGGGGGTGGTGCCGCTCGGCCCGGACCTGGCGAACTGGCTCACCCCGCACGGGCGGGAGCAGCTCGGCGGCCGCCCGTTCGGCGACGGCACGCCGCCGCTGCCCGCGCCGCCGGACGAGCGCGTCGACCCGGACCACACCCCGCTGCGCGACGCGGCCTGAACCCGCCCGTCCTCAGATCGCCAGGCGGACGGCGGCGGTCAACACGAGCTGGGCCAGGGCCAGCGGGACGAGCACCAGCCAGCACAGGCGCTGGAGCTGGTCCTCGCGCAGCCGCGGGTAGCTCACCCGGAGCCAGATGATCACGAACGCGACGGCGAACACCTTGAGCAGGGTCCAGAGCCAGCCGAGCTGGGCGTCGGCGAACGGACCCTGCCAACCGCCGAGGAACAGCACCGTGGTCAGCGCGGCGATCACCACGATGCCCACGTACTCGGCGAGCAGGAAGAACGCGAAGCGCAGGCCGGTGTATTCGGTCATGTAGCCGAAGACCAGCTCGGAGTCGGCCACCGGCATGTCGAACGGGGGTCGGCGGATCTCGGCCAGCCCGGCCACGAAGAAGATCACCATGGCCGGCGCCTGCCAGAGCAGCCACCAGGGGCGCCACGCCTCCACGATGCCGGGCAGGCTGAGCGTGCCGGCCGCCATCGCCACCGAGGCGGCGGCCAGCACCAGCGGCAGCTCGTAGCCGAGGAGCTGGGCCGCCCCGCGCAGCCCGCCGAGCAGGCTGTACTTGTTGGCCGAGGCCCAGGCCGACATGAGCACGGCGAGCACCCCGATGCCCACCACGGCCAGCACGAAGAACAGGCCGATGTCCAGCGGCTGCCCGACCAGGTCCCCCGGACCGAGCGGGATCACCAGCAGGGCGAGCAGGTAGGGCACCAGGGCCACCGCCGGGGCCAGCCGGAACACCGGCCGGTCCGCCTCGCGGGGGGTGACGTCCTCCTTCTGCACGAACTTGATGCCGTCGGCGACGAGCTGCGCCCAGCCGTGGAAGCCGCCCGCGTACATCGGGCCGAGCCGGCCCTGCATGTGAGCCATCACCTTGTGCTCGGCCTGGCCCACGATCAGCGGCAGGGTGAGGAACGCGACCAGGACGCCCACCACCCGGAGGATCAGCTCCAACCAGTCCGGCATCAGCCCTCCCCCTCCTCGGCGTCGGCGCCCGGCGCCGGCCGGGCCGGGCCGGGCGGCGGCTCCTCCCGCGCGGGTCCGGTGGGCCGCTCGCCGGGCACCGGACGCCCGAGCGCACCGGGCTCCTCCGGCGGTGGGGCGGGCTCCCGGCGGGCCGGGCCGGTCGGCCGGCTCGCGGTGGGGCCCTCGTCCGCGGTGGGGCGGGCCGCGCGATCGCCCGGAGCGGGGCGCGCCGGGCCCTCGCCGGCGGCGGGACGGGCTGGCCGCTCACCCGGGGCCGGCCGCGCCGGGCGTTCCCGGGCGGGCCGCGCCGGCGTACCCCCGCGGGGGCCCTCGCCCACGCCGGCCGCGCCGGCCGGCGTGGGCGTAGTCCCCCACTCGCCCGGCGCGGGCACGCCCGGGGGCCGGATCGGTCGGCGGCCGCCGCCGGCCTCCGACTCGCCGGGTTCCTTGGCGCCCGGCCACGGCTTGGCGACCCGGGAGGCGAGCACGAACTCCTTGCGCAGCGGGTGGCCCTCGAACTCCGGCGGTAGCAGCAGCGGCCGCAGCTCGCCGTGCCCGTCGAAGCCGATGCCGAACATCTCGTGGGTCTCCCGCTCGTGCCAGGCCGCACCGGGGAAGACGTCCACCACGGACGTCACGACCGGCGTCTCCCGGGGCACCCGGGTGCGCAGCAGCAGCCCGTGCCGGTGCCGGATCGACCAGAGGTGGGCCACCACGTCGAAGCCGTCGGCCAGCTCGTCGACCGCGGACAGCCAGTCGAAGAAGTCGCAGTCCAGCTCGGCGTCGTCGCGCGCCGCGCGCACCGCGTCGCGCCAGCTCGCCGGGGGTACGTCGACGGTGGCGCGGGCGTGCCCCTGACCGCCGGAGACCGACGCGGTGGCCTCCACGGGCGCGAGCAGCGCGACCACCCGCCGGCCGACCTCTTCCGGAGTCATGCCGCTGATCCTAGGGCCGGCGACCGGGAGGCGTGTCGGGCCGTCCACGCTCCCCCGGGCCGGATCCGCCGCTTTGCCGGGCGCTCGGGCCTCCGGCGGGGAAGGATGAACCCGTGCGCGCTGTCACTGTGGCTCCCGGAGTTTCCGACTCGCTGCGCCTCGACGAGGACTGGCCCGAGCCGGCCCCGGAGGAGGGCGCGATCCTGGTCCAGGCCCTCGCGGTCGGCGTCTGCGGGACCGATCAGGAGATCATCGCGGGCGAGTACGGCGAGGCCCCGCCAGGCCAGGACCGGCTGGTGCTCGGGCACGAGTCACTCGGCCGGGTGCTGGAGGACCCGACGGGCACGCTCAAGCCCGGCGACCTCGTGGTGGGGATCGTCCGGCACCCCGACCCGGTGCCCTGCCCGAACTGCGCGGTCGGCGAGTGGGACATGTGCCGCAACGGCCGCTACACCGAGCACGGCATCAAGGGGCTGCCCGGCTTCGCCCGCGACCGCTGGCGGGTGCAGCCGAGGTTCGCCGTCGGCCTGGACCCGGCGCTCGCCCCGGTCGGCATGCTGCTGGAACCGACAAGCGTGGTGGCGAAGGCCTGGGACCACATCGAGCGGATCGCCAGCCGGGCCGTGTGGCAGCCGCAGAGCGTGCTGGTCACCGGGGCCGGCCCGATCGGGCTGCTGGCCGCCCTGCTGGGCATCCAGCGCGGGCTGTCGGTGCACGTGCTGGACCGGAACAAGACCGGTCCGAAGCCGGAGCTGGTCCGCTCGCTCGGCGCGACCTACCACACCTCGACGGTGGCGGAGCTGGACTTCGCGCCGGACGTGGTGGTGGAGTGCACCGGCGCCCCGGTGGTGGTGCTGGACGCGATGACCAAGGCCGGGACGAACGGCATCGTCTGCCTGACCGGGGTGTCCAGCGGCGGCCGGACCATCGAACTCGACGCGGGGGCGCTCAACCGGGAGCTGGTGCTGGAGAACAACGTGGTGTTCGGCTCGGTGAACGCCAACCGCCGGCACTGGGAGCTGGCGGCGGAGGCGCTCGCCCGCGCCGACCAGTCCTGGCTGAACTCGCTGGTCACCCGCCGGGTGCCGATCTCCTCGTACGCCGACGCGTACACCTTTACGGGCTCGGACATCAAGGTGGTGCTCGACTTCGAGCAGTGAGGCGGGGCACCGGGCACGGGCACCGGCGCCCCGGGACCTCAGATGCCGGGCAACCGGCCGTTGCGGAACAGGTCCACGAAGAGCTGGTGGTCCTCGCGGGCCCGGATGCCGTAGCGGTGCGCGAAGTCGATCAGGTGGTCGACGAAGCCCTCCACGTCGGCGTCCACCACGGCGACGATCGCCTCCTCGGTGGAGTAGTCCACCAGGTCGTGGCTGGACTCGTCGTCGGCCACCGAGTGCATCCGGGCCACCGCCCGGCCCAGGTCGGTGAGCACCCCGGCGAGTTCCTCGGGCTCGTTGACGTCGGCCCAGTCGAGGTCGGCCGCGTACGGGGAGACCTCGGCGACGAGCTGGCCGGCCCCGTCCAGCTCGGTGAAGCCCAGCCACGGATCGGCGTGCGCCTGCAACGCCCGCTGCGACTCGGCGGTGCGGTGCCCCTGGTGCAGGAAGTACGAGCGGACCCGCTCGTCGTCGATGTGCCGCGCCACCGCCGGCACCTGCGCCTGCTTCATGTAGATGACGACGTCGTTCTCCAGCGCCTGGGTGTGCCCCTCCAGCAGGAGGTTGTACGAGGGCAGCCCGGCCGAGCCGATGCCCACACCCTTGCGCAGCACGACGTCCTTGATGTTGGTGGCGACCGGGCGGAGCCGGGCGGTGGCCGCCGGCAGGGTGCCCAGGTAGTCCTGGAACGCGGCACACACCTGCTCCCGGGTCGCGGCGTCGACCTCGAAGACCCCGTCGCCGAGGGAGAACCGGCGCTCGTAGTTGTCGATGGTGGTCTGCGTGGCGAGCAGGTCGACCCGGGTGTTCAGCCGGGCCTGCTGGAGCACCCGGCGCAGCACCCCGTCGGCGTTCTCCAGCGTGATCGAGCCGATCGCGTCGTCGCCGCCGGCCGCGATGGCCCGCAGCTCGGCCAGGTACGACCGGGCGAAGCCGGCCACCAGCTCCCCGATCACCCGGTCGGAGAGCGCCTTGGCGTAGCCGAGCAGGGCCACGCTGGCGGCGAAGCGCTTCAGGTCCCACGAGAACGGCCCGACGTACGCCTCGTCGAAGTCGTTGACGTTGAACACGAGCTGCCCGGAGGCGTTCATGTAGGTGCCGAAGTTCTCGGCGTGCAGGTCGCCGTGGATCCACACCCGGCTGGTCCGGTCGTCGAGGTACCGGTCGCTGGCGAAGTCGCCGCGCTGGTCGGCGTAGAAGAGCGAGGCGCTGCCCCGGTAGAAGGCGAACGGGGAGGCGGCCATCTTGCGGAACTTGCGGCGGAACGCCGCCGGGTCGATCGCCATCGACGCGCCGAACTCCTCGGTGAGCACGTCGACGATGAAGGCGGAACGCTTGTCCGCGGAGTCGGTCATGAGCGCAGGCTAGCCCCGCGCCGCCACCTCGCGGCTCAGCCAGCCGGGGGACGTACCGGGGGCGCCGTGAGGGATTGCACCGGCCGGGGGGTGCTCTCCGCGGGCCGGGGGTCGACCGGCGGGGCGAGCCGGTCCGGGCGGGGCACGCCGCCGACACCGGACTGCTCGGCGGCGATCTTCTCCTGGAGGCGGAGGATGCCGTGCAGCAGCGCCTCCGGGCGGGGCGGGCAGCCGGGCACGTAGACGTCGACCGGGATGAGCTGGTCGACACCCTTCGTCACCGAGTAGGAGTCCCAGTAGGGTCCGCCACAGTTCGAGCAGGCGCCGAACGAGATCACGTACTTCGGCTCGGGCATCTGGTCGTAGAGCCGCTTGACGGCCGGAGCCATCTTGTCCGTGACCGTGCCGGAGACCACCATGAGGTCGGCCTGGCGGGGACCGTGGGCGAACGGGATCACGCCGAGCCGCATGAAGTCGTGCCGGCCCATGCTGGTGGCGATGAACTCGATGGCACAGCAGGCCAGCCCGAAGTTGAACACCCAGAGGGAGTAGCGGCGGCCCCAGTTCAGCACGAACCGGATCGGCTCGCCGAGCACGGCCGGCACCTGCACCTCGGGCCTCCCTCCCTCGCCTGTCTCCGGATTGACAGTCAACCACAGCGCCGGAGCGGGCAACCGGCGCAACCTGCGGCCGCGTCGGGGCGTGTGACGGGCGTGACCGCGTTCGCGGCACCGCACGGGGAGGACCACATGACGGTGACGAGGGAGCCGCGGCTGGACGAGCCGCCACCCGAGGGGACAGCCGGGTGCCCGGACGAACGCGGGGCGGTCGACTTCGACGGGCTCTACCATGCGCACTTCCGGTCCCTGACGCTCCAGCTCGCCGCGTACTGCGGTGACCTGTCGCAGGCGCAGGACCTGGTGCAGGAGGCGTTCTGCCGGGCGTTCTCCCGCTGGTCGCGGGTGTCCCGCTACGACGACCCGGTGGCCTGGGTCCGCCGGGTCGCCTGGAACCTGGCCACCAGCCGGTGGCGGCGGCTGCGCACGGCCCAGTCCTGGCTGCACCGGCAGCGCGAGGAGCACGTGCCCGGTCCGGGCCCGGACCGGGTGGCGCTGACCGCCGCGCTGGCCCAGTTGCCCACCACCCAGCGGCGCGCCGTGGTGCTGCACTACCTGGCCGATCTCACGGTGGGGCAGATCGCGGAGCAGGAGGGGGTGCCGGAGGGCACGGTCAAGTCCTGGCTGCACCGGGGACGGGTCGCGCTGGCGGCCCAGCTCACCACCACGAACGAGGTGAACCACCATGAGTGAGCTCGACGACATCCTGGTCAGCGGCGAGTTCGCCGCGTTCCGCGAGGCGTACGCCCCGGCGGTGCAGCCGGCCGGGACGGCCGCGGTGCGGGAGACCGTCCGCCGCCGGCGCCGGCGGGCCGCCGTGGTGACCGCGGCGGCCGTGGTGCTCGCCGTGGCGATCCCGGTGGGCGCGAACGCCGCCCTGCACGGACCCGAACCGACACCGGGACCGGCACAGACCGCCACCCCGACCCCGTCGCAGACCACGCCGTCCCCGTCGCCGTCCTCGTCTCCGACGCCGAGCGCGGCCGACCCGACCCCGACCACGCCGAACGGCCGGATCAGCCGCTCGCAGCTGCTCGCCGCCCGGATCGATCTGCCGACCTGGCGGCCCGGCCCGGTGTGCACGGCAGGACCGACGCGGATCGCGGGCACCTACCGGAACGAGGGCGACGTCCTGCTGGACGGCCTCGCCTACGGCGATGTGGACGGTGACGGCGCGATCGAGACGGTCGCCCTGCTCCGCTGCCTCATCTTCCAGAGCGGCCCGTCCCAGGTGGTGGTCCTCGACCGGGATTCCGCCGGCCGGATCGTCGTCGTCGGCCAGGTGACCCGTTCCGAGGCTCCGAGCCCACAATGGCTGCTGGGCGTGCAGGTCGCCGGCAACGGCACGGTCCGGGTGGAGATGGCCGACATCGGGCCGGGCGGCGGCTGGTCGCTGGACTGGTCGCAGCGCCAGTGGCGGGGCTACCGGTGGACCGGCAAGCGCTTCACCCAGGTCGACGGCCCCTCCTCGTTCGGCCCGAACAAGCATCTGGTCGACCTGACCGTGACGGCCGGCGACGTGGCCTGGGGCGCGAAGGACGCCGACGGCACGCGTACCGGCACGATCACCGTCACGGTGCGGAACCTGAGTGAGGTCCCGGCGAAGCTGGTCGAGCTGCACCTGCGGATGCAGGTGGGGACCGTCGCGGACGGCGGCGACTGGCCGGAATGCCAGGGCGGGGCGCCGCCGAAGGGCCGCATCACCTGCCGACTCGGCCCGCTCGGCCCGGGCGCCGAGCGCACCTTCCAGTTCGGGCTCCGGAACTCCAACACGGCCAGCGGGACCGGCATCGCCGAGATCAAGCCGGTCGGCACCGACGCCGACCCGTTGCTGGATCCGTCGTGGGAGAACAACGAGGACCGCTACCGGTACCAGTGATCCGGACCAGCGGTCCGACGTGTCGCATCGCTGACAGATGTCGGTGCAACCGGACCGGTGTCCGAGACGTGCTACGGGAACACACCGCGGCGGACGACCCGTCGCGGCAACGGGGATCACGGGAGGACCTCACATGACAACACGCAACGGACGCCGGCTGGCCGTCGCCCTGCTCGGCTCGGCCACGGCGCTGCTGGCACTCGCCGCACCCGCCGCGGCCGCGCCGGCCGGCCGCAGCCCCGGCGCCGACGTCTCCGTGGGACGGTTGGTGCTCGAGCCGACGGAGCGCGGCTACCAGGGCAGCCTGCCGGTCACGGTGACCAACCGCGGTCCGGCCGCCACGTACTTCAGCATCCACGTGGTGGAACCGGTCGCCGGCTCGCTGGGCAACCTGAGCCCGGAGGAGGCGTGCGGCTTCGGAGCGCCGGAGGGCAACCGGCGGACCGCCACCTGCGGGGTGCCCGGCGGCGACATCGCACCGGGCGAGAGCCGGTCGTTCTCGATCGCCTTCGCGGTGCTCACCCCGACCCGGGACGTCGCGATGATCGCGAAGGGCGGCCGGATCTCGGTGAACGTCGGCGACGGCGCGGAGGAGGTCGCCGACCGGGCCACCTTCGCCGCCCGCTTCCGCTCCGCCTCGGGTTCCCTGCGCAACCCGGTGCCGTACGTGCAGGACAGCCAGGCCCGCGCCTCGATCACCACGGCCGGCGCCGTGACGCTGAGCCGACAGGAGGACGGCAGCTACCTGGGCCGGTTGCCGGTGACCGTCCGGTGGGCCGGTGACGCCGCGCACGAGCTCCTCTGGGCTGACGCGACGGGGCTGCCCGCGGGCGTGGTGATCTGGGGCACCGACCCGCAGGACATGCCGGGCTTCTTCACCAACTTCGTGGTGCCGGGCGGCCGCTTCATGACCGGCGAGCAGCGGAGCTTCGACGTGCTGCTCCGCGCCGAACCGGAGACCGTCCCGGGTGACCTCGGCACCGTCACGTTCCAGCTCAACACCCAGTGGTACGGCGAGACGGTGACCGACGCCGACCCGGCCGACAACACCGCCTCCTTCACCGTCACGGCGGCCGACGCGAGCTGACTGTCCACGAGGGCCCGGGACGCCGTGTTCCGGGCCCTCGCGGCGGCACCGTCCGTTTCGTCCCACCGGGGCACCGGCCCGGGGGGCCCTCGATATCGTGCGTCGGAGGCTCGCCGGGGACGGCGAGCCGTCACATCACGGGGAGGAACACCATGTCCGTCACCATGCCCGCGGGCCGCCGGGTGGCCGCCGGCCTGCTCGGCTCCGCGCTGGCGCTGCTCGCCGCCGGAGTCCCGGCCGCCGCCGCACCGACCGAATCCACCGGCACGTTCTCCGTCACCGCCCAGCGGCTGGTGCTGGAGCCCACCGACGGGGGCTACGTCGGCACGTTGAACGCCAGCGTCACCAACAACGGACCGACCGCCACCCAGTTCACCCTGGCGGTCCGGGAACCGGCCGGCGCCTCGTTCGGCCAGCTCGACCCGTCTGAGGCCTGCTGGTGGTCCGGCTCGGCGGACGGCGTACGCCTCCAGGTTTCGTGCGGCGGCAGCACCACCCGGCTCGAGCCCGGCGCCACCCAGCAGTACCGCGTGAGCTTCCAGGTCCGCACCACACCGCGCGACTACGCCATGATCGTGGACGACGGCTACGTCGGCGTGCTCGTGGACTCGGAGCAGCCGGTGGCCAGCGCCCCCTTCACCACCCTCTTCCGCTCCACGAAGGGCAGCATCAAGAAGCCCCGGCCGTACGTGCAGGCGAGCCAGACCGACATCTCGCTCAACGCCGGCGCGCTCCACCTCGACCGGCTGGCCGACGGGAGCCTCCAGGGCCGGATGCCGCTGACCGTCCGGTACGGCAACGACGCCCCCTCGTTCAACCTCGGCATCCTCGCGAGCCTGCCGGCGGGCGTCGTGATCAGAGGCATCGAGCCGGCGGGCGACATGCCGTGGTTCCCGGACTCGTTCAGCGTGCCCGGCGGGCGGTTCATGCCGGGCGAGGAGCGGAGTGTGGACGTCATCCTCACCGCGCCGGCCGGCACTCCCGCCGGTGACCTGGGCACCGGTTCCTACACGGCCTCCTCCGACTTCCCGGTCAGCCTGACCGACGTGAGCCCGGCGGACAACACCGCCTCGTTCACCGTGACGGCGGCCGACGCGAGCTGATCCTCCGCGAGGGCCCGGGACCGCAGGGTTCCGGGCCCTCGTCGTGGGTCACCAGGCCGGGCGCTGAAGCAGCCCGACGAACTCCACGAGCAGCCGCTCCCGCAGCCGGACCGGGGCCGCGTCGAGCAGTGTGTTCACGGCCGCCATCCGGTCCGCCGGCCCGGCGCCGAGTCCCAGGCCGGCGGCGAGCCCGGCGATCAGGTCGGGGGTGAGCGCCTCCGGGGTGAGGCTGCCGGCGAGCGCCAGCAGTTCCGGCGGCAGCACGACCGGCCCGGCCTTACGGGCCGCCGCCACCGCCTCGGCCAGCGCCGGGCCGAACTCGGCCACCCGCGGGGCCACCGCCGCCGTCACGGTGAGGTGCACGCTGGCCGGCAGGCCGGCGTACGCGAGCTGCGGCTGGGTGTGCCAGCCCCGGGCGGTCAGCTCGTCCACCAGCACGAACAGGTCCAGCCCCGGGTCGTCGGCGGTGAAGCAGACCACCGTCGACTCCGGCTCGGCCACCAGCCGTAACCCGTCGACCGCGCGGACCGCGTCGGCCAGCCCGGCGACCGCGTCCCGGGTCAGCGCGGCCAGCTGCAGGTAGCCGTCCTCGCCGAGGTGCCGCAGGGTGGCGTACGCGGCGGCGATCGGCCCGCCCGACCGGGTCGAGGCGATCACCGGGTTGACCATCGTGTAGCCGGGCCAGTCGGCGTACGCGAAGAACTGCGGCGCGCGCAGCCCCGCGTCCCGGTGCAGCAGCACCGACACCCCCTTCGGGGCGTACGCGTACTTGTGCAGGTCGACCGAGATCGAGGTGACCCCGGGCACGGCGAAGTCGAACGGGGGCACCGGGGCGCCGAGCCGGCGCAGCCACGGCAGCGTCCAGCCGCCGAAGCAGGCGTCCACGTGGCAGCGCACGCCGGCCGCCGCGGCCACGGCCGCGATCTCCGCGACCGGGTCGACGACGCCGTGCGCGTACGACGGGGCGGAGGCGACGACCAGGACGGTCTCGGGGCGGATCGCGGCGGCCACGTCGGCGACGGCCGGGCGCAGGGTCACCGGGTCGACCGGCACCGGGTCGAGGGCCACCCGCAGGTAGTGGGCCGCCTTGGCGAAGGCGGCGTGCCCGCTGACCGGCACCACGATGCGCGGCTCGGCGAGGTCGGGCCGGGCGTCCCGGGCCGCCTTGACGGCCAGGATCAGCGACTCGGTGCCGCCGCTGGTGACGCTGCCGACCACGTCCGGCGCGGACGTGCCGGGGCCGCCGCCGAGCAGCCCGGCGGCCGCCGCGACCACCGCATTCTCCATGGCCAGCAGGGACGGGAAGGCGGTCGGGTCCAGGCCGTTGACGTGGGCGCTCTCGGCGTGCGCGGCCTGCGCCAGCTCGTCCAGCCCGGCCACACCGGGGTCGTAGACGTAGGCGAACAGCCGCCCTCCGTGCGTCGGCCGGTCGGCCGCCCGCAGCGCCCGGATCTCGTCGAGCACCCGCGCGGCGGGCACCCCCTCGACGGGCAGCGCGCCCGTCCCTGCCGTGTCGGTCATCGGTCTGGGGTCGTTCCTCTCGTGACGGTCCGCGGCACGCACCGGCCGGTCGGACGGGTACGCGTGGCTCACGCCCGCGCCGCCGGCGCGACCCCGCCGGGGGTGGGTGCGGCGGCCAGCTGGGCCGGGGTCAGGGTGTAGCCGCGCAGCAGCACCACCGGGGCGGCGACCAGCAGGGCCGGCAGGACGGTGAAGCCGAGCAGCACGCCGAGCCGGGCGGTCGAGGACTGGGCCGCCGCGATCCCGGTCGACGAGGACACGTAGCCGGAGAGCTGGAGGACCAGGCCGTAGATGCCGGGTCCGAGGGCCAGGCCGAAGGTCTCCCCCGCGGTCCACAGCCCGGTGAACACGCCGGCCTGCCGGCGGCCGGTGCGGACCGTGTCGTAGGCGATGCAGTCGGGCAGCATGGCCAGCGCGAAGACCTGCTGGCCGGCGTAGCCGACCCCGATCAGGGCGACCACGGCGTAGACCCCGGCGGGCGGAAGGGCGGGTGCGGCGACCAGGGCGAGCGCGCCGGCCGCGAAGATCAGCGAGGCGGCGACCAGGGCGGCGCGCTTGCCCAGCCGGGCGCCGGCCCGGGTCCAGAGCGGCATGACCAGCAGCGCCGGGCCGACGAAGCAGGCGAAGAGCAGGGTCGGCCCGCTGTCCGGGGCGCGGAGCACCTGGTCGGCGAAGTACTTCACCCCGGCCAGCACGGTCGCCACCCCGGCGGACTGGATCACGAAGCAGACCAGCAGCACCCGGAACGGCCGGTTCCGGCCGGCGACCGCGAGCTGGGCGCGCAGGCTCGGCTCGCTCTCCCCCACCGTGCCGGTCGGCGCGGACCGGGTGCCGAGGAACGCGCCGACCGTGCCGGCCACGATCAGCGCCGCCACGAACAGGCCCATCCAGCGGTGCCCGGGCACGCCGTCGCCGCCGGCGGTCACCACGGCCGGGGCCACCGCGCCGGAGACCAGGATGGCCAGCGCGAGGACCGCGATCCGCCAGCTCATCAGCCGGGTACGCTCCGCCGGGTCGTCGGTCAGCTCGGCGGGCATGGCCACGTAGGGCACCTGGAAGAACGCGAACGCGGTCGCGGTGGCCAGGAACGCCACGGCCACGTACGTCCCGGCGGCCGGGCCGGACCCGAACGGCGCCGCGAAGATCGAGGCGAAGAGCAGGGCCAGCGCGAGCCCGCCGCCGAGCAGCCAGGGCCGGCGCGCGCCCCAGCGGGACCGGGTCCGGTCGGAGATCCGCCCGGCGACCGGGTTGACCAGCACGTCCCAGGCCTTGGGCAGGAGCACCAGCAGGGCGGCCACCCCGGCCGCGACGCCCAGCGTGTCGGTGAGGTACGGCAGCAGGAGCAGCCCGGGCACCGTGCCGAACGCGCCGGTGACCAGCGAACCCAGCGCGTATCCGGCGTGCACCCGGCGTGGCAGGCTCCCGCCCGTTCCTGTCATGGAGCCGAATGCTACTCACGTTATGTCGGCGGTCACATCCCCTCGTCGGGCGACCAGGCCGCCGTCATGTCCACCCCGGAGGGGCGCAGGGGGCAGCCTTCGGCGCGCAGCCGGGCCCGCGCCTCCACCTCGTGCCCCGGCGGCAGCCGGCCGGCCGAGTTCACCACCCGGTGCCACGGCACCCCGCCACCGTGCCGGGCCATGATCGAACCGACCAGCCGGGCCGAGGACCGCCCCGACCGCTCGGCGAGGGCGTCGGCCACCGCCCCGTACGACATCACCCGGCCCGGCGGGATCCGCTCGACCAGGTCCAGCACCGCCTCGACGTACTCGTCAGGTGTCACGGGCTGCCACGATATGGGAACGCGCCGAGGCGCGGCGGACCGCAGCGCGCAGAATGGTCCGGTGCGCGAAGCAGTCACCTCGGCCCGCCGGATCGTCGTCAAGATCGGCTCGTCCTCGCTGACCACCTCGGCGGGCGGCCTGGACGACGCCCGGGTCGACGCGCTGGTCGACACGCTCGGCGCGCTGGCCGCAGAGGGGCGCGAGGTCGTGCTGGTCTCCTCCGGCGCGATCGCCGCCGGCCTGGCCCCGCTCGGGCTGCCCCGGCGCCCCCGCGACCTGGCCACCCAGCAGGCCGCCGCCAGCGTCGGGCAGGGCCTGCTCATCGGCCGCTACGCGGCGGCCTTCGCCCGGCACCGGCTGACCGTCGGGCAGGTGCTGCTCACCGTCGACGACGTGACCCGGCGGGCGCACTACCGCAACGCGTACCGGACCCTGCGCAAGCTGCTCGACCTGCGGGCCGTGCCGATCGTCAACGAGAACGACACGGTCGCCACCGAGGAGATCCGGTTCGGCGACAACGACCGGCTCGCCGCGCTGGTCGCCGCCCTGGTCGACGCCGACCTGCTGGTGCTGCTGTCGGACGTGGACGCGCTCTGGACCGGCGACCCGGCCCGGGCCGGCAGCACCCGGATCACCGAGGTGCACGGCGAGGGCGACCTGGCCGGCGTGGACATCGGCGGCGCCGGCCGGGCCGGGGTGGGCACCGGCGGCATGGTGACGAAGGTCGAGGCGGCCCGGATCGCCACCGGCTTCGGCGTCCCGGTGGTGCTCACCGCCGCGCCGCTGGCCGGGCCGGCGCTGGCCGGCGAGCCGGTCGGCACCTTCTTCCACCCGAGCAGCCGGCGCCCCGCCGCCCGGCTCTTCTGGCTGGCGCACGCCACCGCGCCGCGCGGCCGGCTGCACCTCGACCCGGGCGCGGTGCAGGCGGTGGTGGGCCGGCGCAAGTCCCTGCTCCCGGCGGGGATCACCGCGGTGGACGGCGCGTTCACCGCCGGGGACCCGGTCGACCTGGTCGACACCGAGGGCGCGCCGGTCGCCCGCGGGCTGGTCAACTACGACGCGGTCGAGCTGCCCGGGCTGCTCGGCCGCTCCACCTCGGAACTCGCCGCGGCGCTCGGCCCGGCGTACGAACGGGAGGTCGTCCACCGCGACGACCTCGTCCTGCTGTAAGCACGGGCCCCCTGTTAACGCCTGGCGTTGTGCAGGGGCCCCCTCCTAACACCTCAAGGAGTGCACGATGAGCGTCGTGGAGCAGGCCCGCCGGGGCCGGGACGCGGCGGAGGCCCTGGCGGTCGCCACCCGTACGGTCAAGGACGCCGCGCTGCGCGCGATGGCCGACGCGCTCGTGGCGCGTACCCCGGAGATCCTCACCGCGAACGCGGCGGACCTGGCGGCCGGGCGGGAGGCCGGGCTGAGCGCGGCCGTGCTGGACCGGCTCGCCCTCGACGAGGCCCGGGTGGCCGACATCGCCGGCGCGCTGCGGCAGATGGCCGCGCTGCCCGACCCGGTCGGCGAGGTGGTCCGCGGCGCTACCCTGCCCAACGGGCTGGAGCTGCGCCAGGTCCGGGTGCCGTTCGGGGTGGTCGGCATCATCTACGAGGGCCGCCCCAACGTGACCGTCGACGCGGCCGGGATCTGCCTGAAGTCCGGCAACGCGGCACTGCTGCGCGGCTCCTCCTCGGCGGCGCACTCCAACGCCGCCCTGGTCGCGGTGCTCCGCGACGCGGTCGCCGGGGCCGGCCTGCCGGCCGACGCGGTGCAGCTCCTCGACGCCAGCACCCGCGACTCGGTCAAGGAGCTGATGCGCGCCCGGGGCCTGGTCGACGTGCTGATCCCGCGCGGCGGCGCGTCGCTCATCCGGACCGTGGTCGAGGAGTCGACCGTGCCGGTGATCGAGACCGGGGTGGGCAACTGCCACGTCTACGTGGACGCCGCCGCCGACCTGGCCAAGGCCGTGGCGCTCACCCTGAACTCCAAGACGCAGCGCCTGTCCACCTGCAACACCGCCGAGTCCCTGCTGGTGCACGCGGGCATCGCGGACGCCTTCCTGCCGGCCGTCCTGGCCGCCTTCACCGACGCCGGGGTGACCGTGCACGGCGACGCCCGGGTGGCCGCGTACTCGGACGCGGTGGTGCCGGCCACCGACGAGGACTTCGACACCGAATACCTCTCCGCCGACATCTCCGTCGCCGTGGTCGACTCGCTGGACGCGGCCGTCGCGCACATCCGGCGGCACGGCACCGGCCACACCGAGGCGATCGTCACCGACTCCCAGCCGGCGGCCCGCGAGTTCGTGGCCCGGGTGGACGCCGCCGCGGTCATGGTGAACGCCTCCACCCGGTTCACCGACGGGGGCGAGTTCGGCTTCGGCGCCGAGATCGGCATCTCCACCCAGAAGCTGCACGCCCGCGGCCCGATGGGGCTGCCCGAGCTGACCAGCACCAAGTACGTCGTCACGGGCGACGGCCACCTGCGCTGAGCGGACCGGCTCAGGCGGTGGGCGCGGCCGGCTCGGGCGGCGCCGCCTCCGGTGGCGGAGCGGACGGCGGGGCCGGTTCCGGCAGGGGGACGGCGGGCGGCCGGACCCGGTCGGACAGCGGCGCCGGGCGCGGCGCGGGCACCAGCGGCGGCGCGGCCAGCTGCGATGCGACGAACGGCGCGCCGGAGACCGGGGCCTCCGGGGTGGTCGGGCGGCAGGCGCGGATCGCCCGCAGGGTGGTGTGCACATCGAACTGGTGGCCGTCGTCGCTGTCCCAGCCGCCGTCGCTGCGCTGCGTCTCGGCCAGCCGCCGCCGGGCCGAGACGAGCAGCCACTGCTCCTCGCCCACGTCGACCCGCCGCAACGTGGCGGCGAGCCAGGCCACGTCGGCCGGGGACATCTGCGGGATGCGCTCGGCCAGCACCGCCTGGATGCGGGCCGACTCGTAGTAGAGCTGCTGGCGGTGCAGCACGGCCGCGGCGAGCCAGCCGGCCGGGAGGAAGGACGGCCAGCTGCCGTCCGGCGCGAGCTGCGCGGCGAGCGCCTGCGCGGCGGCCTGCACCACCCCGGCGTACGCCCCGCCGACCCGGTGGTCGAGCGGCCCGGCGGCGCGGGCGTCCAGCCCGGCCACGGTGAGCCAGAACCCGGCGTTGGCGGTGAGGAAGAGCCGGGCCTCCGGGTCGCCCGGGGTGGCCCACTCGGGAGCGAACCCGGCCAGCGACGGGTCCTCGTCCCAGCCGCCGTCGGCGAGCTGGCGGGCGGCCAACCAGTCCAGCGCGTGCCGGGCGGCGGGGCGGCCCAGCGCCCCGAGGTCGTCCAGCTCGGACAGGCGGTAGCAGGTGGCGTCGACCGAGGCGACCTCGCCGTCGAGCACCGCGGGCCAGCCGCCGCCGGGAGCCTGCCCGGACTCGGCCGCGTCGAGCAGGTCGGGCGGCACCGGGGCACCGGTGCGTAGCCGGGAGAGGCGGGCGCGGTCCACCGCGTCGCCGTGTGCCACGACGAAGCCGATCGCCGCGTCCAGATCCACCACGCAGGTCACGCTACCGGCGCAAACGTGGTTACGCCTCGGTAGCTCGGCCAGGGGTGGCCCGGCCCACCGGCGGGTACGCGAAGGGCCCTCCCGGCACACCCGGGAGGGCCCTTCGACACGACCTCAGTACGCCGGCAGCGCCGGGTCGATCTGCTTGATCCAGGAGAGCACGCCGCCCTGGACGTGCACGGCGTCCTTGAATCCGGCCGCCTTGAGCGCGGCGAGCGCCTCGGCGGAGCGGACACCGGACTTGCAGTGCAGCACGATCTGCTTGTCCTGCGGGAGCTTCGCGAGCGCGTCACCCGAGATGATCTCGCCCTTGGGGATCAGCGTGGAGCCGGGGATCCGGACGATCTCGTACTCGGCCGGCTCGCGGACGTCGACCAGGAAGATGTCCTTGCCGGCGTCCTGCCACTCCTTCAACTCCAGGGCGGTGATGGTCGAGTCGACCACCGCCTCCTGCGCCTCGTCGGAGACCGCACCGCAGAAGTCCTCGTAGTCCTCCAGCAGGTCGGTGACCGTCGGGTTCTCGCCGCAGAGCACGCAGTTCGGGTCCTTGCGGACCTTGATCTTGCGGTAGCTCATCTCCAGGGCGTCGTACACCATCAGCCGGCCGACCAGCGGCTCGCCGATGCCGGCGAGCAGCTTGATCGCCTCGTTGACCTGGATCGACCCGATGGACGCGCAGAGCACGCCCAGCACGCCACCCTCGGCGCAGGACGGAACCATCCCGGGCGGCGGCGGCTCCGGGTAGAGGCAGCGGTAGCAGGGTCCGTGCTCGGCCCAGAACACCGACGCCTGGCCGTCGAACCGGTAGATCGAACCCCAGACGTACGGCTTGCCGAGCAGCACCGCCGCGTCGTTGACCATGTAGCGGGTGGCGAAGTTGTCCGTGCCGTCGACGATCAGGTCGTAGCCGGAGAAGATCTCCCGGACGTTGTCCCGGTCCAGCGCGGTGTTGTGGATCTCCACGTTGACCAGCGGGTTGATCTCGCGGATCGAGGCGGCGGCGGACTCGGCCTTGGACCGGCCCACGTCCGAGACGCCGTGGATGATCTGGCGCTGGAGGTTGGACTCGTCAACGGTGTCGAAGTCGATGATGCCGAGGGTGCCGACACCGGCGGCGGCGAGGTACATCAGAGCCGGCGAGCCGAGACCACCGGCGCCGACACAGAGCACCCGGGCGTTCTTCAGCCGCTTCTGCCCCTCGACCCCGACGTCCGGGATGATCAGGTGGCGCGAGTAGCGACGGATCTCGTCTACGGTCAGCTCGGCGGCGGGCTCGACGAGCGGGGGCAACGACACGGTGGACTCCCCGGGATCGGCGGTGGGACCGCGCCATTGTCACTCGCCCCGGTAGGGATCGGCCATGATGAGGGCCACGTCGCCCGACATGCGGGAGCGGGAATAACTCAGACCCCGTCGGTCGGCTCGCCTTCGTAGCGAACCCCGTCGACGTACGGCCAGGCGTTCGCCACGCAGCCGTCCAGCCCGTACGTCTGCTGCTGCATCACCGGGGCCGGCGCACCGGGCTCGGGACAGGCCTGGTGCAGCTCGCCGAACTCGTGCCCGACCTCGTGGTTCACCACATAGGTCCGGTAGACCTCCAGCGGGGCGCCGTAGTCGGGCACCGCCTCCATCCAGCGGGCCAGGTTGATGACGACCCGTCCGGGCAGCCGGCAGGAGGTGTACCGCTCGGTGCTCAGCCCGCCCTCGGCGCACATCCGCTCGGAGGTGGCCGGGGTGGCCAGGTAGATGGTGAAGTCGGCGGCGGCCGCCTCGGGCACCCGCTGCACCCGCAGCTCGCCGGAGGCGATCCAGCTGCGCGGGTCGCCGAGGACCGCGTCCACGGTGGCGGCGAACTCGTCCACGTCCTGCCCGGCGTCCTGCTCGACCTCCACCCGGTAGCGGCGCAGCGGGCCGCCCTGACCGCGTACCGGCGAGCGGCCGTCGGCGGCGGCGAAGCTGCCGGGGCCGGCGGTGGGGTAGCCGCTCGGGTCGCTCCGGGGCCCGCCGCCGACGCCGTTGGCCAGCGACGGGTCGACGGCGGGCAGCGGATGCCGGCCGGACAGGGCGACCGGGCCGTCCGGTCCGGCCGACCAGGTGACCGCGGTCGCGCCGGCGCCCGCGCCGAGCAGCGCCACGAGGAGCAGCATGGTCCGCCGCCGGCGCCGCCGCATCCGGCGCAGGCCGGGGCGGGCCGGCGGGGCCGTTCCCGGGTGGGCCGGCGGACGGTCGAAGTCGAGCCGGGGCGGGCCGGGGTCGTCAGGCGGGTCGTAAGGGGACGACGACGTCATGCCCTCAGCGTGCCATGGCAATTCGGGCAATTAGCCCTTTTTACCGCTTCTCCCACGGAATACTTCCCATGGCCACGATCAGGTCCGTCATACCGGCGAGCCGGTGTACCGCTTCCCGCCCACGTACGGCCACGGGTTCGGCCGGCAGCCGTCCAGGAAGAGGGTCTGCTGCTGCATCACCGGCGCGGCCCGGCCCTTTCCGGGGCACGCCTCGTGGTGGTGCCCCAACTGGTGACCGACCTCGTGGTTGACGACGTAGAGCCGGTAGGTGTCCAGCGGGAGCTTCGCCGCGACCAGGTGCGGCGCCGAGGTCCGCCACCGGTCCAGGTTGATCACCACCTTGCCGGTGACCCGGCAGGACGTGTACGGCACCCCGCCCACCCGGATGTCGATGCCCCCGGCGCGGCAGAGGCGACCCGCCGTGTCCCGGGTGGCCAGGTAGATCGTGAAGTCCGACCGGCTGCCCGGCCCGACCCGCTGCAACCGCAGCCGGCCACTGTCCACCCAGCTCCCCGGCCCGGCCAGCGCCCGCTGCACGGCGTCCCCGAAGGCGTGCGCGTCCTCCCCGGAGCCGTTCTCCACCGCCACCCGGAACCGACGCAGCACCCCGGCCCGGCCCAGCACCCCGCCGGCCCGGTCGTCGTAGCCGAAACTCCCCCGGCCGTGCGCGGGCACCGGACCGGGCAGCTGCAGAACGGGCGCGCTCGACACCGGATCCGCCGACGCCGACGCCGAGGGCGACGGCGGCGGCGGCGCGCTCGACGGCGGCCCGCCGGTCGGCTGGGACGGCCGGGCCGCCGCACCCGCGTTGACGAGCGCCTCGGCCCCGACCGACGGATGTTGCAGCGCGGCCCCGATGCCGACCGCGGCGGCGACGAGGAAGGCGCTGACCACGACCGCGGAACGCCAGCGGCCGGCGGGCGGGGCGGTGGGCCGCGCGGCACGCGGACGGACGGAGGTGGGCATCCGGGTCAGCCTGCCATGTCGCGGCGCCGCCCGCTGTCCTCCGTTTCGGTGATCAGTGCCCTGGCCTGCACCTCCGTCCGCTCCCCACCCGGCGGTGACCCGTCGGGGGACGCCTCGGCGAGCAGCGCCAGCACCGCCCGCGCCACGGTCCGGGGCACCTCCAACTGGGCCACGTGCCCGACACCGTCGAGCAGCAGCAGCCGGCTGTCCGGGATCACCCGGGCGGCCTGCGGCGCCACCCGCACGTCGACGAGGCGGTCCTGCCGCCCGCCCACCACGAGCGTCGGCGCCCGCACCGCCGCCGCCAGCCGCCACAGCGACCCGGACCCCGGCAGGTACGACCGCAGGAAGCTGGAGACCAGGCCCCGAAAGGTGCGGACGTAGGCCGCGGCGTAGTGGGCCGCCTCGTAGCGGATCCGGATCTCCTCAACCGCCTCCTGCCGGCGCTGCTCGCTGATCCGGGTCAGGTCGGCGATGCACGCCTCCATCACCTGCTGGGCCATCACCTCGGGAGCGAGCTGGACCAACCGCCGGGCGGCCAGCCGCTCGGCCCGGGGAATCGCCAGCAGCGGCAGCATCCGCCCCTGCAACGAGCGCCGGAAGTCCAGGAACGGCAGCGCCGGGGAGATCAGGGTCAGCGTCCGGACCAGGTCCGGCCGCAGCGCCGCCACCCGGACACAGACGGCGCCGCCGAGCGAGTTGCCGAACAGGTGCACCGGCCCCCGGTCGCTGTGCTCGATCCAGCGCACCACCCGGTCGGCGAACGACGGCACCGTGTAGCGCCGGCCCGGCTCGCTGCGCCCGAAACCGGGCAGGTCGATCGCCTGCCCGTCGAGCCGGTCGGCGAGCAGGCCGGCCAGGTCCGTCCAGTTCTGCGACGAGCCGCCGAGGCCGTGCACGTAGAGCGCCGGCTCCGCGCCGGGCGCGGTGGCCGGGGTGTCCCGCACGTACGTCACCGTGCCGTCGAGACGGACGTTCCGGCCGGGCCAGGGCGGCGGGACGTGGTGCGCGGGCAGGAGCTGGTCCGGCCAGAGAGCGGCGGGCTTCATGACTCCAGTCTTCCCGGACCGGCCCGGCCCGACACCGGCTCAGGCGAGCAGCGCCTCCAGCCGGCGGTTCACCGCGGCCAGGGTGGCCCGGACCACGGCCTGCCGGGGGTCCCCGGCGACCAGGGCGGAACCCGCCAGCTGCTCCACCCAGCCGTCGCAGACCAGCAGCACGACGACCGTCGCCACCTCACAGTTGCCGAACGGCACCACGGCGGTGTGCTCGACGAAGCACCGCCCCCGCTCCCCCGCCGGTGCGGCCTGGCCGAGCAGCTCGTCCACCGCGGCGGCCGCGGCCACGGCGCAGAGCCGCAGCACGTAGCCGTCGACGGCCGGCCCGGTGGAGCGCCCCTCCGCCGTGTGGTCCCCCGCGATCAGGCGGACCTCGACGGTGGCGTCGAGGCCGAAGGTGCTGACCTGGACGTGGTCGATCACCACCCGGGGCCCCGGCAGGCCGCCGGTGTCCAGCGGTCGCGACGGCGCGGTCTCCGTCGTGCTCATCTGCCCGCCGGAGTACGAGGTGCCGAGCGTGGCCGGGCTGCCGGTGGGGGTGCCGGCCGGGGCGGTGGCGAGCGAGGACTCCTCGACCGTGGCGCGGCCCCGGTGGCCGCCGGCCTGCCGGCGGCGGCGCGGCGGCTCGGCCCCCGCGTCGGCGTCCTCGGCCGGGGCCTCGGCGAGCCGGCCGGGGCGCGCCTCGGGCGCCGTGAACCGGCCCTCCCCGGACCGGTTCTCGGCCGGCCGGTTCGGGCCGGACCGTGGACCGGCCGGGTCATCGGACGGTCGGGACTGCGGACCGGTCAGCTCCTCCACCGGGCCGGACCTCGGGTCGGCCACGTCCCCCGCCGGACGGGACCGCGCGGCGGACCAGGCCGGGCCGGGCAGGTCCTCCGCCGGTCGGGACTGCGGAGCAGACCAGGCCGGGC
Source organism: Micromonospora halotolerans (assembly GCF_032108445.1). NCBI lineage: Bacteria > Bacillati > Actinomycetota > Actinomycetes > Micromonosporales > Micromonosporaceae > Micromonospora > Micromonospora halotolerans. The sequence goes on along the minus strand of NZ_CP134876.1, from coordinate 3,137,134 downwards.
CGGGCGTCTCCTCGGCCGGGCGGGACTGCGGGCCGGACCGCGCCGGGTCCGGCCGGTCCTCGGCCGGGCGGGGTTCGGCGGGGCGGTCGGTGCGCGGCTGGGCCGACCGGCGGCGGACCGGGGGCGGCGGCGTCGACGGGGCGCCGGGCAGGTTCTGCGGGGCGGCGGCCAGCCCCATCCGCTCCTGGAGCAGCCGGGCGACCACCCGGCTCACCTCGGCCGGGTCCGCGCCGTCGGCGAGGTCCAACCGGAGGCTGTGCGCACCGGCCGGGGTGCGGCGCAGCGCCGCGTCCCGCACGCCGGCCACCTCACGGACGGCGTCGAGGATGGCGTTGACGTCGAAGCCCTCCGGCCGCTCGCGCAGCGGCGCGGGTTCGTCGTCCCGGCGCAGGTGGGTGGCGATGCGGGCGAGTTCCGGGGTCTCGGCGGGTGGTTCCACGGCGGGCGGCTCCGGCACGACGGGCACATCCGGCTCGGCGGGGACGCGCTGCGGCAGCACCGGGGTGAGGTCGGCCGCCTCGGCGGCCGGCGGCGGCTCCGGGGCGGACCGGCGGGCCGCGTAGGGAGGCGCGCTGGTCGGGGCGGGTGCGGGGGCGCGGTCGACGGGGGCGGGCGGTGGGCCGGCCGGCTCGGCGGGCGACCGCTCCGCCGCGCCCGGCAGCCGGTACGGCCGGGCCTCCCGTTCCTCGGCGGCGCGGATGGGCGGCGCGGGTGGGTAGCTGGTGGGCGGCGGGCCGCTGGGCGCCTCGTGGGGCACGGGCGGCGCGCTGGTCGGCGTGGTGTGCGGGGGTGCGCTGAACGGGGTCACCGGCACGGGCGGTCCGGCCCAGGTGGGCCGGTCGGGGAACTCCCGGGCGGCCGGCTCGGGCGCGGGGCGGGTGTCGGGCGTCTCGTACGGCCGGGACGGCTCCGGGCGCGGCGGCTCGTAGCCGGCGGGCGGCTCGACCCGGGCCGGCTCGTAGGGCCGGACCGGCTCGGGCGCCCACTCCTCGCGGGCGGCGCGGCGGCCGGTCGGCTCGTCCTCGCGGGCGGCGCGGCGGCCGGCGGGCTCCTCCTCGCCCGCCGGGCGGCCGGTCGGCCCGTCCTCGCGCGCCCACGGCGGCGCCCAGCCCTCGCCCCAGCTCGACCGGTTCCAGGCCGGGCCGGACCACGGCGGTTCCCCGGCGGCCCGGTCGCCGGCCGCGGCGCGTGGCTGCTCGGCGGCCGGCCGGCGCTCCTCGGCGGCACCGGCGTCGGGGCCGGCGGGCGGGGCAGAGGTGGGCCGGTCCGCCCAGCCCCGGGAGAGCGACGGCGCCTCGGCCGGAGGCTGTTCCCGGGGGAAGTGATCGGCCCGGCCGGCGGCGGGCGGCGGCTCGGTCGGGGGCTGCTCCGGCGGGAGGCGGTCCGCCCAGCCGCGGGACAACGACGGTGCGGCGTCGGACCGGTCGGCGGTCGGGGCGTGGAAACCGGGAGGGACCTCGAAGCCGGAGGCGGCGGCACCGACCGGCGGCACCTGGAGGGCCGGTGGCCCGGAGATCGGGCCGCTGTCCGCCCAGCGCGCGGCGCGCCCGGCGGGCGGATCGTCGGAGGCGTGCCGGGACGGGCCGGGATCCGCCTCGGCGGCCGGCTGCTCGACCGCGGGCGCCGGCCGCTGGGCCGGCACGACGAGCCGGTCGCCGCCGGTCTCCCGGCGCGGCTCGTCCGCGGGCGGGGCGCTCACCGGCGCCTGGCGGGTCACGGGGGGCTCCTCCCCGGCGTGGTGCACACCGTTGACGTGGTGGCCGTTGGCGCGTCCGGGCGGCTCCTCGGCGGTCAGGCCGGGCACCGGGGCCGGGAGGTCGCCGTGCCGGGGGGACGAGGCGCCCCAGCCGGTGGTGAGGTCGGCGCGGGGCCAGCCGCCGGGCGCCGGTGCGCCCCGGGCCCAGCCGGTCGCCGGGGGCGCCCACCCGCTGCCGGCGTGGGCAAGGTCGTCCTGCGGACCCGTGCCGTCGCCGTGCTCTCCCGGGGTGGCGGCTCCGGGTTGCCCTGATTCACTCACCGCGCGCTCCTTGGTCGCCCCCGCTGAGGCTACCGTGTGGTGACAGTGGCGATAAGTTACAGCGGCGGGCCAATTCCGCGACGGGTTCACGAACCCGGACCGGTTCGGGTGATAAGTGCCGGCTCGTACACAGAAACTCGGAGGTTCCCATGACCGCTGTGGGGAACGGTGCGCAGACCGCCGGCCGGCCCACCCGCCTGCCCCGCTCGGCGCGGCGCAAGCAGCTGCTCGCCGCCGCCCAGGAGGTGTTCGTCGCGCAGGGCTACCACGCCGCCGCGATGGACGACATCGCCGAGCGGGCGGGTGTCTCCAAGCCCGTGCTCTACCAGCACTTCCCCGGCAAGATGGAGCTCTACCTGGCGCTGCTGGACACGCACTGCGACGCCATCGTGGCGAAGGTGCACGACGCCATGCGCGGCACCAACGACAACAAGGAGCGGGTCGGCGCCTCGGTGCGCGCGTACTTCGACTTCGTCGACCACGAGAGCGAGGCGTTCCGTCTGGTCTTCGAGTCGGACCTGCGCAACGACCCGGCCGTGCGGCAGCGGGTGGAGCGGGTCGAGCAGGGCTGCATCGCGGCGATCACCGACACCATCATCTCGGACACCGGGGTGAGCCGTGCCCACGCCGAGCTGCTCGCCTCCGGCCTGGTCGGCGCCGCCGAGACCGCGGCCCAGTTCTGGCTGGCCGGCGGTCGCCAGGTGCCCAAGGCGGAGGCCGAGGCGCTGGTCGCGGCCCTGTCCTGGCGGGGCATCGCCAGCTTCCCGCTGCAAGGTGAGTCAGCCTGAACATCGGGCCGCCAGATCGGATAGCCTTCCCACGGTGGCTTTTTCGCCCCAGTTGAGGAGGCACAGTGGAGGTCAAGATCGGCGTGCAGTACGCGCCGCGGGAGCTGGTCCTGGAGAGCGCGCAGTCGCCGGCCGAGATCGAGCAGATCGTGACCGACGCCGTCGCCAAGGGTGAGGGCACCCTCTCCCTGACCGACGAGAAGGGCCGGCGGGTCATCGTGCCGGTCACGAAGGTCGCCTACGTCGAGATCGCGGAGGCCTCGCCCCGCGCGGTCGGGTTCACCGTCCGCTGATACCGGTCGGCCCGCCCTCGCGGGCTGCCATCCCCGGCCGGCCCGCCGTGGCGGGAAGCCCGTCACGGCGGCGCCCGGCGTTCAGTTGTTCAACCCCGCGGCGGTCATCCGCGCGGTGTGCGCGTCGGTCAGCCGGCGGAACAGCGCCGGCACGTCCACGCCCTCCCGAGAGATCAGCGCGGTGAGCGCGCCCCGGTCGGCGGCGGCGACCCGGCCCGCCTGGGAGAGCGCCTCGCCGACCAGCCGCCGGGCCCACATGGAGAGCCGGTCGGCCACCCGGGGTTCGGCCTCGATGGCGGCCCGGATCTCGGCGGCGGCGAACTCGGCGTACCGCGAGTCGTGCAGCACGTCGAGGATCAGCCGCCGGTCCGGTCCGTCGAGGCCGTCGGCGATCCCGCGCAGGAAGTCGTCGCTGATGGCGTCGCCCACGTACGCCTTGGTCACCGCCTCCGGCCAGTCCTTCGGCTCGGTCGAGTCGTGGTAGGCCTGCAACGCCTCGACGTAGGGCGCCATGGCCTCGTCGGGGGTCACGCCGAGCACGGTGATCCGGTCGGCGATCCACCGGTAGTGCGCGATCTCGGCGGCGGCCATCTCGCTCAGCGCGGCCCGGCGGCGCAGGTCGGGGGCGAGGCGGGCGTCGGCGGCCAGCCGATCGAAGGCGAGCAGTTCGCCGTAGGCGACGAGGCCGAGCAGGTCGACCAGGGCGGGGTCGGGGGCGGACACGAGCGCAGGCTACCGCCCGCGCGCAAGAGAGCCTTTTCAGTGACTCAGGTCACACCGGTCACCCCCGGGCGCGGTGCCGTCACCCGGAATCAGGACGGCTCCGGGGCAGTTCAGGTAGGATGAGACAGTTGCCGTGGGCACCGATTCGTTCAGCTCAGCTGATCAGCACCGGCCCCCGGCGCGCGTGCGGCCCGGTCCGGCTCGGCGTAACCGCCGCCGACCGTGTGGCCCGCGCCATACCGTTCGCGCCCTGAGGACATGACGGGGCGCACCACGAGAGGGCACCCCCAAATCCATATGAGCGAGCAGATTCAGGGCCACGAACTGGCCCCCACCGCTCCGGTCCGTCCGGAGGCTCCCACCTTCGCCGAACTCGGCGCCCGACAGGAGACCGTCGAGGCGCTGGCCGCCGCCGGCATCACCCGCGCCTTCGCCATCCAGGAGTACGCGCTGCCGATCGGGCTGCGCGGCGTCGACCTGATCGGCCAGGCGCCGACCGGCACCGGCAAGACCCTCGGCTTCGGCATCCCGCTGCTGGAGCGCGTCTTCGCGCCCTCCGAGGGCAGCGACGGCGTGCCGCAGGCGCTGGTCGTCGTCCCCACCCGTGAGCTGGGCCTGCAGGTCGCCAAGGACCTCGACGCCGCGGGCCGCACCCGGGGCGTCCGGGTGCTGCCGATCTACGGCGGCGTCGCGTACGAGCCGCAGATCGACGCGCTGCGCAAGGGCGTCGAGATCCTGGTCGGCACCCCCGGCCGGCTGCTGGACCTGGCCAAGCAGAAGCACCTCCGGCTGGACCGGGTGCACGCGCTGGTGCTCGACGAGGCCGACCGGATGCTCGACCTGGGCTTCCTGGACGACGTCGAGAAGATCCTGGCGATGCTGCCGGAGGACCGGCAGACCATGCTCTTCTCGGCCACCATGCCGGACCCGATCGTCGCGCTGTCCCGGCGCTTCCTGCGCCGGCCGGTGACGATCCACGCCGGGCACACCGCCGAGACCGGCCCGTCGCCGCAGACCCAGCAGCTGGTCTACCGCACCCACTCGATGAACAAGGTCGAGATCGTGGCGCGCATCCTCCAGGCGGAGGGCCGCGGGCTGACCATGATCTTCACCCGCACGAAGCGGGCCGCCGACCGGGTGGCCGAGGACCTCGACTTCCGCGGTTTCGCGGTCGCCGCCGTCCACGGTGACCTGGGTCAGGGCGCGCGGGAGCGGGCGCTGCGGGCGTTCCGGGCCGGCAAGATCGACATCCTGGTCGCCACCGACGTGGCGGCCCGCGGGCTCGACGTCACCGGCGTCACCCACGTGATCAACTACGACTGCCCCGAGGACCAGGACACCTACACCCACCGAATCGGCCGCACCGGCCGGGCCGGGGCGTCCGGTGTCGCGGTGACCTTCGTCGACTGGGACGACATGCCCCGCTGGCGGATCATCGACAAGACCCTCGGGCTCGACATGCCCGAGCCGCCGGAGACCTACCACACCTCCGCGCACCTCTACACCGACCTGGACATCTCCCGGGACGTCAGCGGCACGCTGCCGACCGCCGAGCGCACCCGCGCCGGCCTGTCGGCCGAGGCCGAGGAGGACCTGGGCGGTGGCCGGTCGCGGCGCGGCGAGCGCGGCTCGCGGCGCGGCGACGCTCGGGGCGAGAGCCGGGGCGAGAGCCGGGGCGACGGCCGGAGCCGGGAGCGCCGCCGGGGTCGCGGCGACGACAGCGACGCCCCCGCTGAGAGCGCGCCCACCGAGGCGTCCGCCGAGGAGGGCACCCGCACCCCGCGTCGCCGCCGGCGCCGCCGCGCCGGCGAGGCGGTCGCCGGCGAGCCCACCGCGGTGATCTCCGCCGAGGGTGGCGCCGAGCCGGCCGCCGCGGCCGTCGAGGGCGACTCGGCCGCCAAGCCGCGCCGCCGCCGGCGCCGCCGTGGTGGCGGTGGCGGTGGCACCGGTACGCCTGCCGAGGCGACCGCCGACTGACCCGTCAGGCATCGACGTCCCCCGTACCGGTTCATCCGGTGCGGGGGACGTCCCCGTTCACCCGGCCGTTGTGGCCGAACCCGTCGAGGAAGAGGACACCATGCCGGAACCGCTGGACGCCGCGCTGAGCGAGGTGCGGGCACTGCTGCTCGACCCCGCCCTGACCCGGGCGGTCGCCGCCGGGCGTCGCCGTGGCCAGCGCCCCTCGGTGGTCCGCGCCGAGCTGCGTCCGGTCACCCTCAAGGGCGGCCCGCGGCTCCAGATCTCGACCTCCGACGGGGCCCGGCCGTACACCCGGAACGTGGCACCGGGCGCGGAGGCCGACGTGGCGGTCGACGCGCTGCTGGCCGAGCCCTTCGGCAACTGGCACGTGGAGACCGCGGACAGCACGCTCCAGCTGCGGGTGACCAAGTCGGGCGAGGCGCAGGTGCACCGGGCGGCGGCGAGCCGGCCGGCGCCGGAGCCGGGCGGCCACGACCGGGCCAAGGACTGGCTGCTCGACCCGGGCGACCCGATCTTCGCCGAGATCGGCGGCTCGGCGGCCAAGCGGCGGCAGGTGGACGCGTTCCTCCGGGCGCTGGCGGCCACCCTGCCGGACGACCTCACCGGGCCGCTGCGCGTGGTCGACCTGGGCTGCGGCAACGCCTACCTGACCTTCGCGGCGCACCGCTACCTGACCCAGCGGGGGTTGGACGTGACGCTGGTCGGGGTGGACGTCCGCGAGGACCAGCGCCGGCGCAACACCGAGCTGGCCGAGCGGCTGGGCTGGACCGACCGGGTGAGTTTCGTGGCCGGCACCATCGCCGACGCGCAGGTGGAGCCCGCCCCGGATCTGGTGCTGGCGCTGCACGCCTGCGACACGGCGACCGACGAGGCGCTGGCCCGCGCGCTGCGCTGGGAGGCCCGCTGGGTGCTCGCCGCGCCGTGCTGCCACCACGACGTGGCCGCCCAGCTCCGGGCCCGCCCCGCGCCGGCGCCCTACGAGCTGCTCACCCGGCAGGGCATCCTGCGCGAGCGGTTCGCCGACGTGCTGACCGACGCGCTGCGCGCCGGCCTGCTCCGGCTGCACGGCTACCGCGCCGAGGTGGTGGAGTTCGTCGACTCCCGGCACACCCCGCGCAACCTGCTCATCCGGGCCCGGCGCACCGGGAGCGCGCCGACCGGGGACCAGCGCGCCGAATATCGCCAGCTCGTCGACCAGTGGGGTGTCACGCCCCGGCTGGAGACGCTGCTCGCCGACCGCCGCTAGCGGCGGCGGTCAGCCCGGTTGCGCTCGCCCCTCTCGAACGCGGGCACCCGGTCGCCGGGCCCCCGGTTGACGGACCGGTCGGCCTCCGGCGACCCGGTCGGGAACGGCACCACCTTCCCCGACTCGTCGGCGTTTCCGGCGGCGGCGAACGCGTTCCACGAGATGTCGACCAGCAGCCGCTTCAGCTCGGCGTGCCGGACGGCGGCGCTGTGCTGGAGCGCCAGCCGGGCGCCCAGCACCACGCCGACCAGCGTCGTGGTGGTCGCTCCGGTGGCGGCGATGAGGTGCACGCCGGTCGCCGGGCCGCCGCGCGCCGCCAGCACCAGCAGCCAGATCCAGAAGCCGAGAGCGAACACGCCGGCCTTGGCCACGAAGAAGAGGCTGATCGCGCCCGGGCGGTGGGGCACGGGACGGTCCGGCTCGGCCATGCTGCTCCTCCTCGTCGTCGGTCTTTCACTGCTCAACGGGTCCGTCGAGTTTAGTTGACCGCTCACAACTGTCTATGCCCGCAGCGGTCCCGCCCACGGGACCTTCCGACCGATCAGTCAGTTACTTATCCGTGCGGGCGTACTAGGCTCGGTGCCCATAGTCGGGTGCTCCGGCGGAAAGGGACTGACCCCGGGGATGGGCTCCGCAGAGGTTTCGCCGCAGATGGCCTTCGCGCGGTTCGTGCGACGCGCCATCGATGACGCCCGCGAGGAACGCGGCTGGACGGTGACCGACCTCGCCACACACACCGGCGTGGGGCGGTCGACCGTGTTCCGCTGGCTGGCCGGCGACTGGCAGGACTACCCCGAACTGGCCAAGGTGCGTGGCTTCTGCGCCGCTCTCGACCTGCCGGTGGCGGCCGCGTTCCGCGCGCTGGGCCTGCCCGACGCCGGCGCCGTCCCGCGCCGCCGGGGTGCCGAGGACGGCCCGGTGGAGGCCGACGTCCGGGTGATCCTGGAACGGCTGGCCGACCCGAACGTCCCCGCCGAGGAGAAGCACCACATCCGCGACCTGCTCCGCTACCTGGCCCGCCGCCCGGTCCGCCGGGCGGGCTGACCGCTCAGGCCACCGTCACGGTGAACGCGGCCGTGCGCACCACGCCGCCGACCTGGAAGTCGAGGAACATCCGGTAGCGGCCCGGCCCGGGCGCGGTCAGCCAGAAGGTCACCGCGTCGCCGTCCCGCACCGGCTCGGGGTGCACGTGCAGGTAGCCGAGGTCACCCTCGCGGAGCGCGACCAGGTGGCCGTACGCGCCGAGGTAGGGCTGCAGCGGCGCGGCCGCGCCGCCGGACCCGGTGACCCGGAACCGCAGCGGCACCGACTGCCCCACGGCCGGGGTGCCCGCGTAGCCGACCGTGAACCCGTCGACCGTGGTCGACGTCGCCGGGGCGGGCAGCGGCCGGGGCGCGTAGCCGCCGGGCACGGCCAGGTCGGCGCCGAGGATCACGGCGGTCTGCCGGCCGTCGTCGGCGACGGCGGTGAAGTCCGCGTACGCCCGCCAGGCGCCCGGCTCGGCCAGCGTCAGCGGCACCGACCAGGTGCCGTCGGCGGCCATCGTCGGGTGCAGGTGCTGGTAACCGGTGAGGTCGCGGCGCACCACGATGAGGTGCATCGGCTTGTCGTGCACGACGGCGAACCGGGTGACCGCCCGCCGCCGCTCGTCCTTGATCTGGAACCGCAGCTCACCCGCCCGGCCCGGGGCGAACTCCACGCTCGACGGGGCGAGCGTGTAGCCGGCCGAGCTGATCGACAGTCCGGCCGCGTCGGCGTCGCCGCCCTGGGTGACGGTGGCCCCGCCGTGCGAGTGCGCCCCGGTGCCGGGGGCCTGGCTGTGCTCCGCGGCCACCGCCGCCGCCCCGGTGCGGGTCGGGTTCGTCGGTGGGTTGAGCCGGCCGAGACCGAAGCCGAGCAGCACGGCGAGCACCAGCCCGCCCACCACCAGGGCGAGCCGCAGCGTCGACCGGTCCACCTCGACGGGCCCGCCGGCCGCCGGCGCACCGGCGACCGGCCCGTCGGTGACCGACGCGTCGGTGGCCGGCGTGTCGGGGCCGGCGAGGGGCGGTGACTCAGGCAACGCCGGAGGCCAGCTCGTAACCCGCCTCGTCGACGGCGGCGCGGACGGAATCGATGCGCAGCGGGGCGGCGCTGGTGACCGTGGCCGTGCCCGCGGCGAGGTCGATCCGGACCTCCTCGACCCCCGGCAGGGCGGACAGCTCCTCGGTGACCGCACGGACGCAGTGTTCGCAGGTCATCCCGGCCACGGAGTACGTCTGGACGACGGGTCGCTGCTCGGTCATGCGCCCACGGTACCGCCGTCGGGCCCCCGGCCCGCCGGTGGTCCGCCGACGGTGGCGGCGCTCGCATTCCCGGACCGGCCGGAACTTTCCGGACCCGGCAAGCGACGGTTCAGCCGGCCACCGCGAGGGCCAGCGGCAGCACGTCGGGCGCGCCGGCCCGGCGCAGCAGGCGGGCCACCATGCTCATGGTCCAGCCCGAGTCGACCAGGTCGTCGACGAGCAGCACCGGCCCGTCCAGCCCGGGCAGCGCGTCGGCCAGGTCGGCGGGCACCGCGAAGGCGTCGTGCAGCGCGCGTACCCGCTGGGCGCTGTTGCCGCGCGGCCCGCCGGGCCCGGACGGGCCGGTGGGGACGACCCGGCCGAGCAGCGGCAGCCGGCCCACCGCGGCGATCCGCTCGGCGAGCGAGCCGACCAGCAGCGGCCGGGTGCGGGAGCCGACCGCGACCACCCCGACGGGGCGGCGCGGCCACGGGTCGTCGCCGTGCGCCCACGCCTTCAGCACCTCGACCACCGCGGCCGCCACGTCGTCGGGGACCGGGCCGTCCGCCGCGTCCGGCCCGACCAGGCCGCGCAGCCGCCCGCCCCAGCCCAGGTCGGACAGGCGTCCCACGGCTCGCCCGGGCAGCGCCTGCTCCGCCGGGGCGATGCGCCCCTTCAGGGGTACGCCGACCGCCTCCAACCCGGTGGGCCAGAGCTTCTTCGGCGCGATCTCCACGCCGGGGCGGCCCAGGAAGGTCTGCGCGGCGGTGAGCGCGGCGTCGGACACGTCCGTGCCGAACAGCGGGGCGGCGCAGTTGTCGCACCGGCCGCAGTCCCCCGCCCCCGCGTCGTCCAGGCACTCCCGCAGGTAGCGCATCCGGCAGCCGGGCGTGGTCGCGTACTCCCGCATGGCCTGCTGCTCGGCGGTGCGCGCTTCGGCGACGCGGCGCAACCGGGTCTCGTCGTAGACCCAGGGCTCGCCGGTGGCCAGCCAGCCGCCGCGCACCCGGCGGACCGCGCCGTCCACGTCGAGCACCTTGAGCATCAGCTCCAGCCGGGCGCGGCGCAGGTCGACCACCGGTTCGAGGGCCTGGGTGGAGATCGGCCGTTCGGTGTCCAGGGCGGCGAGCACGGCCCGGACCTGCTCCTCGGGCGGGAAGGCGAGCGAGGCGAAGTACCGCCAGATGGCCGCGTCCTCGACCCCGGGGAGCAGCAACACCTCGGCGTGCTCGACGGCCCGGCCGGCCCGGCCGACCTGCTGGTAGTAGGCGATCGGCGAGGGCGGCGCGCCCAGGTGCACCACGAAACCGAGGTCCGGCTTGTCGAAGCCCATGCCGAGCGCGCTCGTGGCCACCAGCGCCTTGATCTTGTTGTCCAGCAGGTCCTGCTCGGCGGCCCGCCGGTCGGCGTCCTCGGCCTGGCCCGTGTAGGCGGCCACCGACCAGCCCCGGGCGCGGAGGAACTCGGCGGTCTCGCCGGCCGCCGCCACGGTGAGCGTGTAGATGATCCCCGAGCCGGGGAGTCGGTCCAGGTGGTCGGCGAGCCAGGCCAGCCGGTGCGCCGGGCTCGGCAGATCCAGTACCCCGAGCCGCAGCGACTCCCGGTCGAGGGTGCCGCGCAGCACGAGAGCATCGCCGAGCTGCTCCGCGACGTCCTGGGTGACCCGGGCGTTGGCGGTGGCCGTGGTGGCGAGCACCGGGGTCCGCTCGGGCAGGTTGGCGAGGAAGGTGCGCAGCCGGCGGTAGTCGGGGCGGAAGTCGTGCCCCCAGTCGGAGACGCAGTGCGCCTCGTCCACCACGAGCAGCCCGGTGGTGGCCGCGAGCTTCGGCAGCACCCCGTCCCGGAAGTCCGGGTTGTTGAGGCGTTCCGGGCTGATGAGCAGCACGTCCACCGCCCCGGCGTGGATCTCGGCGGTGATCTCGTCCCACTCGTCGAGGTTGGCCGAGTTGATGGTGCGGGCCCGGATGCCGGCCCGCGCCGCCGACTCGACCTGGTTGCGCATGAGCGCCAGCAGCGGCGAGACGATCACCGTGGGGCCGTGCTCGCCGCCCTCGCGCAGCAGCGCGGTGGCCACGAAGTAGACGGCCGACTTGCCCCAGCCGGTGCGCTGCACGCAGAGCACCCGCCGCCGGTCGACCACCAGCGCCTCGATGGCCCGCCACTGGTCCTCGCGGAGCCGGGCGTGCTCACCCGCCAGCCGCCGCAGCACCGCCTCGGCGCGCTCCCGGACGGCCATCCGATCCTGACCCATCCGGCATTTCTACCAGGCGACCGGCGGGGACCCGAGTGCCGAGGGCCGGACGGGCGGCGGGTCGGGCGGCAGGAAGAGCAGCACGTCCCGGAGCGGTTCGGTCGCGCCGGGCGGCAGGTGGCACCGCCCGGCCAGTTCCTCCAGCGACCCGTACGGGCCGCGCAGCCAGCGGTCGACCGCGATCTGGCGGCGCTGGTCGACGGTCAGCCCGGGCAGCGTCGCCAGCACCGGATCGGGCACCGCGTTGACGTCCACCAGGCCGCCGTCGTCGTAGCCGCGGGGCAGGTCCGGACGGCCGATGCGCAGCTCCGCCCGGGCCGCCGGGTAGTGGTGCAGCAGGTAGCGGGCCTGCTCGCGGCGCAACCGCCGCTGCTCGTCGGTGCGCTGCCGGCCGGTCCAGAACAGCTCGCCGATGGCCGCCCAGAGCGCGGGGTTGAGCAACACCACGTGTGCCGCGCCGAGCAGCCAGCAGATGCCCATCGCGATGACGAAGTAGAGCGTCTCGCCGTCGGTCGGCTCCTCGTTCTCGGGCGTGGTGACCGCGAGGACGAACACGCTGAGGACGAGCAGGAAGTAACCGAGTCCGGCCAGCGCCAGCCGCCAGCTGCGCCGCCACAGCGCGTACCCGAGGACCACCGCCCAGGTGAGCGCGCCGAACGACAGCAGCGCGCCGGCGGTGCCGACGACGGTCGCGGCGAGCCGGACCCATCCTGGCGCCCGGCGTGCCACCGGTCCCTCGGCCGGCTGGTTCATGGCGACCAGGAGGGCGTGCGGGATCGGGGCTGCCGGCCCGGCGCCACCCCAGCCCGGCGGGGCCGGCGGGGTCGGGGTGGGAGCGGGGGCGGGTCCAGGAGCGTCCCGGGTCGAGGCGGTGGGCACCGTCCCGACGGCAGCCGCTCCCGGCGCGGCGGCCGGCGACCCGTCCGGCAGGCCCGGCCCCCCGGCATCGGGGGCGCCACCGGCCCGGGGAGCCGGCACGGCCTCCGGCGCGGACGGCGCGGGAGGGGCGGCCGCCGGGGCCGTGGCCGACTGGGCGGCGGGCGGCGCCAGCGGGACCGCGGGCGGCGCGGGCGGCGCGGCCGTCGGGGCCGACTGGGCGGCGGGCGGCGTGGGCGGGGCGGTCGTCGGGGCCGGGGCGGCGGGCGTCGACGGCGGGAGGAGGGTGGGGTCGGCGCGGAGGATGCGCTGGTGCAGGCCCTGGAGGGCCTCGCCGGGCTCGATGCCGTACTCCTCGCGGAGCAGGTCGGCGAAGTCACGGTAGGCGGCCAGCGCCTCGGCCTGCCGGCCGCTGCGGTGCAGGGCCAGCATGAGCTGGTGGCGCAGCCGCTCCCGGACCGGGAACTCGGCCACCAGCTCGACGAGCCGGCCGACCAGCTCGCCGTGCCGGCCCCCGGCCAGCTCCAGCTCGGTACGCGTCTCCAGGGCGACGGCCCGCAGCTCCACCAGCCGGTGCCGGGCCGCGTCGAAGTACGGGCCGGCGAACCCCGTGAACGGCTCCCCCTGCCACCGCTCCAGGACGGCGGTCACCTCGGCGAGCGCGTCCTCGGTACGCCCGGCCGCGTGCCACTGGCGGGCCCGGTGCACGCCGCGCTCGAAGCGGACGGCGTCAACGGCCTCGGGTGGGATCCGCAGCAGGTAGCCGGCGTCGGTGAGGGTCAGCACCTGCCCCGGCGTGCGCGGCGACCGGTCGGGTTCAAGCACCCGGCGCAGCCCGGCCACATACTTCTGCACCACGTTCGGGCCGTTCGCCGGGGGCTCCTCGGGCCAGACCGCGTCGACGATCTGCCCGGTCGGGACGGGACGGCCCGCGGCGAGCAGCAGCACGGCCAGCACGGCCCGCTGCTTGCCGGGGCCGAGGTCGAGCGGGCGGTCCGCGTACCAGGCCCGTTGCGGGCCGAGGATCTCGAAGCGCAACGCCTCTGACATGCGAGTTTCCGCTCCTGTACCCCCGGTCGCCCCGCCGCGCCGGCCCACGGCAGTCGGACGGCAGCATAACCGCAGCGGGACGGCCGTGACGGCCGGTCTGATCCAGGGGCAACAGCCACCTGGGAAAGTGAGTCAAACGAGATGACGCAGCGTACCGGCACCGCCGCCACCTTCCGGCGGGTCGCGGCCCTCGCGACCGCCGTGCTGGCCACCACCGCACTGGCCGCGGGGTGCGGCACCGGCGCGAGCACCGGATCCGACCCGGCCCCGTCCCCGTCGGCCGACCCGAAGGCCGCGCTGCTGGCCGCCGTGCCGGACGAGAAGGACCCGGCCTTCCGGTTCTCCACCCTTGACGGCACGGACAAGGTCGTCGGTGTGGTGGACCCGGCCGCCCACGCCATGGATCTGGGGATGACGGAGAAGAGCGACGATCCGGAGTTCACCATGGCCATGACGTTCCGGGTGATCGACGAGGACCTGTGGATGCGGGTGAAGCTGACGGGCATCCCCGGCCTGCACGACATGCTGAAGCTGCCGAAGCGCTGGATGGCGCTGGACCGGACCAAGCTCGACGACGAGACGGAGGCGCCGGTCTACCAGAACGCCGACCCGGCGAACACCGCCGCGATCATCCGGACGGCGGACACGGTGACGGACAAGGGCAACGGGACGTACACCGGCGCTGCCGACCTGACCGCCAACGCCGACGTGCAGAGCGCGTTCGACGGGGTGGACGTGGTGGCCCTGGGTGAGGCGGCGAAGAAGGTGCCGTTCACCGCCGTGGTCGGCCCGGACGGCAACCTCGCCTCGCTCACGCTGGACATCCCGGCCGCCGGCAAGCAGAAGGCCATGAAGCTGGTCACCCGCTACTACGACTTCGGCAAGGCACCGAAGCTCACCGCGCCCGCCGGTGACGAGGTGCAGAAGGCGCCCGCCTCGGCGTACGAGGTGCTGGAAGGCTGACCCGCGACGCGGAAAGGGGGCGGCGGCCGCACGGGGGGCCGCCGCCCTTCCGCGTCTGTGCGGGCTCAGCGGCCGAGGACGGAGCCGCCGTTGACGCCGAGCACCTGCCCGGTGACGTAGCCGGCGGACGGGCCGACCAGGTAGCGGACGGCCGCCGCGATGTCGTCCGGCACGCCGGCCCGGCCGACCAGGGTGGCGGCCACCCGCTTGGCGTGCCCCTCCGGGGTCATCCGGTCGCCGAAGAACTCGGTCTCGGCCACGTACCCGGGGCTGACCACGTTGACCGTGATCTGTTCCGGACCGAGCTGCGCGGCCAGGTCGTACGCCCAGCCGTGCAGGGCGGCCTTCGCCGCCGAGTACGGCCCGCCACCGCCCCGCTGGGCGGCGATGGAACTGAGCAGCACCACCCGGCCGCCGGGCCGGCGCAGGGCGGGCAGCAGCGCTTCGGTGAGGAGCACCGCCGTGAGCACGTTGGCGTCCAGGTTGGCCCGCCACCAGCCCGCCACCTCGTCGAGCGTCCCGGTCGCCCCGCCGAGATAGCCCCCGGCGTTGTTGACCAGCGCGTCGACGGTCCGCTCCCCGACGGCCTCGACGACCGCCGAAACCTGCGCCGGATCGGTCAGATCAGCGGCCACCGCGGTAACGGCACCCGCCCGCCCGGACTCCTCCGAGATCCGTTCGGCGGCACCGAGCAGCACATCGAGCCGCCGCCCGACGATCATCACGTCGTACCCGTCGAGAACGAGCCCCCGGGCGACGGCGGCCCCGATCCCGGTCCCACCCCCACTGACGACGGCCAGCCTGCTCTCCCCCATGACCCCTCCCCGTTGATCAAGAAGTTTGCGTCATCCTACGGCGGGATCGTGACGCGAACTCCTTGATCAACGGGGAGAGGGGCGGGGGTCAGCGGCGGCGGAGCGACGTCAGGACGGGTTGCAGGCGGGTGCGGAGGCTGGCCAGGCCGCCGGGGAAGAAGTACACCGCCAGGATGAACACCGTGCCCAGGACGAACAGCGGCTGGCTCAGCGGGTGGCTGAGGAACGCCGGGAGGCTGTTGACCGCGTCGCTGGTGCCGAAGGCGGTGAGGCGGTGGTCCAGGTACATGTAGAGGATGCCGCCGAGCACCGGGCCCCAGCGGGTGCCGGGACCGCCGAGCACCACCATGACCAGCAGGGACAGGGTCAGCTCCGACGAGGTGACGTGCGGGCTGGCGCCGCCGACGATCAGGCAGTAGACCACCCCGCCGGCCGTCGCCAGGCCGCTGGCCAGGGTGAACGCGACCAGCTTGAACCGGTACGGGTCGAGCCCGAGCACCCCGATCCGCCGCTCGTCGTCGCGCAGGCCGGCCAGCACCCGCCCGGTCGGCGATCCGCTCACCCGGTGCACGACGAGGACCACCAGAGCCAGGTACGCCAGCGCCAGCCAGTACAGGTTCACCGTGTTGGTGACCCCGACCAGGGCGGCCGGCAGCCCGGAGACGTCCAGCGGCAACCCCTCCTCGCCGCCGGTGAGCCCGCCGAAGTCCCGGGCCACCAGGATCGCCCCGACCTGCGCGAAGGCGAGCGTCACCATGGCGAACGCGATGCCGACCGTGCGCAGGGCGACCGCGCCGAGCAGCGCGGCGAGGATCGTCCCGCCGGTGACGGTCAGCAGCGCGGCCTGCCAGAGCGGCAGACCGGCCCGGGTCACCAGCACGTCGGTGCCGTAGACGCCGGCGGCGAAGTAGAGGGCGTGCCCGAAGGAGAGCATGCCGGTCCGCCCGAACAGCAGGTCGTAGCCGGCCGCCAGGCCGCCGAAGACCAGGCAGATGGCGAGCAGTTGCAGGGTGCCCGGCGAGTTCAGCGGCCCCTCGAAGATGCCCGGCAGGTTCACCGTGGAGTACGGCAGGATCGCCGCCACCACGAGGGCGACCAGCGGCGCGTACGGGCGCAGGCCGTGCCAGCGGGCGTGGCCGGGGGTCAGCTCGTCGGGCACTGCGGCGGGCGGCGCCGCCACCTCGGCGCTCTTGACCTCGGTCATGCGTGAGCCACCTTTCCGGCCAGGCCCTGCGGACGCAGCAGCAGCACCACGGCGAGCAGGCCGACCACGCAGAGGTCACCCAGCCCGGACGTGCCGTAGTAGTTGACGAACTGTTGCAGCAGCCCCACCGCGACCGCCGCGTACGCGGACCCGACCACCGAGCCCATGCCGCCGATCACCACCACGATGAACGCGAAGATCAGCAGTGAGCCGCCCTGCCCGGGCGAGACGGTGCCGAAGTAGACCGAGCCGAGCGCGCCGGCCAGCGCGGCGGCCGCCCCGCCGATCGCGAAGACCAGGGTGAACGCCTTGCGCACGTCGATGCCGAGCGCGGTCACCATCTCCCGGTTCTCCACACCGGCCCGGATGATCAGGCCGTACCGGGTGAACCGCAGGAACGCGAGCAGCGCGCCGAGCACCACCGCGGCGGCGACGATCAGCAGGAGCCCGGCGTTCGGCACCTGGGCGCCCAGCACCGAGGTCACGTCCCGGGTCCAGCCGGGGCGCGGGAACGGCCGCGCGTCGGCGCCCCAGGTGGCCTGGAGCAGCGCCACCCCGGCCAGCGACAGGCCGACGGTGACCAGCACCTGCTCGATGGTGCGGGAGTAGAGCGGCCGGATCAGCACCAGCTCGACCAGCACGGCCACGGCCGACCCGGCGAGCACGCCGAACGCGACGGCCACCAGGAACCCGAGGCCGTCCGCGCCGGCCCCGGGCAGGTTGCCCGCCGCCCACCACGTCGCGTACGCCCCGACGCCCAGGAAGAGGCCGTGCGCGAAGTTGAGCACGTCGGCCAGGCCGAAGACCAGGGAGAGGCCGGAGGCGACCAGGAAGTAGAGCGCCGCCAGGCCCAGCCCGGTCAGCGTCAACAGGATCACCGTGCTCACGCCTTCACCTCCGCGCCCACGCCCAGCAGCGACCTGGTCAGCGCGGTCTCCAGCAGCAGGTCCTGCGCGTTGCCGGTCCAGGCGACCTTGCCGGCGGAGAGCACCACGGCGTCGCGCGCCAGCCGCCGCACCACGGCCAGGTTCTGCTCGACCAGCAGCACCGGCACGGATTCCGCGACCCGTTCCAGCACCTCGGCCACCTCGGTCACCACCTTCGGCGCCAACCCCTTGGTCGGCTCGTCGACCAGCAGCAGCCGGTTGTCGTTGAGCAGGACCCGGCCGATCGCGAGCATCTGCTGCTGCCCGCCGGAGAGCGAGCCGGCCCGTTGCCGCCCGCGCCGGTCCAGCTCGGGGAACAGGGCGTAGACCTTGTCGTACGCCGGGGTGGTGCCCCGCCGCTCGGCCAGCCGCAGGTTCTCCGTGACGGTGAGTCCGGCGAAGACGCAGCGGTCCTCGGGCACGTAGCCGAGCCCGCCGCGGACCAGCCGGTGGGTGGGGCGGGCCAGCAGGCTCTGCGCCCCCATCCGGACGGTGCCGCGCACCTCCCCGTTGCGCGGGGTGAGCCCGACGATCGCGCGCAGCGTGGTGGTCTTGCCGACGCCGTTGCGGCCGAGCAGCACGGTCACCCCGGTCGGGGCGACCTCGAACGACACGCCCTGGAGGATGTGCAGCCCGGCGATCCGCACCGACAGGTTCTCGACGCTCAGGACCGGTTCGGTCACAGCGCTGCCTCCGTTCGCGACTGCGGGGCTCGCAGACCCGGCTCACTCCTCGCGCTCACAGCGACTCCCCCAGGTACGCCTCCTGCACGGTGGCGTTCGCCATCACCGTGTCCGGGGTGTCGCAGGCCAGCAGCGCGCCGTGGTGCATCACGGCGATCCGGTCGGCCAGCTCCAGGATCACGTCCATGTGGTGCTCCACCATGAGCACCGACCGGCCGCTGTCGCCGGTCAGCGACTTGATCACGCGGACCAGCTCGGGCACGTCCTCGGCGCTCACCCCGGCCATCGGCTCGTCCAGCAGCATCACCCGGGGCTCACCGGCGAGCAGCAGGGCGATCTCCAGCTTGCGCTTCTCGCCGTGGGCCAGGGTGCCGGCCAGCGCCGTACCCCGGTGGGCCAGGCCCACCCGGTCGAGCGCCGCGTCGGCGGCGGCGGCCACCTCCCGGTCGGCCGCCGCCCGCCGCCACAGCTTCATCGAGCCACCCCGGTGCGCCTGTACGGCGAGCCGGACGTTCTCCCGCACCGTCAGCGACCCGAAGACCGAGGACGCCTGGAAGGTACGCCCCAGACCGAGGCGGGCCCGCCGGTGCGGGGGGAGTTCGGTGACGTCCGCCCCGTCCAGCAGGATCCGCCCCTCGGTGGGCCGGCGCAGGCCGGTGATCAGGTTGAACAGGGAGGTCTTGCCGGCGCCGTTCGGCCCGATCACGCCGAGGAACTCCCCCGGTGCGAGGTCGAGGTAGACGGAGTCGACGATGGCGACCTCACCGATCCGCCAGGTCAGACCGCGGGTGGCGAGCACTGGGTCAGCCCTTCATCTGCGCGACCGGCGGCGCGCTCTCGTCACCGGTCAGGGTCTTCTGCGCGGACGCCGTGAAGGCGGTGCCGCTGCCGGAGAGCTTCGCCTGGTACATCGGCTGGAGCAGCGCGTGGTCCTCGGCGCGAATGGTCATCTTGCCCTTGACGCCGTCGAACTGCCAGCCCTCCAGCGCCTTGACCATCTTGTCCACGTCGTCGCCACCCTCCTGCACGGCGCGGACGACCATCTGGGCGGCCGCGAAGCCGTCCGGGTGGAACAGGTCGAGCGTGCCGCCGGGGATCTTCGCCTTGGCGGCCTTGGCGGCCTCGGTGTCGCTGGCCCCGTCGAAGTAGTGCGACAGGAAGGAGATCTTGCTGCCGGCCGCCCCGAAGGTGGGCCAGGAGGCGCGGATGTCCAGGCCGGTGACGACCGTGGTGGAGGAGAGCACGCCCTGCTGGTCGAGGGTCTGCCACATGGCCGGGGCGGTGGTGCCGGCCCAGGCGACGAAGAGCAGGTCCGGCTTGGCGGCCTTGATCTGGCTGGCGAACGGGGTGAACTCGGTCGCGCTGGCCGGGGCCCGCACGCTGCTCACGGTCGCGCCGGCACCGCCGATGACGGCCTTGACGGCGGCCTCGTTGGCGTCACCGAAGGCGCCGTCCTGGGCGAAGACGACCACCTTCTTGCCGGCGGCGTCGCCGATGAACGACTTGGCGGTCACCACGTCCTGGTACGACTGCCGGCCCGAGCGGAAGGTGTACTTGTTCGCGCCGGTCACCGCGTCGGTGGCGGCCGGTCCGGAGATGAACAGCACCTTGTTCTGCGCCGCGATCGGGGCGACCTGGAGGGCCACGCCGGACGAGGTGGACCCGGCGATGATCTTCGTGCCCTTGCCGATGAGGTCCTTGGCCGCGGAGACCGCCTTGGCTGGGTCGCCCGCGTCGTCGACCTCGGTCAGCTCGACCTTCCGGTCGCCGACCTTGCCGGTGCCCTTCGTGGCGAAGTCGAGGCCGGCCTTGAAGCCCTCGATGTACTGCTTGCCGTAGCTGGCCAGCGGCCCGGACTGGGAATACACCAGGCCGACCTTGACCGGTGCGGCGTCGCCGCCGCCGGAGGCGGTGTCCTGCGGGCTGCCACAGGCCGTGGCCGCGAGCGCGGCCGCCATCACCGTGGCGGCGGAAAGGAACACCCGTCGCGTGTGCCGGATCGTCATTGCGACTCCAGGTGGGGACAGGGGGAAGTGTCAGTTGTCGGCTCACGCTAGAAGTGACGTCACGCACGGGCTATGTGGCCGAAACACACAAGTAACGCAGGTGGGGTGGCCGGCCGTTACAAGCACCCCGGGCCGGCGGATCACTCCTCCGGTCCCGGTGGCCGCCGCCACCACCGCGCGGGACGCCACTGTGTCGCGCCCCGCCATCGAAGCCGCCCGAAACACGGAACGCTCCGGACACCGCGTGCGGTGCCCGGAGCGCTTCGGAGGTACGGGTCAGGCGGTGACGCGCATCCTCCGCCGCAGCCGGCTCAGGCCGACCAGGAGACCGCCGGCGGCCAGCAGGCCGCCACCCAGCGAGGCCGTCTGGACGGAACTCGTGCCGGTCACCGGCAGTTTGCCGTCCTTGCCCTTCTGCCAGTCTTCCCCGTC
Organism: Micromonospora halotolerans; assembly: GCF_032108445.1. Lineage (NCBI taxonomy): Bacteria > Bacillati > Actinomycetota > Actinomycetes > Micromonosporales > Micromonosporaceae > Micromonospora > Micromonospora halotolerans. Next base: position 3,116,617 of record NZ_CP134876.1, on the reverse strand, counting down.
CTTGCCGCCCTGCCAGTCCTTGTCGTCCTTGCGGTGGTCGTACTTGCCGTCCCGGATGCAGATAGTGACGGTGACCGGGTCGGAGACCACGGTCCGGTAGCGGTACCGACCGCTGGCCCGGGCGGTGTTCACCACCTTGCCCTCCTTGACGTCACGCCAGTCGACCTCGTGGGGATGGACGGCGTGGCAGTCCGTGCTGGTGCCCGGGGCGAGGCTGGTGTTGTTGCAGGTCACGTACCCGGCGGTCGGGTCGTCGACCGAGACGTCGGTGATTCTCACGGTTCCGGTGTTGGCGACCCGGTAGGTGTAGAAGATCTTGTCGCCCTCGGCCGCGAAGCCGTCGTTCTCACACCGCTCGCGGCAGTCCGACTCGACCCGGGCCTTCTTGTCGATCGACAGGCTGACCTGCTGCTGACCTCCCGGGTATCCGGGATCGCCGGGGTGTCCCGGGTTCCCGGGATACCCCGGGTCGCCCGGATCCCCGGGGTATCCCGGGTCGCCCGGGTCGCCGGGGTCGCCCGGGTCGCCGGGGTCGCCGGGGTCCCCCGGATCCCCGGGGTCACCTGGATCTCCTGGATTCCCCGGGGCCCCGGAGGCGGCGCAGGTGTGGGCGAGGACGAATTTCTCCGCCGTCCCCGAGATCACCGCGGTGGCGCCGGTGAGCGTCCAGCCGGCCGGCAGCCGGATGAAGGCTCGGCTCACGCCCTCGAAGTCGACGATCTCACTGTTCGGCGTGCCGGGGATCGGCCGCGTCACGGTGCCGCCGGACGTCCTGAACGTCGTCGACAGCGACTGGAAGACGCCGCTGGTCTGCGGGTCGCCGGACAGGTCGAACACCCACGTCTCTTCGTTCGGGAAGGGCCCGCCGCCCGGATAGCAGAACTGGGACGCGTCCGCCGCCCTCTTCGGTACGTCCAACGGATCGATGCTGATCGTCTGGGCGGCCAGGGCCGGCGTGCCGCCGAGCACCAGGGCGCCGGTCAGCAACCCGAAGGCGGCCAACCGCACTCCGATGCTCGCTCGCCTGTTCGGCGCAGAGGTCATTCTCATGTACGTCCCCCGTATCGTGGATCCTTGACACGGGACGAAACGACCATTAATAGGGCATGTTACGCATAGCGGACATGAATCGCCCGGACGATGGAAAGGTCCCGGATTCTCACCGAGGACGGACGGCAGGGCACTCGCGACCTGTTGGAGCTGACGTGGCTGATCACCGGCCAGCCGGGACGCGGCATCTACGTGGACGAGCGACCCGGGCAGTAACTCACGAGCCGCTATCGAGGCACCCACGACGACACGGTCAGAGTCACGTGTCACCGAGACATCCGATCCATCCACGTCATCATGTTCGTAGCGGCCCACACGAACATCCCGGGCCGTCGTCGCGACGAGCTGGTGCTCCGGCACGAGGCCGTGCTCAGCGCTGACCACCGTCGCCCGTCCGCCAGCAGCCAGCCGGGCACCCCGCCTCAGGCAGGCGCCGCCCCGGGGCCCCGAGCCGCCCCGGCGCGGACCCGGTCAGAGTCCAGTTGGTCGGTTCCTGACCTTCCGGTGAATCTCCGGACGGAAGATGACCTGGTGCGTCGCCTGTTCCGGAACCCCGTACGGCTGGTGCCGTTCGGGTTCCTGGCGGTGATCCTGCTCGGCGCCGGCCTGCTGATGCTGCCCTGGGCCACCAGCGAGAGCCGCTACACCCCGTTCGTCACGGCGCTGTTCACCTCGACCTCGGCGGTCTCGGTCACCGGCCTCGCCGTCAACGACACGCCGAACTACTGGAACCACTTCGGCCTGGTCATGATCACGGTGCTCACCCAGCTCGGCGGCCTGGGCATCCTGACCGTCGCGGCGCTGGTGATCCTGGTGGTCTCCCGGCAGCTCGGCCTGCGCAACCGGCTGCTCGTGCAGGCCGAGACCGCCGAGTTCCGCCTCGGCGACGTGAGCTGGCTTCTGGTCCGGATCGTCGCCACGGTCCTCGTCACCGAGGCTCTGATGACGGTGGTGATCACCGGACGGCTCTGGCTGGTCTACGACTATTCCCCGGGCCGGGCGCTCTGGTACGCCAGCTTCCACGCCGTCCAGGCGTTCAACAACGGCGGCTTCACCCTCTACTCCGACGGCCTGGTCGCCTTCTCCCGCGACCCGTGGGTCGCGCTTCCGCTGAGTCTCGGCGCGATCGTCGGCGGCCTCGGCTTCCCGGCGCTGTTCGAGGCCGCCCGGCTCTGGCGGCGGCCGCGCCGCTGGGCGGTCGCCACCAAGCTGACCATCTGGGGCACCGTCGTGCTGATCGGGTCGGGCTTCCTGTACCTGCTGCTCGCCGAGTGGACCAACCCGGCCACCATCGGCACCTACGACGCGCCGGGCAAGGCGCTGGCGTCGTTCGCCCAGATCGCGCTGAGCCGCACCGGCGGTTTCGACGTGATCAACACCGACCGGCTCGCCGAGGAGAGCTACCCGCTGCTGATCGTGCTCATGTTCATCGGCGGCGGCAGCGCCAGCACCGCGGGCGGCATCAAGGTCTCGACGTTCTTCCTGCTCGCCTTCGTGATCTGGGCCGAGCTGCGCGGCGAGCCGGACGTGGCGGTGGGCGGGCGGCGGGTGGCCACGGCCAGCCAACGCCAGGCGCTCACCGTGTCGCTGCTCAGCGTGGCGCTGGTGGTCCTCGGCACGATCCTGCTGATCGTGTTCACCGACAACCTGCGCAACTTCGCGGCGCTGTTCGAGGTGACCTCGGCGTTCAGCACCACGGGTCTCTCCACCGGCCTCGCCCCGGAGCTGTCGCAGCCCGGCAAGTACGTGCTCATCGTGCTCATGTTCATCGGCCGGGTCGGCCCGCTCACCCTCGGGTCGGCGATCGCGTTGAACACCCGGCGACACCTGTACCGCTACCCGGAGGAGCAACCCGTTGTCGGCTAGGAAGACGGACGACAGCAGCGTCGTGGTGATCGGCCTGGGCCGCTTCGGCTCCCGACTGGCCGGCTCGCTGCTGCAACTCGACCACGACGTACTCGCCATCGACCACCAGCAGGACCGGGTGCAGCGCTGGGCGTCCCGGCTCGACCGGGTGGTGCAGGCGGACACCACCGAGGAGAACGTGCTGCGCCAACTGGGGGTCGCGGACTTCCGCCGGGTGGTGGTCGCCATCGGCGCGTCGGTCGAGGCGAGCGTGCTCACCGTGCTGGCCCTGACCGAGCTGGCCATTCCGCAGATCTGGGCGCGGGCCACCTCGGAGAAGCACGCGAAGATCCTGCACTCGGTGGGCGTGCACCACGTCATCTTTCCCGAAGCGGAGACCGGGGACCGGGTGGCGCACCTCATCGTCAGCCGGATGCTCGACTTCATGGAGTTCGGCCACAACTTCGCGATCGCCAAGGTTCGGGTGCCCCCGTCGCTGGTCGGCCGGTCGCTGCGCGAGCTGACCCCGATCGACCGGTACGGGGTGATGGTGGTCGGCGCGAAACCCGCCGGCGAGCCGTTCCGCTACGCGGACCCGGACACCGTCCTCGAACCGGAGAGCGTCCTCATCGTGGAGGGCCCGATCGATCGGGTGCAGCAGTTCGCCGGGCTGACCTGACCGTCACTTCTTCTTGGCCTTGCCGCCGTGCCCGCCCCCCTTCGGCCGGTCTACCTGCCTTTTCCCTTGCCGTCCTCCTTGCCCTTGCCGGGCTTGCCCTTCGCGGCGGACTTCGCGGGCGCCTTCGCCGGTGCCTTGGCCGCCGGCGCCTTCGCCGGTGCCTTGGCCGCCGGCGCCCTGGTGGGCGGCGGCGCCGTGCTCGGCGCGGACCCGGCGACGCCGGACACCTGCACGCCGCAGGTGCTTTCGCCGACCTTGAACTCCACCGGCAGTGGGTTGCCCCCGGTGTAGCTGCCCGTCAGCGAGACCTTCTTCGAGGCGCCCGGCGCCAGCGCGGCGTCGGTTGCCGGGGCCTGCACCAGCACGGTCTTGCCCTGCTGGCGTACCGCGGGCTGGGCCGCGCCGACCGTCTGCCTGCCCGGGAAGGTGAAGCTCATGGTCCAGTCCCGCAGCTCGCGGCTACCCGTGTTGGTGAGGGTCAGGTCCGCGGTGAAGTCCTTGCCGGAGTCGCGGCGCAGCACGTAGTCGACCGCGCAGGGGGCCGGCTCGGGCAGGCCCATCCGGGCCTCGGTCGGCTCCACCCCGCCGCTGGCCGGGCTCTTCGAGGTGACCCCCCACAGCGCGGCGGTCACCGCGATCAGGCCGGCCGCGGCCACCCCGGCCTCCACCTTGCGCCGGCGGGCCGCGGCCCGGCGGGTCTTCGTGCGGATCGCCGAGAAGGGCAGCGCGTCGGTCGCCGCCGACCACGGCAGGATGGTGGTGCCCGCGTTCTCCATGAGCGTCGGGTCGAACTGGCCGAGCGCCGGGGAGACCGGCACGATCGCCGCGATCCCGGCGGCCTCGGCGAGCGTACGGGCCACCTCGGACGTGGCCGGGCGGTCCTCCGGACGCTTCGCCAGGCAGCGCCGGACCAGCTCGGCGACCTCGTCGGGAAGTCCCACCACGGGCGGCATCGGGTCCGGCTCGTTGTACATGTGGGCGCGGAGCATCTGCGTGGTGGTGCTGGCCTGCCAGGGCAGCCGGCCGGTGAGCATCCGGTAGAGCAGCAGGCCGACCGCGTAGACGTCGGTGGCCGGGGAGACGTGGCCGTTGTCCAGCCGCTCCGGCGCCAGGTAGGCGGGCGTGCCGAGCAGCGCCCCGTCCGGGCCCTTCTCGCTCTCCCCCACCAGCGCCGAGATGCCGAAGTCGACGACCTTCACCCCGGTCGAGGTGAGCATGACGTTGCCGGGGGTCACGTCGCGGTGCACCACGCCCCGGGCGTGCGCGGTGGCCAGCGCGGACGCCACCTCCGCGCCGATCGTCAGCGCCTCCCGCCAGGGCAGCTGCCCGCCCCGGCCGAGCCGGCTGCTCAGCGGGCCGCCGTCGACCAACTCCATCACCACGTACGGGACGGTCAGCCCGACCTGCTCGGACTCCCCGTAGTCGTACACGTTGGTGATGTTGGGGTGGCAGAGCCGCGCGGCGGCCTGCGCCTCGATCCGGATCCGGTGCCGGAACGCCTTGTCACTGGCCAGCCGCGAGGCCAGCACCTTGATCGCCACCTGCCGTCCGAGCACCTCGTCGTAGCCGCGCCAGACGACCGACATGCCCCCCGCGCCGAGCTGCTCGACCAGCCGGTACCGCTCGCCGAGCAGCTGCGCGCCGTTCCTGACCGCTGCACCCATGGTCGGTCCAGTTGCCCGAGGTGGGCCCTCGTACACCTCATGGGTCGAAATCGGTCAGCGAAGTCACCCGATCAGGCGGTCGCGAGGAGCTGGTCCACCGGCGCGTAGTCGTCGGTGAGCACCAGCGCGTCCCCGACGAACTCGGCCACCTTCCCCCCGTCCAGCAGCTTCGCCGGCTCGGTGAGCAGCCGCAGCCGCGCCGGGACGTCGGCCAGCGGCAGCGGCGCGTCGGAGGCCACGATGAGGAAGTTCGCGCCGTGCTGCCCGGCGATCGCGCCGGGCGGGGCGATCAGCGCCACGTTGCGGAACTCGGCCGCCACGGTGGCCAGCTCGGCGCGGATGAACCGGTCCGGCGGGTAGTCGATGACGTTCTGCACGTAGATCCCGTCCGGCCGGAGCACCCGGCGGATGTCGGCGGCCATCTCCCGGGTGGCCAGGTGCCACGGCACCACCAGGTGACCAAAGGCGTCGCCGACGATGAGGTCCCGGCTGTCGGTGGGCTCGGCGCCGAGCAGCACCCGCGCGTCCCCCACCCGGGCGCGCAGCCGCGGCCCGGTGCGCACGCCCAGCTCCCGCCGGTCCAGCTCGACCAGGGCGCCGTCGATCTCGAAGACCAGGTTGTCGCTGCCCGGCCGGGTCGCGGCCAGGTAGCGCGGCATGGTGAAGCCGCCGCCACCCAGGTGCAGCGCGTCCACCGGCTGCTTCGCCGGCCGCGCCACGTCCGCGACCAGGCCGATCCACTGGGTGTACGCGTACTTCAGGTGGGTCGGGTCGGCCAGGTCCACGTAGGAGTGCTCGGCGGAGTTCAGGTAGAGCGTGCGCCCCTGGGCCCGCTGCCCGTCCGCCTCGACCCGGGCGCAGTGGTAGGCGGTCTCCACGTCGCACGGGTTCGGGGCGACCGCGGAGAGGCCGGCCGCGGCGAGGCCGAGCACCCCCAGGGCGGCCCTGGCGCGGGCCGGACCGGGCAGCGCCGCCCCCGCCTGCCGGCGCAGGTACGCCCCGAGCACCAGCCCGGTCACCCCCAGCACGCCGGCCAGCGCCAGCACGATCACCGTGCTGGGCAGCGCCGCCACCAGCACGAAGCCGGTGGCCAGGGTGGCCGTGATGCCGCCCAGGGTGCCGATGCCGGAGAGCCGGCCGACCACCTGCCCGGTGCGGCGCAGGTCGGCGAGCTGGAGCTTCACCACGAGCGGCGTGACCCCGGCCAGCAACGCCGCCGGCAGCAGCACCGCCAGCGCGGTCAGCAGCAGCACCGCGCTCGCCGCGCCGCCGCGCAGCGCCTCACCGGCGTACCGGACGACGGGCAGGGTGACCGCGGTGGCGATGCCGGCCAGCACCAGGGCCGGAGCGAGCAGGGTGCGCGGGTCCCGCCGGTCGGCCAGCCAGCCGCCCATCCACGCCCCGTACGCGATGGCGCCCAGGGCCATGCCGATCACCGAGCTGGTCACCTGGAGGGTCACCCCGACGTACGGGCCGACCAGGCGGAGCGAGACCGTCTCCAGCACCAGCACGGCCCCGCTGGAGAGGAAGACCAGGAACGCGGCGAGCCCGTTCGGCAGGGCCCGGGGCGGGACCGGCGCGCTCGGCGCCGGCTCCGCGACGACGTCGGACGATGTGCTGCTCACCGTGGCGATGCTACGCAGCGTTCCCCACGGCAGGGGTCAATACATCGAGATATGAACATGGTTTGTGTGGTCGGCGGCGGGACTGCCGCCCCCGCTGTACGACCGCCAGCCGGTGTTCGGCATCCAGATCTGCCGGTACCAGATGACATACATGATGCCGAGCCGGCTGGCGTTGTTCTTGGCCCAGCTGGCGAGGCTGTCGCCGTACGCCTTGTCGCCGCCGGTGGCGGACTTGTCCTCGAAGCCGCCGGTCGCGGCGGCGAAGTCGCAGGCCCGGCCCTTCGGGTGCTCGCCACCCCCGCCGCTGCGGTGGCAGGAGACGTAGCGCTTGTAGCCGGCCGCCTTGGCCTGCTGGAGCATGTGCAGGGTGCGCGGGGTGATGCAGCCGTCGGCCGGCGTCGGGTCGTTCACCGAGCAGGACTCCGACGGCCACGAGCCGTCCGGGTTGCGCGGCGCCGGCTTGGCCGACGACGAGGTGCCGCCGAAGCCGGAGCCGGAGCCGGAGCTGACCTTGGCGAGCGCCACCTCGGCGTCCCGCTTCTTCTTGGCCAGCACGGCGAGCTGCTTCTGCTGCTCCCGCACCTCGATGTCGATGGCCACCTTCGCCTCGGCGGCCTGGGCCTTCGCCTCGTTGAGGTCGTGCAGGCGCTTGCTGTCCCGCTGGGCCATCACGTCCAGCTCGGCGGCCCGCTTCAGGAAGTCGTCGGGGTCGGAGCTGCCCAGCAGCATCGACACCGGGGTCAACCGGCCCAGCCGGTAGGACTGCGCGGCCACCTCGCCGACCTGCGCGGACAGCTCGACCAGGCGCCCCTCGACCTGCTTGAGCTGGTTGGCCAGCGCGACCTGCCGCCGCTTGGAGTTGTCGAGCCGGTTCTTGGCGTCGATGTGGCCCTTCGCCGCCGCCTCCAGTGCCTCGCGGAGCTGCTTGCTGCCGCCCTCGTCCGGGGCGCTCGGAGTGGGCGCGGCGGCGGCCGCCCCGGCCGGGGCGGGACCGGCGCCCAACAGCAGGGCCGTCGCGGCGAGCAGGGCGACCAGCGAACGGCGGACGGGCCGGCTGGTGAGCCTGTTCCTGGGCACGTGAGGGTCCTTCCGTCGACCGCCGGCCCCCGAGTCGACCTTGCGCGGCGGCGGCTCCACCGGCGCCGGGCGGCGGCCTGCGGGCGGAGACCGCCGGTCACGATACCGGACCGCGGGTCGCGCACCACGCCCCCGACCTCGGACGACGCAGATCGTCGACGGAGCGTGCCGGGGCCGTCGCGGACCGCTCGCTCAGCCGCCCAGGAGGGCGGCCCGGACCTGTTCCCAGGTCTCCTCGCTGGCCGCGACCAGCAGGCCCTTGCCCTCGTCGGCCGGGTGGTAGTCGGTGCCGTCGAAGCGGCGGGCCACCCCGCCGGCCTCCCGCACCAGCAGCGTGCCGGGGGCATGGTCCCAGGGCAGGGTGCGCCAGAAGAGCACGAACTGCTGCGTGCCGGTGAGCACGTCCAGGTATTCCCGGCCGGCACAGTGCTGGCCGGGCAGCAGCTCGCCGAGCCGCGCACCGCCCGCCTCCACGCTGCGCCGGAAGTCCGGGGGCAGGAAACGGGTCATCGCCGTGCCGCGCAGCGCACCGACCTCGGGCTCCCGCCCGGCGGTACGCACCGGCTCGCCGTCCAGCCAGGTGCCGTCGCCCACCCGGCAGCTGGCCAGCGCGCCGTCCAGCGGGTCGTAGACCCAGGAGGCGACCGGCACCCCGTCGGTCAGCAGCGCCACCATGAGGGCGAAGGGACGCCGGCCGGCGGCGAAGTTGGCGGTGCCGTCCACCGGGTCGACCAGCCAGACGTCACCGGCGCCGCGCAGGTGCCGCAGCAGGGTCGGGTCGTCGGCGACCGCCTCCTCACCGACCACCACCGAGCCGGGGCGCAGCCGCCGCAGCCCGGCGGAGATCAGCGCCTCGGCCTTCCGGTCGGCGACGGTGACCACCTCGCCGGGAGCCTTCTCGGAGATGTCGGAGTCGTCGAGGCGGCGGAACAGCGGCACCACGATGTCGGCCGCGGCCTCCCGCAGCAGCGCGCCGACCTCCTCCAGCAGCGGGTCACCCACGCGGCGGCAACTTGACCACGCTGACGAAGAACTCGTCGATCTGGCGGACCACCGAGATGAAGCGCTCGAAGTCCACCGGCTTCGTCACATAGGCGTTGGCGTGCAGCTGGTAGCTGCGCAGGATGTCCTCGTCGGCCTGGGAGGTGGTGAGCACCACGACCGGGATCCGGCAGAGCTGCTCGTCCTTCTTGATCTCCTCCAGCACCTCCCGGCCGTCCCGGCGGGGCAGGTTCAGGTCGAGCAGGACCAGGTCGGGGGTCACGGCCTCCGCGTACTGGCCCTCGCGGCGCAGGTAGGCCAGCGCCTCCGCGCCGTCCGAGACGACGGTGAGCCGGTTGCGGAGCTTGTGCTCCTCGAACGCCTCCTGGGTCATCAGCACGTCGCCCGGATCGTCCTCGACGAGCAGGACCTCGATCGGGCTCTTGCCGTCCGCCGGCGCGGTCATCCCACCGTCTCCTTCATGCCACCCGTCTCACTGTCTCGGGCCGCCCCCTCGGGCGTCTCTTCCCGGGCCGTGCCGTCCGGCTGCCGGGTCACGCTCACCGCGGCGTCCTCGACGCCGTCCCCGGTCGCCGCCCCGTCCCCGGTCGACTCCTCGACCTCGGCCGGTTCCGCCGCCGCGACGTCCTCGGCCAGGGCGGGAAGCGTGAACCGGATCGTGGTGCCCTCCGGGGTGTCGGTGTCCACCCACACTCGGCCGCCGTGGTACTCGACGATCTTCTTGACGATGGCCAGCCCGATGCCGGTGCCCGGGTAGGCGTCCTTGGAGTGCAGCCGCTGGAAGATCACGAAGATCTTGTCGGCGAACTCCGGCTCGATGCCGATGCCGTTGTCGCGGCAGCTGATCTCCCACTCGCCGTCGACCAGCCGGGCCGAGACGTGCACCTTCGGTGGCACGTCGGGGCGGCGGAACTTGATCGAGTTGCTGACGAGGTTGGCCAGCAGGTTGGTCAGCAGCGGCTCCTCGCCGCGGATCACGGGCAGCTCGTCCCAGCTCAGCTCGGCGTGGGCGTACTGCCGGGCCGCCTCGGTCTGCCCGGCCACGTCGCCCATCACCTTGTTGAGGTCGACCTCGGTGAAGCCGGTGGTGAGCCGGCCGATGCGGGAGAACGCGAGCAGGTCGTTGATCAGCCGCTGCATCCGCTGCGCGCCGTCGACCGCGAACGCGATGTACTGGTCGGCCCGCTCGTCGAGCTGGCCCGCGTAGCGTCGTTGGAGGAGCTGGCAGAAGCTGGCCACCTTGCGCAGCGGCTCCTGCAGGTCGTGCGAGGCGACGTACGCGAACTGCTCCAGGTCACGGTTGGACCGGGTGAGCTCCTCGGCCTGCTTCTGGAGCTGGCTGTTGACCCACTCGATGCTCTCGCGCGCCTCGCGTACCTCGTCCAGCTCCCGGGCGATCTTCTGCCGCATGAGGTCGATGTCGTCGGCGAGCAGGCGGAACTCCGGCGGCCCGCTCCCCTCGATGTGGTGCCGGTAGTCACCCGAGGCGACCTTCCGCACCTGACTGACCAGGCCGGAGAGGGGCCGGATGAGGATCCGGTCGAGGGAGAGCAGCAGGACCGCACCGGCCACCGCCACCACCAGGGCCGCGATGATCAGGAGCACCACCAGCACGTTGCTGGTCGCGTTGACCTTGTCGGCGGTCTCCTGCCGGACCTCCAGGATCTCGTCCTGGAGGGCGTCGACCGCCGTGCGGATGCTGTCGAACTGCTGCCGGGTCTGGTCGGTGATCAGCGCCTGGCCGGCGGACGGGCCGCTGCGCTCGGTCGTGGCGATGACCGGCTCGGCGACGGCGGTCCGCCACTCGGCGGCCCGCTGCTCGACGACCCCCACCTCGCGCAGCACGTCCGGGTAGTCGACGGCCAGCTTCCGCATCTCGGCGACGGTGTCCCGCTCCCGCCGCAGACCGTCCTGGTAGGGCGCCAGGTCCTTGCGGTCGGCGTTCACCGCGTAGCCGCGGACGGCGGTCTCCTGGTCGAGCAGGGCGCTCATCAGCTCCTGCGCCTGGACCCGCAACGGGCCGGTCTTGAGCAGCACCGCGTCGATGTTCTGTCGGTTCTTGGCAGCGAGGGTCGCCTCGGCCGCGGCCAGCCCGAGCAGCAGCACCAGCACCACGCCGAGCAGCGCGATGACCCGCCGCCGCAGGGTCCAACCCTGCTGGTTCACCGGCCACCGCCGCGGGTGACCAGCAGCATGGCGACGTCGTCGGCGAGCGGGCCGCCGTTGAGCTGCTCGGCCCGGCCGACCAGCCAGGCGGGCAGCTCGGCCAGGGACACCGCGCGGTTGGCGGGGTCGGCGAGCAGATCGGTCAGCCCCGGCACGTCCAGCCGGTCGTCACCGCTGCCCACCCGACCCTCGATGAGGCCGTCGGTGTACATCAGCAGGGACCAGTCATCGGTGTCGAACTCCAGGTCGAAGGCAACGGGTCGGCGCGGCCGCACGCCGAGCAGCAGACCGCCCGGGGCCGGCACCGGAGCGACCTTACCCCCGCTGAGCAGCAGCGGCGGCGGATGGCCGGCGAGTCGCACGGTGGCGCGGTTGGCCGCCAGGTCGAGCCGGGCGGTGGCCACCGTGGCGAAGATCTCCTGGAGCCGGCGCTCGCTCATCAGCACCTGCTCCAGCGCGGGCAGCACCTCGTCGTCCGGCACCCCGGCCAGGACCAGGGCCCGCCAGGCCACCCGCAGCTCGACGCCGAGGGCGGCCTCGTCCACGCCGTGGCCGCAGACGTCGCCGACGATCAGGTCGATCCGGTCCGGCCGGGTCTGCACCACGTCGTAGAAGTCGCCGCCGATCAGCGCGGCGTGCCGGCCGGGGCGGTAGAAGGTGTGCACCGCCACCTGGTCGGTGGTCATCAGCGGCTGGGGCAGCAGGCCGCGCTCCAGGCGGGCCGACTCGGCCTGGCGCAGCTCCACTTCACGCAGCCGGCGGGCGTTCTCGTCGGCCCGCTTGCGCTCCACCGCGTAGCGCAGCGCCCGGGTCAGGAGGACGCCGTCGACCTGCCCCTTGACCAGGTAGTCCTGCGCGCCCTCGGCGACCGCCACGATGCCCAGGTGCTCGTCGGAGCGGCCGGTGAGCACGCAGACCGCCGCCCCGCTGGCCATCTCCAGCACCTGGCGGAGCCCGTCCAGGCCCTGCGCGTCGGGCAGGCCCAGGTCGAGCAGGACGCAGTCGACCCCCATCACCCGCTGCCGGGCCTCGCTGAGACTGGTGGCGACCAGCAGGTCGATCATCGAGTTGGTCTCGGCGAGCAGCTCGCCGACCAGGAAGGCGTCGCCCTCGTCGTCCTCGACCAGCAGGACCCGCAGTCGCTCGCCGGGCGGCACCCGGCCGTAGTGCCCCAGCCCGGCCTGCGGCACGACGGGGACGCCGGGCAGACCGACGCCCCGGTGCGGCCGGGTCACCGCCGCGAGACGCGGGAGTTCGCTGGTGATGTCGGGGCTCCTTCCGAGTGCGCTGCTGATCCTGTATCAGACAACGGTCGCACACAACACGACCGGAGTCGGCGCGGGCGAGGTGAGCGAATCCACCCGACGAACAGCGGCACGGCCAACGCCCGATGTTACGCCGCGACCGGGGTCCGGCCGGGAGCGCACCGGCCGGCGGGAGTGCCGCCGCAGGCCGCGGGGGTGCAGGATGATGCCCACCCCCGAAGCACCCCGAGGAGTCACCCGTGGGCGTACCCCCCACCCGCGCCGTCGACCGCGCGCCGGCCCGGCCGGGCCCGCCTCCCACCCGGCCGGCCGACCGGGCGCTGGCCCGGCCGCGCCGGCGGCTGCCCGCCGCGCTGGCCGCGCTCGCCGCGCTGCTCGCCGTCGGCGCCGGCGTCCTGGTCGACCTGGCCACCCCGGCGCCCCGCCCGGCCGACGCGCCCGCGGACGCGTTCAGCGCCGAGCGGGCGTACCAGCAGGTCAAGGTCATCGCGGCGCGACCGCACGTGGCCGGCAGCGCCGCCAACGACCAGGTCCGGGAGCACGTCGTGGGCGTGCTGCGCGGGCTGGGCCTGGAGACCGAGGTGCAGGACACCGTGGCCCCGGAGGCCGGGCAGCTCAGCGGGGCGGCCGGTGGCGCGACCCTGGCCCGGGTCCGCAACGTGGTGGCCCGGCTGCCCGGCACCGACCCGACCGGACGGGTCTTCCTGGTGGCGCACTACGACTCGGTGCAGTCGGGGCCGGGGGGCAACGACGACGCGGCCGGCAGCTCCACGATCCTGGAGGTGGCCCGGGCGCTGGCCGCCGGCCCACGCCCCCGCAACGACGTGGTCCTGGTGCTCACCGACGCGGAGGAGGCGTGCCTGTGCGGGGCCGCCGGCTTCGCCGCGGACCACCCGCTGGCCGCCGACGGCGGCGTGGTGCTCAACCTGGAGGCCCGCGGCTCCACCGGCCCGGTGATCATGTTCGAGACGTCCCGGAACAACGCGAAGCTCGTGGAGGCCTTCGGGCGCGCCGCACCGCACCCGGTGGGCACCTCGTTCGCCGTGGAGATCTACCGGGCGCTGCCCAACGACACCGACTTCACGGCCTTCCTCGACCACCGGTTCGTCGGGCTGAACTCCGCGTACATCGACGGCGGCGCGGTCTACCACACCCCGCTCGACGTGCCGGCCGTCATGAACCGGGGCAGCCTCCAGATGCACGGCGACAACGCGTTGGGCCTGGCCCGCGAGTTCGGCCGCACCGACCTGCGCGACCTGCGCTCCGGTCACGACGACACCTACTTCCCGGTGCCCGGCGGGCTGGTCCGCTACCCCGGCTGGCTGACCCTGCCGCTGGCGCTGGCGGCCCTGCTCGCGGTGGGCGTGCTCGGCGTTCTGCTGCGCCGGCGCGGCCGGGCCACCACCGGGCGGCTCGTGGCCGGCGTCGCGCTGGCCCTCGTGCCGGTCGTCACCGCCCCGCTGGGCGCGTGGCTGCTCTGGACCGCGGTCACCACCGTCCGCCCCGGCTACGCCGAGCTGCTCGACCCGTACCGCCCGGTCTGGTACCGGCTCGCCGTGGTGGCGCTCGCCGCCGCGATCCTGTTCGCCTGGTACGCGCTGACCCGCCGGTGGGCGGGTCCGGCCGCCCTGGCCTTCGGGGGCCTGGTCTGGCTGGCCCTGTTCGGGGTGCTCCTCGCCGTGCTGGTGCCCGGTGGCGCGTACCTGACCACCCTGCCCGCCCTGGCCGGCGCGCTCGCCGGCCTGGCGGCGCTGGCCACCCGCCGGGACGGCCCCTGGCCGGTGGTCGCCGTGACCCTGGCCGGTGCGGTCGCCGTGGTGATCCTGCTGCCCACCGTCGTGCTGCTCTTCCCGGCGCTCGGCATGGGCATGGGTGGCGTGGCGGCGCTCGTCGCGGTGCTGCTCGGCCTGGCCGCGCTGCCCGTCGTGGACCTGCTGCACCCGCAGGCCGGCGGCCAGCGCGGCCTGCTCGCGCTCCGGGCCCGCCGGCTCGGCGCGCTGCCCGCCGGCGCCGCCGCGCTCGCCGCCGTGGTGCTCGCCGGGGTCGGCCTGGCCGTGGACCGCTTCGACGCCGCGCACCCCGTGCCGACCCACCTCATGTACGCCCTCGACGCCGGCACCGGCAAGGCGCAGTGGCTCAGTCACGAGGAGGATCCCCAGCCCTGGACCGACGGGTACGTGGACCGCGCCGTTTCGGTGGCCGACGACTTCCCGGGGCTGGGTGACGCGGAGTTGCGGAGCGGCGCGGCCCAGGCGGCGGACCTGCCCGCCCCGAGGCTGGAGACCCTCTCCGACACCCGCTCCGGCGACCAGCGGGTGCTGCGGGTCCGGGTGCTGCCGCAGCGGCCGGTCCGGCTGCTCTCCCTGCACGTGGACACGTCCACGGCGCAGGTGCGGTCGGCCACCGTGGCCGGGCGGGACGTGCCGGTGAAGGCGCGCGACGGCCGGTGGGGCTTCGGCGTCGTCTTCCACGCCCCGCCGCCGGAGGGCGTCGAGGTCACCCTGACCCTGGTGCCGAAGGCGGGTCAGGTGAACCTGCGTGCCATGGACGCCAGCGACGGGCTGGGCGAGCTGCCCGGGTTCCGGGCCCGGCCCGCCGACGTCGGCGTGGTGGGCTCGCACAGCTCGGAGATGCTGGCGGTGGCCCGGACCTATTCCTTGTAGAAAAATTCTGCGACGGATGTCGAGGGAGGTGCCCCAGCTTCTACTCCTGGGTGAAGGACGAGCCACGATCCGAGGAGCAGAACGATGACGAAGGTGACGACCGGAGCCACCATGTCGCTGGACGGCTACATCGCCGACACGTCCCACGGCGGGTTCGAACACCTCTTCCGGTGGTACGGCAACGGCGACGTGGAGGTCCCCACAGCCAACCCCGACATGACCTTCCGTACGTCGGAGGCGAGCGCACAGCACATCCGCGAGTTGACCGAGCGGACCGGGGCGCTCGTCGTCGGCCGGCGGCTGTTCGACATGACCAACGGCTGGGGCGGTCGGCACCCGATGGACGTGCCGGTCGTCGTGGTCACCCACCACGTGCCCGAGGGCTGGGACCGGGAGGGCGACTCGTTCGTGTTCGTGACCGACGGCATCGAGGCGGCGATCGCGCGGGCGAAGGCCATCGCCGGCGACAAGGAGGTCGGCGTGAACGGCGGCACCATCGCCACCCAGGTCCTGGAGGCCGGCCTGCTCGACGAGGTCCACGTCGACCTCGTCCCGGTCCTGCTCGGCGACGGCATCCCGCTCTTCGCAAATCTGGGGATCGCCCCGCTCCAGCTGGAGGGCCCCACCCGCGTCGTACAGGGCACGGAGGTCACCCACCTCGCCTACCGGGTCCGGAAGGACGGCTGACGCCCGACGCCGCGCCCGTCCCCCGTCAGCCGGGGCGCCCCCGCAGCGGGGGACGGGCCCGCCGCCCGCCCATCATGTCCCCGGTCACCACCCCGGCCAGCACCAGCACCGCGAAGGCGGTGACCAGCATCGGCGGCCAGCCGCCCGCCCACGGCGTGGCGGCCACCAGAGCCACCAGCCAGAACACCCGGTGCCGCGGGAACGTGCCGACGATCCGGTAGGTGAACAGGGTGCGCCCCAGCAGGAAGAGCGCGGGCCCGCCCAGGATCAGCGCGATCCACCGGCCGGGCGTCTCGCCGGTGGGCCGCTCGACGACCAGGTCGGACGCGGCGGCGGTGCAGACCACGCCGGTCAGCATGACCAGGTGGGTGTACGGCGCCAACCGGGTCGCCCGCCGCAGCAGCCTGGGCGCGGTGGTCCGCACGATCGAACCGGCCCGCAGGACGTAGATCTGCCAGAGCAGAAGCATCGAGGCGAAGGCGGTCAGGAAGGCGGCCGAACGGGCCAGGGTGAACTCGGACCTGCTGATCTCCAGGGTCGGCACCAGGATGACGTCACCGAGCGCCAGGATGATGAACTGCTGGTAGCGCTCACCCAGGTGCTCGGTGGTCTTCTCGTACTGCCTGAAGGGCACCCGGCCGAGACGAGGCGTCGGGTAGCGCGCCGCGGCCGAGACGTAGTCGATCGTGATGGCGACCGCCCAGAGCGTCCACGGCCACCCATGCGGCAGCAGCGCCCCGCCGATCCAGAAGAAGCTGGAGACCACGAACCAGAAGAGGAACCGCAAGGCCCGCTGCTCGGCCATGTGCCGGTGCTGGTGCAGCACGGTCACCAGCACCACCCCACGGATCAGGTGGGGAGCCACGTAGCCGACCGCGAAGACCAGCGCGTGCGAGTTGACGGCCAGCGCCGCAGCCGTCACCACGGCACCGAGCATGGTCACCATCAGGATGGCCTGGATCGGTCGCTGGTCCGGGTCGTAGAAGTCGGTGGTGGTCGAGGTGACCGACCAGGTCCACCAGATCGCCATCAGCATGATCACGACCTGTGCGACATCGCTCCCCGAGGGCCGGTCCGCGATCAGCATCGAGACCAACGCCAGCGCCGCCACGAAGACGACGTCGAAGAGCAGCTCCAGCAGGGTCGCCCGGGTCGACCCGTTCGGCCGGCGCACCAGCTCGCTGCTGCCTCCGGTCGTCATGCCCGGCCTCCCGCCGCCCGAGGCGCCGCCTCTCCGGGCAATTATCCGGGCAAGGGGCTCTTACCGGGCTTACTTCTGGCGGTCGGAGCTCTCGGGTTCAGACGATGTCGCCGCGGCCATCCGCTCCCCGCAGTCCGCGTCGCGCCCGGATCTTGACCGATACGTCGATCATCTGCTTATGTCGACGACATGACTAGGCCCTCCGCGTCGATGCGCGAACCTACCTATTTCATCCTGGCCGCACTGCAGGACGAACCCTTGCACGGCTACGCGATCGTCAAGCGGGCGCAGGAGTTGTCCGACGGGCGGGTACGCCTCACGACGGGCACCCTCTACGCCGCTCTGGACCGGCTCACCGGTGAGGAGATGGTGCGGGTGGCCGAGGAAGCGGTGGTCAACGGCCGCGCCCGCCGCACCTACGAGCTGACCCAGCGAGGTATGTCCGCGCTGCGTGCGGAGGCAGAGCGAATGGCTGCGGCGGCGAGCGTCGTTCGCAACCGTTCCGTCCGCCCGATGACCGCGGGTCGGGCGGTGCCGGCATGACCGAGCTGGAGCGCCGTTACCGTTGGCTACTGCGGGCCTACCCCCGCGCCTACCGGCAGTATCGCGCCGACGAGATGCTCGAAACCCTGCTCGCCACGGCTGACAACACACGGCGGCCGAGCCTTCGAGAAGCGGCGGCGCTCGTGGTCGGAGGGCTACGCGCCCGCACCGGTGTCGACCGGCTCGGCTCGCGATCGGCGCTGGGACACTCCGCACTGCGGCTGTCCGCGCTGTCCCTGCTCGTGTACGGCCTGACTCTCTGGGCCGGAGGTCCGATCTCATTCCTGGTGACCGTGCCGTCGGAGGGCCCGTACAACCTCGGCACATGGTGGTTCATCATCATTCCGGCGCTGCTGGTCATCGCGCTTTTCGCCGCGGCGTGGGGTAGCTACCGGCTGGCATTCGGTGCGGCGATATCGACCGTGGTCGCACAACATCTTTCGGCAAACTGGTGGACCGAGTCGCTCTGGTCGATTGATGGCCTCCAGGGCGCGATAAGTCCCAGGTTCTGGCCGGCGCTGCTGGCTTCGCTGGCCCTGCTGCCACTGCTCCGGGCAGCCCGAACGCCCGTGGGCAAACCGTGGGCCTGGCCCGTCCTCGCCGCACTGGCGGTTGTCGCTCTGACGCCGAGCCCGATCAACGGCTGGTCGGACGCACCACTGATGTCCCTGTACGCGTTCGCCGCACTGGCCGTCATCACCGCGCCCATCGATGCCCGGATGCCCATCGTCGCCTCGGCGCTTCTTCTGGTGCCGGCCCTGCAAAACGCCACCTACGAGCTCTACTTCCGACAAGCAGGCTGGGAGCTGGGAACCACCGGCACCACGATCCTCGTTCTCGCGGCGGTCATGGTGATCACGCTTGCTGCCGGAACCGTTACCGGGCGTCGCCAAGCCCGCATGTAGAACCGCGAGCGCTCCGAAACCTACTTCCAGCGGAAGTGGACGAAGAGGCGGCCGAAGTTCTTCGAGTCCTTCTCGACCCGGTGGTAGAGCTGCTTGACGTCCTTCTGGTCGAGGAAGCGCAGCACCTTCTTCTTGAGCTGGCCGGAGCCCTTGCCGGGGATGATCTCCACGAGGGTGGCCTTCTTCGCCACGGCCTCGTCCATGATGCCGCGCAGTGCGCGGTCGATGTCGTGGCCGCGGTTGTAGATGTCGTGGAGATCGAGCTTGAGCTTCACCGGTCCATCGTAGGTACGCCGAAGGGCAGCCCGGCAGGGCTGCCCTTCGTGGTCGTCCGTCAGCGACCGCCGACCTTGCCCTCCACCCGGCGCAGCGCCGCGGTGTAGTCGGCGTTGGTCGAGTACATGGCCGCCGCGATGCGCAGGTGCCGCAGCGCGTCGACGGGGCGGTTCATCCGCTCCAGCGTGCGGCCCAGCACGTGGTGCGCGTAGTGGTCGCTCGGGTCCCGGTCGACCAGCTCGCGCAGCTGCTCCTCGGCCCGGTTGAGCTGGGCCGACTGGAAGTACGCCCGGGCCAGCAGCTGCCGGACCGAGGAGTTGCCGGGCTCGGCCTCGACGATCGGTTCGAGCAGCCGGGCCGCTCCGGTCGGGTCACCCGCTTCGAAGAACATGGTCGCCCGCCGGTACTCCGCCAGAAGATCCACTCGACCCACCTCCTCGTGTCGCGCCAGCCCTTTCTCCGACGCTGGCACAACACCAGCCGTACCGCGAGTGTTCCTTCGGGAAAGATCGTGTTCAGGAGGTCGGGTCGTACCGGTCCCCGACCAGCTCCCAGGCCCGGACACCGCCGACAATTCCGGCCGTGTTCGGGACGACCACCACGTCGTCGCCCATCCGGGCCAGCTGGTCCGGCCGGATCAGGCGCGAGTTGCCTCCGCCCAGGTAGAGCCGGTCCCAGCGGAACACCGGCCGGAGGCCGTCCACCATCTGACGGATCCGCCGGGACCAGAACGCGTCGCCCAGGCGCCGCCGTTCCGGCTCCCCGACGTACGTGTCGTAGGTGGTGTTCCAGCGCACCGGTGCGTGCGACAGCTCCAGGTGCGGAGCGAGCACCCCGCCGTCGAAGAGCGCGCTGCCCAGCCCGGTGCCGAGGGTCAGCACCAGCTCGCAGCCGGTCCCGGCGACCACGCCCGCGCCGTGCACCTCGGCGTCGTTGAGCACCAGCGCCGGCACGCCGAACGCCTCGGCCAGGGCGGTGCGGGCGTCGTACCCGGACCAGCCGGCGACCAGGTCGGGGTCGACGCGGCTGCGCGGGCCGGAGCGGGTCACGTAGTGCGGGGTGGCCACCACCACGCCGTGCCGGATCATGCCGGGCATCCCGACGGTGAGCCGGTCCGGCGGGGGCAGCCGGCCGCCGAGGTCCAGCAGCGTCTTGACGAACAGGGCGGGCGGCAGCGGGTACGGCGTGGGGACGCGCAGCGGCCGGGCGCGCATGGTCCCCGCCGCGTCCAGCACGGAGGCCTTGATCCCGCCGCCCCCGCAGTCGATCGCCAGAGTGGTCACCACGGCTGTGAGTCTCCCTCACCCCGGTCGGGCCCCGAGCCCGGGTCGTCCGATCCGGGCCGCCGGTAGGCTTGATCTCCTCATGAGCGCCACGTTGATCGCCAAGGACCTCACCGCCGGGCACGGCGACCGTCTCCTCTTCACCGACCTGGACCTGGTGGTCGCCCCCGGCGACGTGGTCGGGCTGGTCGGGGTGAACGGCGCCGGCAAGTCGACCCTGCTGCGTACCCTCGCCGGGCTCCAGCCGCTGGAGCAGGGGTCGGTGGTGTCGAACCCGCCCACCGCCACGGTGGGCTACCTGCCGCAGGAGCCGGAGCGCCGGCCGGGCGAGACGGTCCGCGGCTTCCTGGCCCGGCGCACCGGGGTGACCGCGGCGCAGGCGGCGCTGGACGCCGCCACCGAGGCGCTGACCGCCGGGGCGCCGGGCGCGGACGACGCGTACGCCACGGCGCTGGAGCGCTGGCTCGACCTGGGCGGGGCGGACCTGGACGAGCGGGCCGAGCAGGTCGCCGCCGAGCTGGGGCTCCGCGTCGACCTGGAGCACCCGATGACCGGGCTGTCCGGCGGCCAGGCGGCCCGGGCCGGGCTGGCCTCGCTGCTGCTCAGCCGCTACGACGTCTTCCTGCTCGACGAGCCCACCAACGACCTGGACCTGGCCGGCCTGGACCGGCTGGAACGCTTCGTCACCGGCCTGCGCGCCGGCACCGTGGTGGTCAGCCACGACCGGGAGTTCCTCACCCGGACGGTCACCCGGGTGGTGGAGCTGGACCTGCACCAGGGCCAGGTCAACCACTTCGGCGGCGGCTACGCGGCCTACCTGGAGGAGCGCGAGGTGGCCCGCCGGCACGCCCGCGAGGAGTTCGAGGAGTACGCCGGCACCCGGGCGCAGCTGGAGGCGCGGGCCCGGACGCAGCGGTCCTGGATGGAGAAGGGCGTGAAGAACGCCCGCCGGAAGGCCACCGACAACGACAAGATCGGCCGGAAGTTCCGCTCCGAGTCCAGCGAGAAGCAGGCGGCCAAGGCCCGGCAGACCGAGCGGTTGATCGAGCGGCTGGAGGTGGTCGACGAGCCGCGCAAGGAGTGGGAGCTGCGGATGGAGATCGCCGCCGCGCCCCGCGCCGGCGCCGTGGTGGCCTCGCTCCGGGGCGCCCGGGTACGCCGGGGCGACTTCACCCTCGGCCCGGTGGACCTCCAGATCGACTGGGCCGACCGGGTGGCGATCACCGGGGCGAACGGCTCCGGCAAGAGCACCCTGCTGGCGGCGCTGCTCGGGCGGCTGCCGCTCGACGAGGGGCACGCCGCGCTCGGCCCGGGCGTGGTGGTGGGCGAGGTGGACCAGGCCCGGGGGCTCTTCCTCGGCGACGAGCCCCTGCTGGACGCGTTCGGCGCCGCCGTACCCGAGCTGAGCCCGGCGGACGTGCGGACGCTGCTGGCCAAGTTCGGCCTCCGGGCCGACCACGTGCTGCGGCGGGCGGCGACCCTCTCCCCCGGCGAGCGCACCCGGGCCGCGCTGGCCCTGCTGCAGGGCCGCGGGGTGAACCTGCTGGTGCTCGACGAGCCGACCAACCACCTGGACCTGGCGGCGATCGAGCAGCTCGAATCGGCGCTGGCCGGCTATCCGGGGACGCTGCTGCTGGTGACCCACGACCGGCGGATGCTGGACGCGGTGAGCGTGAACCGGCGGCTGCGGGTGGCCGACGGGCGGATCGCCGAAGATTGATCCGTGCCGACCCGGTGGCGCGGGGTGAGAATGAGCCCATGCTCAAGTGGGAGTACGCGCTGCTGGTCCGCCGGCGGCAGGCCGCCACCACCGACATCGGGTGGGAGGTCGTCTTCATCTGGTACGGCCCCGACGGTTCCATGATCGACGTCACGCCGTACGGCGACACCGCGCTGGCCCACCTGAACCGGGCCGGCGACCAGGGCTGGGAACTGGTCGCCATGAGCGAGGACCCGTCCCTACCGGGCAACAACGAGTTGCACCGCTACCACCTGAAACGGCCGAAGGCGCCCGCCCCGCAGCCGCGCCAGCGGATGCGCGGCTCCCGCGCCGCCCGCCGCACCATCGCCGGCTGACCCCGCGCCGGCCGGCGCCGCCCGGTCCCGGCGGGGGAGGCATATCGGGCGGGGATGCGGGTATCGCGCCGCCCGGAGGTGGGCGCATGGTGGCGGTGGCGCAATCCGCACTCTCAGGCGAGCGGCTGCGGGAGGTCGACGGTTTCCTCGCCGAGGCGTGGGCCGATCAGGCCCGGCACGACGAGCGGCTGCGCGGGCTGACCGTGGAGGTGCGCTTCGACCGGGGGGTCGCCCACCTGGAGGGCGCGGTCGCCGACCCGGCGCAACTGCGGCTGGCCCGCGACCTGGTGGGCCGGCTCGACGGTGTGCTGGGCGTCTGGTGCCGGGTGAGCGTCGCCGGCCGGGCGCCGGTCGTGGTGGACCTGGGCTGCGGGGCGACCAAGCAGTGGCCGGGCAACCTGGGCCTGGACATCTATCCGGCGGCCGGGGTCAACGCGGTGGCCGACCTGTCCGGCTCGCTCCCGCTGGCCGACGACTCGGTGGACGTGCTCTTCGCCGTGCACATCCTGGAGCACCTGATCGACTTCCTGCCGCTGCTGGACGAGTGCCACCGGGCGCTGCGCCCGGGCGGCGTGCTGCACGTGATGAGCCCCTGGTGGCGGCACGTGAACGCGGTGGCCGACCCGACCCACGTCCGCCTGCTCGACGTGCAGACCTTCAAGGGCATCTGCGGTCAGCGCCCGCCCGGCACCCCGCGCTGGTACCCGCTGCACGTGGGCTGCGACGGCGCGTCCATCTTCGCCGACCTGACCCCACTCCCACCCGACGCCCCGCTCCCGCCCAGCTCCCACCTGGCCCGCTTCTTCGACTGAGCGGGGTCAGGGGGTCAGGGGGCGGATTCGCGGAGGGCCAGGCGGTGGGGGGCGACCAGTTCCCGGGGTGGGGTTTCCGGGTCGGCCGTCAGGCGGTTGGCCAGGAGTTCGACCGCCAGGCGGGCGATGCGCTCCTTGTCGGGGGCCACGGTGCTCAGGGTGGGGATGGAGAAGCGGCCGTCCTCGATGTCGTCGAAGCCGGCCACCGCCACGTCGTCGGGCACCCGCAGGCCGGACTCGTGCAGGGCGCGCAGCGCGCCGAGGGCCAGGGTGTCGTTGAAGCAGAAGACGGCGTCGGGGCGTACCCCGGTGGTGAGCAGGTGCCGCATGGCGGCCGCGCCGTCCGCGCGGTGCCAGGCCGGCGCGGGCGCCACCAGGCGCTCGTCGTACGCGATGCCGGCCTCGGCCAGGGCGGCGGTGTAGCCGGTGAGGCGGAGGCGCGCGCTGGCGCCCTCGGGGGTGCGCTGCGAGCCGATGGCGGCGATCCGGCGGCGGCCGAGCCCGACCAGGTGGGCGGTGATCTCCCGGGCGGCGGCCACGTTGTCGACCACGACATGGTCGGCGGGGCCGTGGTCGACCCGCTCGCCCAGCAGCACCATGGGCATGCCGTCGAGGCCGGCGAGGTCGTCGGCGGTGAGCGCGAGAGGGCTGAAGATCAGGCCGTCGATCATGTGGTCGCCGATGCCGCTGGCCGCCTTGCGTTCCTGCTCCGGGCCGCCGCCCGTCTGGTCGATCAGCACCGTCCAGCCGTGCTCGGCGGCGGCGGTCACGACGTGCCGGGCCAGTTCGGCGAAGTAGGGGATGTCCAGCTCGGGCACGGCCAGGGCGATCACGCCGGTGCGGCCCTTGCGGAGGTTGCGGGCCGAGAGGTTGGGACGGTAGTTGAGTTCGACGATGGCCGCCTCGACCCGGGCCCGGGTGTCGGCGCGGACGTGCTGGTAGCCGTTGACGACGTTGGAGACCGTCTTCACCGACACGCCGGCCCGTTCCGCCACGTCCTTGAGCCTGTGCCGCACTGCGCTTCCTCCCGGTGACTGCTGGGGCGCACTCTACCGCGTCACGGCGACGTAACGATCGCTTTACAGCGTCGCTTACAACGTTGTACAAACCAGGGACACCCGGTGACCGAGGTCACCGGGACAGCACCGAGGAAAGGGTGGCACCAGTGCCGAACGCGCAGCTCACGATCGACCCGACCTTCACCATCGGCGCGGCCGACCGTCGCCTCTTCGGTTCGTTCGTCGAGCACATGGGGCGCTGCGTCTACGGCGGTGTCTACGAGCCCGGCCACCCCACCGCCGACCCGCGCGGCTTCCGGCGCGACGTGCTGGAGCTGACCCGCGAGCTGGGCGTCTCGGTGGTCCGCTACCCGGGCGGCAACTTCGTCTCCGGCTACCGCTGGGAGGACGGCGTGGGCCCGGTCGGGGACCGTCCGCGCCGGCTCGACCTGGCCTGGAAGACCATCGAGACCAACGCGTTCGGCCTGGACGAGTTCATGACCTGGGCGGCCGAGGCCGGCGTCGAGCCCATGATGGCCGTCAACCTCGGCACCCGCGGCGTCCAGGAGGCGTGCGACCTGCTGGAGTACACCAACCACCCGGGCGGCACCCAGCTGTCCGACCTGCGCCGCAAGCACGGCGCCGAGGACCCGTACGGGGTCCGGCTCTGGTGCCTCGGCAACGAGATGGACGGGCCGTGGCAGGTCGGCCACAAGACCGCCGACGAGTACGGCCGGCTCGCCGCCGAGACCGCCCGCGCCATGAAGATGATCGACCCCTCGATCAGCCTGGTCGCCTGCGGCAGCTCCAACCGAGGGATGCCGACCTTCGCCTCCTGGGAGGCGACCGTCCTGGAGCACACCTACGAGCACGTCGACTACATCTCGGCCCACACCTACTACGACCCGTCCGACGGCGACCGGGCCAGCATCCTGGCCTCGGCCGTGGACATGGACAGCTTCATCCGTGAGGTGGTCGCCACGGCCGACCACGTGGCCGCCAAGCAGCGGCACAAGCGCAAGCTGAAAATCTCCTTCGACGAGTGGAACGTCTGGTACCAGTCCCGCCTCCAGGCCGACCTGGACCGGCGCGGCTGGGTCGAGGCGCCGGCCCTCATCGAGGACGACTTCACGGCGGTCGACGCCGTGGTGGTCGGCGACCTGCTGATCACCCTGCTCCGGCACGCCGACCGGGTCGGGGTGGCCTGCCAGGCGCAGCTCGCCAACGTGATCGCGCCGATCCGCACCCGCAACGGCGGGCCGGCCTGGCGGCAGAGCATCTTCCACCCGTTCGCCCTGACCGCCCGGCACGCCCGGGGCACGGTGCTGCGCACCGAGCCGGTCGGCCCCACGTACGAGACGAAGCGGTACGGCGAGGTGCCGGTGCTGGACACCGTCGCCGTGCACGACGAGGAGACCGGCGAGCTGGCGGTCTTCGCGGTCAACCGCGGCCCGAACGACCTCCCGCTCGACCTGGACCTGCGCGGGCTGCCCGGCCTGCGCGCCGTGGAACACGTCACCCTCGCGGCCGGGGCCGACCCGGCCGCCGCGAACACCGAGGCGGAGCCCGACCGGGTCACGCCTCGGGAGGTCACCACCCCCACCCTCGACGGCGGCCGGTGCTCCGTGGCGCTGCCCGCCTGCTCCTGGAACCTGCTGCGCTTCGCGTCCCAGTCGTGACCAGGCAATACTTCAACCCGTCCCCCAAGGAGTAAGCATGATCCAGAACGAGATGAGCCGGCGCCGGCTGCTCGGCCTCGGCGTCGGGCTCGGCGCGGCGGCGACGCTGACGCTGGCCGGCTGCGGCGGCGGCAGCAGCACCAAGGGGTCCACCGCGGCCGGCAACGGCGGCAAGGACTACACCGGCCCGAAGGTCGACCTGAAGCTCTGGAACGGCTTCACCGGCGGTGACGGCGACATCTTCAAGAAGCTGGTCGAGCAGTTCAACAGCGAGCACCAGAACATCGCCGTGAGCGTGATCACCTACGAGTGGCAGGACTACTACAGCAAGCTGCCCGGCGCGGTCACCAGCGGCAACGGCCCGGACATCGCGGTCATGCACATGGACCAGCTGGCCACCTTCGCGGCCCGCGGCGTGATCACCGAGCTGGACGACGTGGCCAAGGCCCTGGAGCTGAGCGAGGGCGACTTCGCCCCGACGGTGTGGAAGGGCGGCATCTACCACGACAAGCGGTACGGCATCCCGCTGGACATGCACCCGATGGGCTTCTACTACAACAAGGCCGTCATGCAGAAGGCCGGCCTGGACCCGAACAAGCCGCCGGCGACCAAGGACGAGTACACGGCGGCGCTGACCGAGCTGAAGAAGTCCGGCGTGCAGGGCTTCTGGGTCAGCCCGTTCCAGTTCACCGGCGGCATGACCTTCTACAGCCTGCTGCACCAGTGGGGTGGGACGCTGTTCGACGGCGAGGTGGCGAAGGCGACGTTCAACTCGGACCCGGCCGTCGAGGCGTGCACCTGGCTGGTCGACATGATCAAGCAGGGCTTCTCCCCCGCCAACGTCGGCCAGGACGCCGACTACCTGGCGCTCAAGAGCGGCAAGAACGCCTTCAACTTCAACGGCATCTGGCAGATCAACGACCTGAAGAAGAGCCCCCAGGTGCAGTGGGGCGTCGCCCCGTTGCCGCAGATCGGCAGCCAGAAGGCCACCTGGGCGAACTCGCACAACTTCACGATCGTCAAGCAGCGCAGCGCCGACAACAACAAGGTCTCCGGGGCGAAGGTCTTCATCAACTGGCTCAGCCAGCACTCGCTCGACTGGGCCAAGGGTGGCCAGATCCCGGCCCGCAAGGAGGTCCGGGAGGGCGCCGAGTTCAAGGCCCTGCCGGAGATCAGCGCGCTCGCGCCGGAGCTGGAGTACGCGGCCTTCCCGCCGGCCTCGCCGGGCCTCGGTGAGGTCATGACCACCTTCTACAACTCGTTCAACGAGGCGGCGCTCGGCAAGAAGTCGCCGAAGCAGGCGCTGGACGACGGGGTGAACAAGGCGAACAAGCAGCTCGAGGACAACCGCAAGAAGTACGGGAGCTGATCCGCCGTGGCGGACGTGATCGAGGTCGGGGCGGCGCGTGGTGACGCGCCGCCCCCGGCGGGCCGCACCCGCCGCCGGGGCGCGACGGAACGGGGGCACCGGGCGACGCCCTACCTCTTCCTCGCGCCGTATCTGGTGCTGTTCCTGGTGTTCGGGCTGGCGCCGATCCTGTTCGGGATCTGGATCAGCCTGCACCAGTGGGATCTCCAGCTGCCGAACCGGCCGTTCATCGGCCTGGAGAACTACCGCGACCTGTTCTCCAGCGACTCGGCCGACTACGCCGACTGGTGGTCCAGCGTCCGGGCGACCGCGATCTTCACCGTGCTGTCGGTGCCGCTGCTGGTGGTCGTCCCGCTGGGCCTGGCCCTGCTGCTGAACGAGAAGTTCCCCGGCCGGACGTTCTTCCGCGCCGCGTTCTTCGCCCCGTACGTGCTCGGCGTCGCGGTGATCGGCCTGCTCTGGCGCTTCCTGCTGGACGCGAACCTCGGCCTGGTCAACCGGCTGCTCGGCGCGGTCGGGCTGCCCGCGGACACCCCCTGGGTGACCGACGTGCCCTGGGCCTGGGTCTCCCTGGTCGGCGTGACGGTCTGGTGGACCTGCGGCTTCAACGCGGTGATCTACCTGGCCGGGCTCCAGGACATCCCGGCCGAACTGTACGAGGCGGCGAGGGTCGACGGCGCGACCGCCTGGGACCGGTTCCGCCACGTCACCCTTCCCGGGCTGCGCCCGGTGCTGCTCTTCGTGCTCACCACGACGATCCTCGCCTCGGCGAACGTCTTCGGGCAGTCCTTCCTGATCACCCAGGGCGCGCCGGGCGAGCAGACCCGGACCGTGGTCTGGCGGATCGTCGACGAGGGGCTGCGCAACTACGACGTCGGTCAGGCGTCCGCCATGAGCGTGCTCTTCGCGCTGCTGCTGGCGGTGGTCAGCATCGTCAACTTCCGGCTGTTCCGCTACCGGGAAGACTGAGGGGACGACCATGACGAACGTGCGTCGGGTGGCGCGCTACGGCGCGCTGCTCCTGATCACCGCGGTGTTCGTGACCCCGCTGGTCTGGATGGCCCTCACCTCGCTGAAGACGTACGAGGACGCGCAGCAGGACCCGCCGAGCTGGCTGCCGCACCCGTTCTCCACGTACGGCTTCGACCAGATCCTCAACAACACCGCCAACCCGGTGCTGCGCTGGTTCCTCAACAGCATGCTGGCGGCCAGCCTGCACACGCTGCTGGTGCTGGTCACCGCGTCGATGGCCGCGTACGCCCTGGCCCGGCTGCGCTTCCGGGGCCGGAAGGTGAGCTTCGCGCTGATCGTCGGGACGCTGTTCCTGCCGCCCACCTCGTTGATCATTCCGAACTTCGTGATCGCCGACCAGCTGGGCTGGATCGACACCCTGACGGTGATCGTCGTGCCGGGCGCGGCGAGCGCGTTCGGGGTCTTCTTCCTGCGCCAGTTCTTCCTCTCCATCCCGGCCGAGCTGGAGGAGGCGGCGGTGCTGGACGGGGCGAACCACTGGCAGGTCTTCTCCCAGGTGCTGCTGCCGCTGTCGAAGCCGGCGCTGGCCACCCTGGCGGTGTTGTCGTTCCTGACCAACTGGAACGACTTCCTGTGGCCGGTCTACGTGTTGTTCAGCCCGGAGCGGCTGACCCTGCCGGCCGGCCTGGGCCTGCTCCAGGGCGCCTACGTGACCGACTATCCGGTGATCATGGCGGGGGCGGTGCTGGCCAGCGTGCCGGTGCTGATCCTCTTCGTGCTCGCCCAGCGGCACATCATCCAGGGCGTGTCGCGCAGCGGTCTGAAGGGATGACCGACCGGCGGATCCGGCGACGCGGCGCGGCGGCCCTGGCCGCCGCGCTGCTCGTCGCCGGCTGCGGCAGCGGAGAAACCCCGTCGAGTACGCCGGAGGGCGGCCCCGTGTACACCAACCCGGTCATCCGGACCGACGCACCCGACCCGCAGGCGATCCGGGTCGGCGACACCTGGTACCTGTTCCACACCAACTCCGGCGGCCGCAACGTCCCGGTGCTCACCTCGCCCGACCTGGTCGAGTGGACCGAGGCGGGTGACGCCCTGCCGGAGCTTCCGGCCTGGGCGGACGCCGGGAAGACCTGGGCGCCGGAGGTCATCCCGCTCGCCGCGGACCGGTTCGTCCTCTACTACACGGTGGCCGACCGCGCCTCCGGCCGGCAGTGCCTCGGCCGGGCCGTGGCGACCACCCCGCTCGGGCCGTACCGGGACGACGCGGCGGGGCCGCTGGTCTGCCAGGCGGAGCTGGGCGGCTCGATCGACGTCAGCCCGTACCGGGACACGGACGGGAGCCTCTGGCTGCTCTGGAAGAACGACGGCAACGCCATCGGGGTGGACACCTGGATCTGGTCGCAGCGCCTCTCGCCGGACGGGCTGCGGCTGGTCGGCGCCCCGACGAAGCTGCTCAAGCAGACCGAGCCGTGGGAGGGCACGCTGATCGAGGGGCCGTTCTTCCACCGGCACGACGGGAAGCTGCTGCTCTTCTTCGCGGCCAACGCCTACGACCGGGACACCTACGCCGAGGGCTACGCGGTCTGCGAGAGCCCCACCGGGCCGTGCGTGAAGGCCCCCGAGAACCCGATCCTGAAGTCGAACGCGGTCGCCTCCGGCCCGGGACACGCGTCGATGGTCGAGAAGGACGGCCGCACCTGGCTGCTGTACCACGCCTGGCCGCCCGGCCAGGAGGGCAGCACCGACCCGGGCCGCCAGGTCTGGCTCGACGAGGTGGTCTGGACCGACGGCCGGCCGGTGGTGAAGGGCCCGACGGCGGAGCCCCAGCCGCGCCCCTGAGCGCAGGGAGAGGGCCCCTTCGCCACCGAAGGGGCCCTCCTTGCACGGGTCAGTGGGCGGCGGGCGCCGGTTCGTCCGTGGCCGCCTCGCGGCGGGCCAGCCGGTTCTTCCGGTGGCCGTAGCCGAAGTAGATGAGCCCGCCGAGCAGCATCCAGGCGAGGAACCGCAGCCAGGTCTCCACCGACAGGTTCAACATGAGGTAGAGGCAGGCCAGCGCGGACACGATCGGCAGCACCGGCGAGAAGGGCACCTTGAACGGCCGCTCCAGCTCCGGCCGTCGCCGGCGCAGGATCGGCACCGCGACCGAGACCAGCACGAACGCGCAGAGCGCGCCGATGCTGACCAGGTCGGCCAGCGCGGAGAGCGGCAGGAAGCCGGCGAGCAGGGCCACGCCGATCGTCATGATCGCCGAGATCCGGTACGGGGTGCCCCAGCGCGGGTGGATCTTGGCGATGGACGGCGGGATCAGCCCGTCCCGGCCGATGGCGAAGCCGATCCGGCCCATGGCCACCAGGTCGACCAGGATCACGCTGGTCAGGCCGGCGACGGCGGCGATGGAGACGAGGATGGCGGCCCAGCCGGCGCCGACCGCCTCGAAGGCCGAGGCGATCGGGGCGCCCTCGTCGATGTCGGTGTAGCGGACCATGCCGACCAGCACCAGCGAGACGCCGATGTACAGCACGGTGGAGATGCCCAGCGTGCCGAGCAGGCCCAGCGGCAGGTCCCGGCGCGGCTTGCGGGTCTCCTCGCCGAGGTTCGCCACGGCCTCGAAACCGGTGTACGCGAAGAACACCACGGCGGCGGCGGTCAGCACCCCGGCGAAGCCGAAGATCGACGGTTCCAGACCGAAGACGGCCTGGGTGACCGGCTGCCGGATGCCGTCCTCGCCGCCCCCGGCCGGCTCGGTGGTGGGGATGAACGGGCTGAGGTTGGCGGCCTTCACGAAGAACGCTCCGGCGACCACGATGAACACGCAGATGGCGACCTTGACCAGGACCAGCAGGTTGGTCACCCGGGCGGACTCGCGGATGCCCACGATGCCGATCGCGCCGAGGATCAGCACGATGGCGATCGCGCCGAGGTTGACCACGCTGCCCTCCTCGGCGAACCAGGCGCTGGGCAGGTCGAGGAGTTCGGCCAGGTAGCCGGACCAGCCGCGGGCCACCACCGCCGAGCCGAGCGCGAACTCCAGCAGCAGGTCCCAGCCGATGATCCAGGCGACGATCTCACCCATGGTCGCGTACGCGTAGGTGTAGGCGCTGCCGGCGGTCGGCACGCTGGACGCCAGCTCGGCGTAGCAGAGGGCGGCGAGCAGCGCGACCGCGCCGGCGATCGCGAACGAGATCACCACGCCGGGGCCGGCGTGGTTCTTCGCCTCGATGCCGGTCAGCGTGAAGATGCCGGTGCCGATGACGATGCCGATGCCGAAGCCCATGAGGTCGATCGCGCCGAGGCGACGGCGCAGTCCGGGGCGGCCGTCCTCGCCGTCGGCCTCACCCTGGGCGAGCACGTCCCGGATCGGTTTGGTCCGCAGGACGGACATTGACCACCTCCCACCGTGCGACCACCACGGTGGCGGTCCGTGACCGGGCAAGCTACCCAGGCCCTTCGCCCGCTAATCCGGTACGGGAGGTGTCGGACGGGTCACGGACCGGGCTGTGTCCGGGCTCACCCTCGGACGTTCGGCCCCACCTGCGCATCGATCCGTCCGGAGGTCTTGCGCCGCATCCGGATTGATGAAAGTTTTCTACCGGGGACAGATACAGTGCGGCGAATCTTGCCGGATGCGCCGCCCGTCCGCCGCCACCCGACACGCCCCCGTGAGCCCCAACGAAGGGACCGCACCGCATGAAGGCAACTCGGCTCGGAGCCGCCGGGCTGGCCCTGGCGCTGCTCGGCGCGCTCGTCGCCGGCACCCCCGCGAGCGCCGCGGAGAGCAACACGGCGACCGATTCCACCGCGACCACCTCCTGCGTCACCGACCCGGCCGTCCCGAAGCGGCAGTTCCGGGCCATGTGGATCGCCTCGGTGACGAACATCGACTGGCCCAGCAAGGGCTCCTGGACCGACCCGGACCAGGTCGCCAAGCAGAAGGCCGAATACCTGGCCTGGCTCGACCTGGCCCAGAAGCTCAACCACAACGCCGTCGTGGTCCAGGTCCGCCCGACCGCCGACGCGTTCTGGCCCTCGGAGGTCGAGCCCTGGTCGGAGTACCTGACCGGGGTCCGCGGCCAGAACCCGGGCTGGGACCCGCTGGCGTTCCTCGTGGAGGAGTCACACAAGCGGAACCTGGAGTTCCACGCCTGGATGAACCCGTACCGGGTCTCCATGCCGGCCCCCGGCGGCGCGGGCGCCGACATCTCGAAGCTCGCCCCGAACCACCCGGTGCGCCAGCACCCGGACTGGGTGTTCGCCTACCCGCCGGCCGGGGTCGCCGGCAGCCGGCTCTACTACAACCCCGGCATCCCCGCGGTCCGCGAGTTCGTGCAGACCGCGATGATGGACGCCGTCAAGCGGTACGACATCGACGGCGTGCACTTCGACGACTACTTCTACCCGTACCCGAGCGGCACGTACCAGTACCCGGACGACGCCACCTTCGCCGAGTACAACCGGGGCTTCACGGACAAGGCCGACTGGCGGCGGGACAACATCAACCTGCTGATCCAGGAGATGAACGCGAAGATCAAGGCGGTCAAGCCCTGGGTGAAGTTCGGCGTGAGCCCGTTCGGCATCTGGCGCAACAAGTCGGCCGACCCGAACGGCTCGGACACCACCGGCTCGCAGTCGTACGACATCATCTCCGCCGACACCCGCAAGTGGGTCAAGGAGGAGTGGATCGACTACATCGTGCCGCAGCTCTACTGGTACATCGGCCAGTACCCGGCGGCCGACTACGCCCGGCTCGTGCCGTGGTGGGCGGAGACCGTGCGGGGCACCAACGTCCAGCTCTACATCGGACAGGCCGACTACAAGAGCGGTGACCCGGCGTACGGCTCGTTCTGGATGAACCCGCAGGAGCTGTCGAACCACCTGACGCTCAACCGGTCGTACCCGGAGGTGCTCGGCAACGTGCACTTCTCCGCCGTCCAGGTGCGGGCCAACCGGCTCGGCGCCACCGACATCTACGCGGCCGAGCACTACTCCCGCCCGGCGCTGGTGCCGACCATGTCGCAGCTCCCGGCCAAGCCGCTGCTCTTCCCGGTCGTGACCGGCGCCGAGCGGCGGGCCGACGGGGTGCGGCTGAGCTGGCGGCAGCCGGCCGACGGCAAGGGCCCGTTCGGCACGGCCACCGGCTACGCGATCTACCGGTTCGACGGCGTCGGCCTGGCCGGCCGCTGCGACTTCGCCGACGCGTCCCACCTGGTCGCCACCGTCCGGGCGGACGGCGACGTGCAGTCCTGGGTGGACACCACGGCCGAGCCCGGCGCCCGTTACACCTACTACGTGACCGCGCTGGACCGGGTCTGGAACGAGAGCGCGGCGAGCCCGCCGCGCTTCGTGCGCTGACCCGTCACGACAGGGGACGCCCGGGGCTCGCGCCCCGGGCGTCCCGGCGTCGTCAGGCGGTCCGGTGGAGCCGCACCTCCAGCCCGATCAGCCCGTCCCGGTCGACCTCGGCGCCGCCGAAGGCGCTCTCCGCGGCGAGCCGGGCGAAGGCGTCGGCGGTGACCGCCCGCCGGCGCAGCATCCGCAGCGCCGAGCGGGTCCAGAAGGCGTCCAGCCCACGCAGCCCCATCCGGGCCACCTCCCGCTCGATGTCCGCGGCCGAGGCGTCGGCGCGCAGATCGTGGATCACCGCCCGGCCGCCCGGCCGGAGCACCCGGTGCAGCTCGTCCAGCGCCCGCACCGGGCGGACGAAATTCTTGAACGCGGCCTGGCAGACCACCAGGTCGAACGAGCCCGCCGGGAACGGCAGCTCGTGCACGTCGCCCTGGCGGAAGGTCACCTCGACCCCGGCCCGCCGGGCCGACTCCCCGGCCAGCTCCACGAACGTGTGGCTGACGTCCAGCCCGGTGATCCGGTAGGCCCCCAGCCGGGCCAGCTCGATCGCCAGGTAGCCGGGGCCGGGCGCCACCTCCAGCACCGCCGCCCCGGCGGGCAGCCCCTCGGCCAACCGGGCGGCCTGCCGCCGGTACTCGGCCAGTTGCGCGGCGGAGCCGCGGTTGCGCGCGTACCAGCGGGCCGTCCGCCCCTCCATCTCGGGCAGCAGCTTGCGCTTGGGCGCGCGCAGGTCCTTCGTGCTCATCTCTTCCTCCGGTCTCGGGTCGTGCGGGCACGAACCGACCCGGGGACGGGAGCCCGGTTATCGTTGCGGTTGCCACCTTGCGGCCGGGTTGCCGTTCCCGCGGTCTCGGTTCGCAGGTCAGGGCCCCGGCGGCGGTGTTACCGCACCCCCGTCGGGGCCCGCTCTCAGTGCGGCTCGGCCCCCCTCTCCGCCAGGTCTCCGTGGGGCTCGGTCCCCCGGTCCGCCAGGTCCGCCCACTCGGGCGGCACCGCGCCGGTCTCGTGCCAGGCCCGCCACTCGGCCAGCCCCGGCAGCGCGCCGGTGGTCAGCTCGTCGAGCAGGTCGCGCACCCAGGTCGCCTCGGCCTCCCGGACGGCCAGGTCGTACTCGGCCTCGATGAGGAAGATCCGGGGCACCTCGCGGGCGTGCCCGGCCAGCGCCGCCCGCTGCGCGGCGAGCTGGCCCTCCAGCCGGTCGAGGCGCTGCCGCAGCAGTTCCAGGGCCTCGTCGGGCCCGAGGACACCCAGCACCGACAGGCCGGCCTCGAACCGGGGCTGTTCCCGCTCCGGGACGGCGACCAGCTCCCGGGTCCAGTCGACGAGCTCCGCGCGCCCCGCGTCGGTGATCCGGTAGACGGTGCGCTCGGGGCGCCGCCCCTGCCGGCCGCTCTCCACCGCCGCGAGCAGGCCGTGCCGCTCCAGGTTCGCCACCACCGTGTAGAGCGAGCCCCACTTGATCGGCATGTCCTGGTCCTTGCCGCGGGCGCGCAGCACGGCGGCGATCTCGTAGGGGTGACGGGGCCGCTCGACCAGCGCCGCGAGCACGGCGAGGGCCAGCAGGTTCCCGACCGGGCGTCGCTTCGGCACCGCCGCCTCCTCGTGACCGATTACTCGTAGACGAGTATACGGCCGGCGAACCCGGCCGCAAGGCATTCGTCTGTTTCGACGCATGTCACCAACACGTCGCCCGAGGCATCGCCCGCCGCTCCGCCATTGATCGACAATCGTCGACATAAGGCCCCACATCCCCGGGGAGGTAACCGTGTCCCGACGTCTCACCACCCTGCTCGCCGCCGGCACGATCGCCCTGCTCACCGCCATCGGCGTGGCCACCCCCGCCGCCGCCGCGGTGAGCCGCGAGCAGAAGCTCGCCGTGCTCTCCAGCTGGACCCAGACCAGCGCCAGCAGCTACACCGCCTGGAACTCCGCCCGGGTGAACCGGGCCCCCTGGACCGAGTACGCCTTCGACTGGTCGACCGACTACTGCTCGTCCAGCCCGGACAACCCGCTCGGCTTCAACTTCAGCCTCTCCTGCTACCGGCACGACTTCGGCTACCGCAACCACAAGGCCATGGGCATCTTCCCGGCCAACAAGTCCCGGCTCGACAGCGCCTTCTACGCGGACCTGAAGCGGGTCTGCGCCACCTACAACACCGTGGTGCGGCCGGCCTGCTACAGCCTGGCCTGGACCTACTACCAGGCGGTGAGCGTCTTCGGCTCGGTCGCCGCCGTCCAACAGTCCGACCTGGACCGTGCCGCGCGGATGAAGGCCGACGCCGAACGCGCGGCCGCCCGGCACTGACCCGCCCCGTCGATCAGGAGGTTCGCGTCGCCGCGGAGCCCGACCGCGACGCGGACCTCCTGGTCAGCTCGCCGTGGAGCGCCGCGGCGCGGGGGTCGTGAAGCGAGGGCTGTGCGGGGTGGTCAGGTCGGGGTGTTCCAGGTCGAGGGCCAGGGCGGCAGCCTCCTCCAGGCGGAGGGCGGCGCCGCTGGCCCAGGCGGCGTCGAACGCGGCGTCACCGAGGGAGCGCCGCAGGTCCGCCTGCCGGGCCAGCCAGTAGGGACCGTAGATCCCCGGGGTGGCGCGCAGGCTAGCCCGGGTGGCCTGGGCCGCGCCGAACAGCCGGGCCGCCGTCACCGCCTCGCCGCCCAACGCGCAGCGCACCGCGATCGCGTTCACGGTGTCGCAGGCCCGGCCCAGGTAGCCGTGGCTCATCCGGGAGCGGAGCGCCACCAGCAGATGCTCGTGCGCGGCGACCAGGTCACCCCGGGCCAGCGCGACCAGGCCGAGCAGCATGTCCACCGACCGGCGGCCCCGCTCGACCGGGCGGGCGGCCTCCACCGGGCGGGCCGCGCCGAGCACCTCGGCCGCCTCGTCCAGCGCGCCCCGGCGCCACAACAGCTCGGCGAGGTTGTAGACGGCGAGCAGCGCGTCGGAGACCACCTCCTGGGCGTACGCCCAGTCGATGACCTCCCGGCAGACCCGTTCCGCCTCGACGAACTGGCCCATGTCGACCAGCGGCGCGGCCCGGCCCGCCAGCACCCGGGCGAGCAGACCCAGGTCGCCGGCCTGCCGGGCGGCCGCCTCGGCCCGCTGCGAGTAGCGCAGCTCCTCGGCGAACTCGCCGTCCGCCCCGGCGTGCAACGAGTGCATGTGGTACGCCGCCGCCAGCTCCGCCTCCGGGATCGACTCCCCGGTCTCGGCGATCCGGCCGTACAGCCGGAACAGCCAGAGCCGCCCCTCCCGGGCCAGCCCCCGCTCCCGCCACCACTGGTCCAGCCCGCCGGCCAGCCGCAGCCCGGACCGGGCGCTGCCGCCGGTGGCGCACCAGCGCAGCGCGGCCCGCAGCTCACCGGCGAGCGGGTCGAGCGCGTACAGGGAGAGGGTGACCGGGCGGCCGTCCGGGCCCAGGTGGGCGCGCTCCAGGGCGTGCCGCGACCAGGCGACGTGCCGCTCCCGGGCGGTCTGCTCCTCGCCGGCCTCGATCAGCCGCCGGGCCGCGTACGCCCGGATCGGGTCCAGCATCCGGTAGGTGCTTCCCGAGGCGCGCGGCTCGGCCAGCACCATCGACTTGTCCACGAGCACCGACAGCGGGTCCAGCGGGTCGTCGTCGAGCAGCCACTGCACGGTCGGCAGGTCCACCGGGCCGGCGAAGACGGCCATCCACCGCAGCAGCCGGGCCGAGCGCGCCCCCAACGTCCGGTACGACCAGGTGACCGTGGCCTGCATGGTCAGGTGCCGCTCGTTCGCCGAGCGCTGCACCGCGCGGCTGGCCGGGGTGGCCGGCGCGGCACCGGTCGCCGCGGCCACCAGGTCGACGGTGTCCTGCTGGTTGCCGGTCCAGCCGGCCTCCAGCACGGGCAGGTCCAGCTCCTCCCGACCGGCGTCCAGCGTGCCCAGCATGTCGTCGAGGCGCTCGGCGAGCTGCCCGGCCGACAGCACCCGCAGCCGCGCGGCGGCCAGTTCGATGGCGAGCGGCAGTCCGTCCAGCCGGCGGACCACCCGACGCAGGTCGGCCTGCTCGGCGGGCTCCGGCGGCCGGCCGCCCCGGGCCGCCGCCGTCCGGTCCAGCAGCAGGGCCACGGCGTCGCTCGCCCCGCCGTCCGGGCCCGGGTCCACCGACAGCGGCGGGATCCGCCACACCGCCTCACCGGGTACGCCGAACGACTCGCGGCTGGTCGCCAGCACCCGCACGCCCCGCCCACCCGCCAGCAGCCGGGAGATCACCTCGGCCGAGGCGGCCGGCTGGGCGTCGCAGGTGTCCAGCACGACCAGCATCCGCCGGGCCGCCGCGTACTCGACCAGGGTGTCCACCATGGGGCGGCCGGGCTCCGGGCGGAGCCCGAGCACGGCGGCGATCTCGAACGCCACCAGCCCCGGGTCGGTCACCGCGGCGACGTCGACGAACCACACCCCGTCCGGGTAGGCCTCGACCACCCCGGAGGCCAGCTCCACGGCCAGCCGGGTCTTCCCCGCCCCGCCCGCCCCCAGCACGGTCACCAGCCGGTACGTCTCGACCAACCGCCGCAGCTCGGCCCGCTCGGCCTGCCGGCCCACGAACGAGGTGACCTGGGTGGGCAGGTTGTGCGCCACCGCGTCGGCGGTACGCGGCCGCGGGAAGCTCCGCTCCAGGCCGGGCGCGACGAGCTGGAACAGCCGTTCCCGGTCGTCGAAGCCGCGCAGCCGGTGCAGCCCGAGGTCCAACAGGGACGCGCCGTCGGGCAGCGGGTCGGCGAGCCGGGCGGTCGCCGCCGAGCAGAGCACCTGTCCACCGTGTGCGGCGGCGGCCACCCGGGCGGCCCGGTGCACCTCGGGGCTGGCGTACTCGCCGTCGCGGGGTTCGGCGTAACCGGTGTGCAGCCCCATCCGGACCCGGGGCGCGGCCTCCGGAGTGGGCCACTCGTGGTCGGCCAGCGCGCGTTGCGCGGTGAGGCAGGCGTGCACCGCCGCGCCCGCGTCCGGGAAGGCGAGGAAGAACGAGTCGCCCTCGGTCAGCAGCTCAGCCCCGTCGGTGCCGGCCAGCGTGTGGCGCAGCAACCGGCGGTGTTCCCGCAGAACCGGGCGGTAGCCCGGACCGAGCAGCTGGGCCAGTCGCGTGGAGCCCTCGATGTCGGTGAAGACGAAGGTCACCCAGCCGCTCGGGAGGTGGATCCGTGGCGACATGCGTGGAACCTCCGCCCCGTGACGTCGGCTTCATGCTGCCCTATGGTCACGCGATCACGCATCGTGAGAACGGCCGGGCAGAATCCGACCCAAGGTGCCAAAGGATCACACGGGCGGCAAGCCGGGTCGACCGGCGGGCCGAGGATGGGCGGCCGGTCAGCAGCCGCAGGCGCCGCCGCAGCAGCCACCGCCGGCCGGGGCGGACGCCCCGCCGACCGGACCGGATCCACCCCGGCCGGTGACCGCGACGGCGGAGAGCAGCTTCACCGTGTCGGCGTGTCCCTGCGGGCAGGAGGCCGGCTGACCGGCGTCGGCCATCGGGCGGTTGACCTCGAAGGTGTCGCCGCAGGCGCGGCAGCGGAACTCGTAGCGGGGCATGCCATCAGGGTACGGCGGACCTGACGCCCCGGCAGTCATGGGTGATACTCGACGGGTGGCGGACGGCGAGCAGCGATCGACGGTTCGGCCCCTGCGACCGGCCGCGCCGCCCGACGGCGGCGCCGGCCCGGTCCCCCGCCCTCGCCGCGACACGACACCCGCCCGGGCCGGCGGCCCAGAAGCCGAGCCAAAGACACAGCCGGCCGAGCCGAAGACCGAGCCGCCGGCGCCGAAGACGGAGCTGGTTGACCCGAAGGCGACGCCGGTCGAGCCGAAGACGGAGTCGGCCGAGCCGGACGCGACATCGGCCGGTGGGGAGGCCGCCTCGGCGGACAAGACGGCGGCCGGCCGGCGGCGGCGGGTGCCGTTCGCGCACGCGGTCCGGATGCCACCGCCCCGGCAGCTCGCCGTCGGCGCGGCCCGGGCCACCCGCGCCTGGTCGCGCCGTCCCAGCGGGCGCACGACCCTGCCCGGCCTCTTCCTGCTCGCCCTGGTCGCGGCCACCGCCACGGCCGGCGCGGTGCTGGTGCCCGCGGCAGTCCGCAAGCCGCAGCCGGTGGCCGTCGACGCCACCAGGAACGCCCCGGTCCAGGGCGTACCCCAGGCCGGTGTGGTGCCCGGTGCGCCGGTGGGCCCCGGCGCGACCGGGCTGCCGGGCACCGTCGGCCCGACCGGCACGGCCGTCCCCGGTGGCACACCGACAGGGCCGGTGGCTCCCACCCCCGGCCGCCCGGCCGACGCGCTGGCCGCCTGGGCGCAGCAGGTCAGCGCCACCACCGGCATCCCGCCGGTCGCCATGCAGGCGTACGGCTACGCCGAGCTGGTGCTCGCCCAGACCAACCGCAGCTGCCAGCTGAGCTGGACCACGCTGGCCGCGATCGGCTATGTCGAGTCCCGCCACGGCTCGGCCAACAAGGCCACCCTCCGGCCCGACGGCGTCGCCGCGCCGGAGATCGTCGGCGCCCCGCTCGACGGGCAGGGCGGCCGCTCCCGGATCCTCGACACCGACCAGGGGCAGCTCGACCACGACCCGGTCTACGACAAGGCGCTCGGCCCCATGCAGTTCATCCCGAGCACCTGGCAGGAGATCGGCGCGGACGCCGACAACGACGACGTCAAGAACCCGCACGACATCGACGACGCGGCCCTGGCCGCCGGCCGTTACCTCTGCAAGGGCGGCCGGAACATGACCATTCCGGGCGACTGGTGGGGCGCGATCCTCTCCTACAACGATGTGCGCCGCTACGCCCAGGACGTCTTCAACAAGGCCGACGAGTACGGACGGCTGAGCGGTACGTGACGTGACCGGTTGCATACATTCGCGGACTGGACCCTTCCCCCGGGCTGCTGTTGACGGCAAGCTAGACGGGTGATGGTGCGCGAGTGGGACCCTCGGACCGCGTCGTCCGCTGAGATCGCGTCGCTCCTGGACACGCTGAACGCGGTCCTGGCGGCCGACCTGCCGCTGGATCCGCCCTGGCGGGAGAGTTCCATGCGGGAATACCTCTCCGAGGTGATGCCCGGTGAGCGACGGATCTCCTGGGTCTACCAGGCCGATCCGGCGCCCGACGGCACGCCGGGGGCAATCCTGGGCCACGTGCACGTGCTGCTGCTCGGCGGCATCGGCGTGCTGGAGGTGCTGGTGCACCCGGCGCTGCGGCGTAGCGGGCTCGGCCGCGAGCTGGTGCGGGTGGCCGCCCGCCGGGTCTGGGACGAGGGCTTCCAGTCGATCGGCGTGGAGGTGGTCGGCGACACCCCGGCCGTGGCGTTCTACGAGGCACTCGGCTTCACCAGGGAATACGTCGAGACCCGCAGCGTGCTCGACCTGGGCGCCGTCGAGTGGCCGGTGCTGGCCGAGATGGCCACCGAGGTGGGCGCCGGCTACCACGTCGAGTTCTGCCCGGGTGGGCCGCCGGACGACCTCATCGAGGCGTACGCGCGGGCCAAGGCCGAGGTGCGCGACGTGGACGACGGCGAGCTGCGGCCCAGCTCCTACGACCCGCAGCGGCTGCGGGACAGCCTCGACACGCTGCACCGGCGGGGCATGAAGCCGTACATCGTGCTGGCCCTGCACGAGCAGACCGGCGAGGTGGCCGGGCTCACCGAGGTGGTGGTGCCGGCGCAGCACCCCACCCGCGCCGACCAGTACGACACCATCGTGGTCCGCGACCACCGGGGCTACGGCATCGACCGCGCCATCAAAGCCCGGATGCTGCTGGAGCTGCGGTCGGCCGAGCCGGAGCTGGCCGAGGTGCAGACCTGGAACGCGCAGGCCAACGAGGCGATGCTGAAGGTCAACGCGGAGCTGGGCTACCGGCCCGACCGGGACTGGTGCGAATACAGCGTGGACGTGGCCGAGCTGGTGCACCGGCTCGACAGCCAGCGCTGACGGATATTCATCAAACGGCTGCCCGGGGGATGGACGGCGGACCGGAACGGCCCTTAACGTGCGTTAGTTCCTGTCCACCCATCGTGGAGGCTCCATGCGCCCGCGCCGCACCTTAGCCGCGCTCGCGACCACCGCCGCCGTCTCCGTCACGGCCATCGGGATCGCACCCCCCGCGGCCAGCGCCGCGCCCACCGACCTGTTCATCTCCGAGTACGTCGAGGGCTCGTCCAACAACAAGGCCGTCGAGCTCTACAACGGCACCGGCGCGCCGATTGACCTGGCCGCCGCCGGCTACCAGCTCCAGCTCTTCTTCAACGGCGCCACCACGTCGACCAATGTGCCGCTGACCGGCACGGTCGCCGCCGGTGACGTCTTCGTCTTCGCCGCCTCGGCGGCCGCGCCGGCGATCCTCGCCCAGGCCGACCAGACCTACGGCGGCTCGCTCTACAACGGCGACGACGCGATCGTGCTGCGCAGGGGCACGGCGGTGGTCGACTCGGTCGGCCAGGTCGGCGTCGACCCGGGCAGCGAGTGGGGCACCGGGCTCACCAGCACCGCCGACAACACGCTGCGCCGGCTCCCCTCGGTGAGCGCCGGCGACACCGACCCGTCGAACGCGTTCGACCCGGCCGTGCAGTGGGAGGGCTTCGCCACCGACACCTTCGACGGGTTGGGCAGCCACCGCATCGACGACGGCGGCCCGGTCGACCAGGCGCCGACGCTGACCTGCGGCGGCACGCTGACCGTGGAGGCGGGTGCCACGGCGACCCGCCAGGTCACCGCCACCGACGCCGACGACACCGTCACCGACCTCGCGGTCACCGCGGTCGACCCGGCGCCGGCGAGCGGCTCGATCAGCCGTACCGCGT
Organism: Micromonospora halotolerans; assembly: GCF_032108445.1. Taxonomy (NCBI): domain Bacteria; kingdom Bacillati; phylum Actinomycetota; class Actinomycetes; order Micromonosporales; family Micromonosporaceae; genus Micromonospora; species Micromonospora halotolerans. The sequence goes on along the minus strand of NZ_CP134876.1, from coordinate 3,074,631 downwards.
TCACGCCGGCCACCGCGGCCGGCGGCACGGCCACCGCCACGCTGACCGCCACCGGCCTGCCGGCCGGCGCCTACTCGGTCACCGTGACCTCGACGGACGCCGAGGGCGGCACCGCGACCTGCACGCTGACCGTGCAGGCCACCGCCGTGCTGTCAATCGGCGAGGTGCAGGGCCGCACGGGTGACGACGAGGACGGCCGCACCGACCGGTCGCCGCTCGCCCCGGCCAGCGGCAACGGCACCAGCTCCCTGCTGTACGACGTCCGCGGCGTCATCACCCAGAAGTCGCTGACCCGCACCTCCGCCGGGGCCGACCAGTGGGGCTTCTACCTGCAGAGCCGCACCGGCACCGAGGACGGCGACGCGCTCACCTCGGACGGCATCTTCGTCTTCATGGGCTCGTTCACGACGCTGATCGGCGGCTACGCCCCGACGGTCGGCGACGAGGTGGTGCTGCGGGGCCGGGTCTCCGAGTACTTCAACCAGACCCAGCTCTCCAGCGCCTCATTGGTGCGCAAGCTCGACTCCGGCCTGGACGTGGACACCGCCGTCCGGGTGGACGACGCCCGGCCGCCGGCCGACGCGGCCGCCGCCGGCCTGTTCTGGGAGCGGCACGAGGGCGAGCGGATGCGGGTCCGGTCCGGCAGCGGGGTCTCCGCCCCGCGGCACATCTTCGCGTCCAGCCTGGACTCGGAGATCTACGTGCTGGACCGCGAGGACCCGATCATGAAGCGGTCCGACCCCTACGCCCGCCGGGTGTTCCGGGACGCGCACCCGCTCGACGACATCCCGGGCACGCTGTTCGACAACGGCAACAACCAGCGGATCCTGCTGGGCGCCGGCGGCGTGAAGGCGACCGCCGGGGACTCGACCGCGCTGCTGCCCGAGGCGCGCACCTACGACACGCTGACCGAGGACGCCTACGGCGCCATCTCGTACGCGTTCAGCAAGTACAGCGTGCAGCCCGAGCAGCTCACGCTGACCGGCGGCGCGGACCCGGCGGAGAACAACCCGCCGCAACCGGCCGACCGGGGCGGCGAGGTCGCGGTCGCCACCTACAACGTGGAGAACCTGTACGACTACCGGGACGACCCGTTCGATGGCTGTGACTTCACCGGCAACTCGGGCTGCCCCGGGGTCAGCCCGCCGTTCGACTACGTGCCGGCCAGCGAGGCGGCCTACACCGAGAAGCTGGGTGTGCAGGCGCGGCAGATCATCGGTGCCCTGCACAGCCCGGACCTGCTGCTCGTGCAGGAGGCCGAGGACCAGGACATCTGCGCGGTGACCGACGGCAAGCTGGCCTGCGGCGACACGAACAACGCCGACGGCGCGCCGGACACCGTCCAGGAGCTGGCGCTGGCCATCGCGGCCAACGGCGGCCCCGCCTACGCGGCGGCGTACGACCGGACGGGCGCGGACGCCCGGGGCATCGCCTCGGCGTTCCTCTACCGCACCGACCGGCTGACGCTCGCCCAGGCGAGCGCCACCGACCCGCTGCTGGGCTCGGCGCCGACCGTGCAGTACCGCTCGGCGGCCCTGCCGTCGAACGCCGACGTGCAGAACCCGAAGGGGTTCAACGCCGTGCTGCCGGCCGACGTCGACCGCTCGACCGGGGTGGACGGCAGCAACGTCTACACCCGGGCCGTCCAGCTGGCCAGGTTCACCGTGGCGGCGGCGCCCGGCTCGGCGGAGCACTTCACGCTCTGGGCGGCCACCAACCACTTCTCGTCCGGCCCGGACAGCCGGGTCGGGCAGCGGCGGGAGCAGGCCGCGTACGGCGCGGCTCTGGTGCAGGCCGTCGAGGCGGCCGACCCGAACGCGCGGGTGATCTACGGCGGCGACCTGAACGTCTTCCCGCGCCCGGACGACCCGATCGCCACGGGGGCGAACCCGACGCCGTCGGACCAGCTCGCCCCGCTGTACCAGGCCGGCCTGCACAACCTCTGGGACGACCTGGTGGCGGACGTGCCGGCGGCGGCGTACTCGTACACCTTCGACGGGCAGGCCCAGACGCTGGACAACCTCTTCGTCAACGGCCCGCTGCACGAGGACCTGGTCCAGGTCCGGACGGCCCACATCAACGCCGACTACCCCACCGACGCCGAGGGCCTGGGCGACCGGGGTGCCAGCGACCACGACCCGCAGGTGGCCCGGTTCCGCTCCCGCGCGGCGCTGCGGGTCTCCGACGCGACGGTGGCCGAGGGCGACAAGGGCGACAGCACCATGACGTTCACGGTGACCGTCTCCCGCCCGCTCTCCGCGCCGGCCGTGATCTGCGCCACCACCTACGGCACCACGGCGCAGGCCGGGTCGGACTACGACCCGTACGTGGGCTGCAAGACCCTGGCCGCCGGCCAGACGTCGCTGACCTTCCCGGTGACCGTCCGCGGTGACCGGAAGCGCGAGGCGGACGAGCAGCTCAAGCTGTACGTGGCGGGCGTGCCGGGCCTCCGGCTCGCCGACGTGACCGGCATCGGCACCATCCGCAACGACGACTGACGGTCGTACCGCGAAGCGGCCCGTCGCCCGGGTCACCAGCCGGGCGGCGGGCCGTTGCGATATCCGCATCGCTGCGGGTCGCGCGGCGGCGGTACACCCCGGTACTTGGCCACGCGCACTTCCCACTGACTGCGCCGACGGAGGGCGTCGCGGTATGCCCGGTCCCGGTAGAAGGTCTCCGGCGGGCGGGCCAGCCCGTAAAGGTCGGCCCACCACTCCCCCGGCTCCGGGTCGGCGATCACATCCAGGTGGGACGGATATCGACGGTCGGCGCCGTCCCGCAGGTCGTCGCGGTCCCGCATCGGCGCAAGCACCCGGCCGAACTCGTCGACCACGGCGAGACGGAACCCGGCCACGCCGATGATCCGACGCAACATGGCGATGCTCGGGGTCAGCGTGCCGGCCTCGATTCGCCCGATCGTCGACGGATGGACCCGGGCAACGCGTCCGAGTTCCCGCTGGCTGACGTCGGCCCGGCGGCGGATCGCTCGAACGATGCCCGGGGCGGGCCACGGGATGTCGAAGGGGTCGGTGAGCATCGTGGGCGGCTCGACAGGTTCACCGGTCATGACCGGCGGCTCGTCAGGGGTGGCCGGGGCGCTCATGCGGCCACACTCTTCCCCTGCCCGGAACGCGGCAACCCCGACCGGTCCGGCTGTGGACAACCAAGGTGCCTGTGGACAGGCCGCGTCACGTCGGCGAATCCGTCCACAGCCCTGCCCTGGGCCGGAGAGCACGACTGAGCGTGAGGAAAGCAGAGCGTGACGCAACGCGAGTCACCCTCGTTCCGCTCCGAGGAACTCAGGCTGCTGCACCGCCGCAATGCGGACAAAGGGGGCACGTTCCCCGTGGTGGCCCCACCCTCACCACCCCGCTTTGCTCTGCAGCCAGATAGGCAGCGGACACGGAGGGTTGCCGCTGCGCCGTTGGCTGCAGAGCAAAGCGGCCGCGGGTGAGGGCCGGGGGCGCGGACCTACGGCACGCAGAGTGACCGCGCGGCCGCCTGTCCCGCCCGGGGCCGAACCGACGGGCTCGCATGCGCGCACCGGTCGTTCCATCCCCGCCTCGTTCCGGGAACGAAATCCGCCCCCGGAACGTGTACCGGACATGGGAAGCCACCTCTCGGCGCCGGCCGGTCCGCCGGACGTGTTGCCGCGCTCCCGCGACACGTCCTCGCACCTGCCGTTTGAGCAGTTCTATCGGGACCACGTGGACCGGATCCACCGCGCGCTCGCGCTGGCCGTGGGGGACACCGCGGTGGCCCGGGAGGCGACCGACGAGGCGATGGCCCGGGCGTACGCCCGGTGGGACCGGGTGCGCCGGCTGGACAACCCGGGTGGCTGGGTCTTCCGAGTGGGGCTGAACTGGGCCACCTCCTGGTGGCGGAAGGTACGCCGGGAACGGCCACCGGCCGAGGACCGGCATCCGGCGACGGCCGCCCCGGACCCCGCCGGACTGGCCGCCCGGTCGGCCCTGGAACTGCTGCCCATGAACCGGCGCACCGTGATCGTCTGCCGGGTGCTGCTGGATCTCTCCACCGCCGAGACCGCCGCCGTGCTGGACCTGGCCGAGGGCACCGTCCGCAGCCGCCTCTCCCGGGGGCTGGCCGAGCTGCGGGCCGCGCTGGCCGAGGAGGAGTGACCGTGGACGCCGTACCCGAGGACCTTGCCGAGCTGGTCCATAGCGCCGCTCGCGCCACCGGACCGCACCCGGCGGACCTGGCGACCATTCGCCGGCGAGCCCGCGCCCGGCGTCGCCGCCGGAGCGTGACCGGCGCGGCGGTGCTGGTGGTGCTGGTCGCCCTCACCGGGGGCGCCGTGCCGCTGCTGGCCCACGACGACCACGCGGCCCCGCCGGTGTCCGCGCCGTCGGTCCGACCGGCCGACACCGGCCCGGCCGCGCCCGCACCCACCGACGGGCCGGCGCAGCGGCTGATCCTCTCCGGGGAGGGCGGCACCGTCCGGCCGGCCCGGAACGGCCCGGAGATCGGCCTGCTCGCCGGCACCGCGGACGAGCTGACCGCCGACGGCGCGGTGATCCGGCACCGGGTCCCGGCCGGCTGGGAGCAGACCGTGCCCCTGTCTGACGGGCGGCTGGTGGGCCTCAAGCTCACCGACCTCACGCCCGGCGTGCGGCGGCGGGACGGTCCGGACGTGGCCGGTCTCTCGATCCGGCTTCTGGTGCTCGGGCCGGACGACCGGGTGCGGGTGAGTCGGGAGGTCCGGGTCAAGGGGCAGGCTCTCACCCTCGTCGGGGCGGACGCCCGGTACGCCTACCTGGTGCGCGACGGGAAGGGGCTGGTGGCCCACGAGCTGGCCACCGGGAAGGAGAAGATCCTCATCCACGTAGGCGCGGAGGTCGACGGCGAGCTGCCCTTCCGAGGGGCCGACGTGGCAGCGGGCCTGGTGGTGTCAGCGACCGGCCTGCCTGACATGACCCGTTGCCAGCTGGAGATCCGCCGGCTGGCCGGCGGAACCGGGCTGTCCCGTCCCACCGTGGACGGCGACTGCGCCCCGTCGACGCGGCTCTCCCCGGATGGCACCCTCGTGGCGGTCCCCTACCGCCGTCCGGTCGCCCGGCGGACGCTGGAGTACCGGGTGGCGATCCTCGACACCGCGACCGGGCAACGACGGGCCGATCAGCTCATCGGGACGGCGGACGCCGTCGCGGGCATGACGGGCGGCGGGACGTGGGGTGTCGCCTGGGTCGACGACACCACCGTCCGTGTGGTGTGGGCGCAGCTACCGGACCCGCCCCGGAAGGTCTACTCCGTCGGGGAGCTGGCCCGGGCGGTGACGGTCAGCGTTCAGTAGCGCTGGCGGAGCAGTTGGGCCGCCTCGACCGCCCAGTAGGTGAGGATGATCTGCGCGCCGGCCCGGCGGATCGAGGTGAGCGTCTCCATGATCGTCCGCTCGCGGTCGATCCAGCCGTTCGCGGCAGCCGCCTCGACCATCGCGTACTCGCCGGAGACCTGGTAGGCGGCGACCGGGACGTCGACCGCGGCCCGGACCGCCGCCACCACGTCGAGGTAGGGCAGGGCGGGCTTGACCATCACCATGTCGGCGCCCTCGGCCACGTCCAGCTCGACCTCGCGCAGCGACTCCCGCAGGTTCGCCGGGTCCTGCTGGTAGGTGCGCCGGTCGCCCTCCAGGGCCGACTCGACCGCGTCCCGGAACGGGCCGAAGAAGGCGGAGGCGTACTTGACGGCGTACGCGAGCACCGAGACGTCCTGGTGCCCGGCGGCGTCCAGGGCCCGGCGGACCACGCCGACCTGGCCGTCCATCATCCCGGACGGCCCGACCACGTGGACCCCGGCGTCGGCCTGGGCGACCGCCATCCGGGCGTAGGCCGCCAGGGTGGCGTCGTTGTCCACGTCACCGTCTGGGGTGAGCACGCCGCAGTGCCCGTGCGAGGTGAACTCGTCCAGGCAGAGGTCGCTCATCACCACGGTGGCGTCGCCGACCTCGGCGATCACGTCCCGGATCGCCACGTTGAGGATGCCGTCCGGGTCGATGCCGCCCGACCCGGTCTCGTCCCGCGTCGCCGGCACCCCGAAGAGCATGATCCCGCCGACCCCGGCCTGGACCGCCTCGACGGCGGCCTTGCGCAGCGAGTCCCGGGAGTGCTGGAGCACCCCCGGGAGCGACGCCACGGCCCGCGGCTCGGTCAGCCCCTCCTTGACGAACATCGGCACGACCAGTTCGGCCGGGTCGACGCGGGTCTCGGAGACCAGCCGCCGCATGGCCGCGGTGCGGCGCAGCCGGCGGGGCCGGATCTCGGGGTACGACATGGGGGGCCTCCTGTCAGCGGAACCTCAGGGCGGTCGGGCCCTGCACCTTCGAGCCGCGGCGCTGCTTCGCCGGCATGGCGGCGAGCTTCTCGCGCAGCTCGACGGCGTAGGCGGCGAGCGCCTCCACCAGGTCGGGCACCGAGGCGTGCGGCGGCTGCACGTCGACCCGCAGGCCGAACTCCGTGGCGGTCTCCGCCGTCTTGGGCCCGATAACCGCAACAACCGTACGCGCGTGCGGCTTCCCGGCGATGCCGACCAGGTTCCGGACGGTCGAGGACGAGGTGAAGAGCACCGCGTCGAACCCGCCCGACTTGATCGCGTCGCGGATCTCGGCGGGCGGCGGCGCGGCCCGGACGGTCCGGTACGCGGTCACGTCGTCGACCTCCCAGCCCCGCTCGGTGAGCCCGGCGGCCAGGGTCTCGGTGGCGATGTCGGCGCGCGGCAGCAGCACCCGGCCGACCGGGTCGAGGATCTCGTCGTGCGGCGAGAACTCGGCCAGCAGGCCCTCGGAGGACTGCTCCCCCGAGGGGATCAGCTCCGGCTGGATACCGAAGGCGCGGACCGCCTCGGCGGTGGCCTCGCCGATGCAGGCGATCTTGACGCCGCCGAAGTGGCGGGCGTCCAGGCCGTGCTCGGCGAACTTCTCCCAGACCGCCCGGACCGCGTTCACCGAAGTGAAGATCACCCAGGCGTACCGGCCGTCGACCAGGCCCTTGACCGCCCGCTCCATCTGGGCCGGGGTGCGCGGCGGCTCGACCGCGATGGTCGGCACCTCGCACGGGATGGCCCCGTACGCGCGCAGCCGCGCGCTCATGGCGCCGGCCTGCTCCTTGGTGCGGGGGACGAGCACCTTCCAGCCGTACAGCGGCCGGTTCTCCCACCAGCTCAGCTTGTCGCGCTCGGAGACGCCCGCGCCGACGGTGAGCACGACCCGGCCGGTGAAGCCGAGCGCCGCCGCCACGAAGGAGTCCACGGTCGACGTGGTGGTGTACTGCGTCTCGCCGGTGCCGTCGCCGGTCACCGCGACGGGGGTGGCGCCGTCCACCCCGGCGGCCAGCAGGCCGTCCCGGATGGCGGCCAGGTCACCGGCGTCCACGGCGACGGCCAGGGAGCCCCGGCCCACGGCGGCGGCCAGCGCGTCGAAGTCCAGCGTGGTGACGTCCTCGACGTCGGCGGCGGTACGCACACCGGGCAGCGGCACGCCGGCGTAGGTGGCCACGCCCTCGGCCTGGCCGACGCCCGGCACCACCTCGAAGTGCGCGGCGGTACGCGCCACCGCCTGCACCTCCTTGACCACCGAGTCGTGGCCGAACGGGTCACCGGCGACCAGGTGCACGGCGTTCTGGCCGGACCGGGCCGCGGAGATCAGCACCTTCGCCACGTCCCCCGGCACGCCCTCGGCGGGGCTGAACTCGGCGTCGGACCTGGCCTGGGCGCGGACGTGTTCGAGCAGCGACTCGGGGACTCCCCGGTCGTACACCACCTGGTCGGCGTCGACCAGGGCGTCCAGCGCCCGGCGGGTCAGCAGGCCCGGGTCGCCGGGACCGGCCCCGACGAACGCGATCCGGCCTACGGGCTTACGGGTGCGGGTCATTCTGTGCTCCCAAATTGCTGGGTCCCCGGGCCGGCGTGTCCTTCTTGGCCGAGGATCGAGTCGGCGCCGAGTTCGAGGAGTTCGGCGGCGAGTGCCTTGCCGATCTCCGCCGCGTCGGCGGGCGTTCCGGTGCGGGACAGCCGGAGGTCACGGGTGCCGTCCGGGCTGATCACCGCCCCGCGCAGGTAGATCTCCTCACCGGCGTCACCCTCGGCGAGTTCGCCGTAGGCGGCGACGGGTGCGCTGCACCCGGCCTCCAGGGTGGCCAGCAGTGCCCGCTCCGCGACGACCGCGGCGCGGGACGGTGCGTGGTCGAGCACGCCGAGCAGCTCGACCAGGTCATGGTCGTCGATCCGGCACTCCACGGCCAGCGCGCCCTGCGCGGGCGCGGGCAGCATCAGCATCGGATCGAGGGTCTCGGTGATGGCGTCGGTCCGGCCGATGCGGGCGAGCCCCGCCCGGGCCAGCACGACGGCGTCGAGGTCGGCGTCGGGGCCGAGCACCCGGCCGAGCCGGGTGTCGATGTTGCCCCGGATCGGGGTGACCTCCAGTTGCAGGCCGAGGGCGTGCAGCTGGGCGATGCGGCGCAGCGCGCCGGTGCCGACCCGCGCGCCGGGCGGCAGCTCGGCGAGGGTGCGGCCGTCCCGGGCGATCAGCGCGTCCCGCGGGTCCTGCCGGAGCGGCACGGCGGCGATGTGCAGGCCGGGCGCTCCCGCGGTGGGCAGGTCCTTGTACGAGTGGACGGCGAAGTCGATCTCCCGGGCGGTCAGCGCGTCCCGCAGCGCGGAGACGAAGACGCCGACACCGAGCCGGTGCACCGGGGCCGTGGAGCGGTCGCCGGCGGTCACCACCTCGACCAGCTCGACCGGGCGGCCGGTGGCCGCGGTGAGCGCCTCGGCGACGTGGCCGGACTGGGCCATGGCCAGGGCGCTGCCCCGGGTGCCGAGGCGCAGGGGGGCGGTCATCGCGCACCTCCGGTGGGCGGGGTGGTGTCGGCCGGCATGACGATCTCCGCCTCCACCACGTCGGGAACGGTGTCGACCGGGGAGGTCTGCGGCACCTGGAGGTCGAACAGCTCGCGCAGCAGGGCGGCGTACTGGTCGCCGCCGGGCTCGGCCGCGAGCTGGCGGACCCGGACGGTGGGCTGGTGCAGCAGCCGCTGCACCACCCGGTGCACGGTGCGGGCGACCTCGGCGCGCTGGTCGTCGGTGAGGTCGGGGCGGCGCTGGGCCAGCCGGCGCAGCTCGGCGGTGACCACGTCGTCGGCGCGCCCGCGCAGGGCCGCCACGGTGGGTGCGACGTCGGCGCCGCGCAGCCAGCTCAGGAACCCCTCGACCTCGCCGGCCACGATCCGGGCCACCTCGGCGGCGTCGGCGGCGGCCGGACCGTCGGCGAGGATCCCCGCCATCCGGTCGATGTCGATCACCTCGACGCCGGGCAGCGCGGCGACGCCCTCCTCGACGTCGCGCGGGACGGCCAGGTCGAGCAGGACCAGCGGGCCGCGGGCGGCGTCCCGGCGGGCCAGCGCCCGGGTCACCACGTCGCGGGTGAGGACCGGCTCGGTGGCCGCGGTGGCGGCCACCACGATGTCCACCGTGGTGAGCGCGTCGACCAGCTCGGCCATCGGCACGGCGGTCGCGCCGTAGGACTCGGCGAGCCGGACGGCCCGCGCGGCGCCGCGGTTGGTGACGGTGAGCGGGCCGGCGCCCAGCCGGGAGAGGGTGGCCACGCTCAGCGAGCCCATCGCCCCGGCGCCGACCACCATGGCGGGCCGGCCGGTCAGGTCGCCGTCGAGCAGGCCGGCCGCCAGGTCGAGGGCGGCGGTGACCACGCTCTGCCCGGCCCGGTCGATGTTGGTCTCGGCGTGCGCGCGCTTGCCCACGCGCAGCGCCTGCTGCATGAGCTCGTGCAGGAGCCGGCCGGCGGAGTCGGCGCCGGTGGCCGAGTGGTAGGCGTCGCGGAGCTGGCCGAGGATCTGCGCCTCGCCGACCACCATCGAGTCCAGCCCGCTGGCCACCCGGAACACGTGGTCCACGGCGGCGGCGTCGTAGTGCACGTAGAGGTGGGCGGCGAGCGCCGCCGGCGGCGCGCCGGCCTGCTCGGCCAGCACCGCGCAGATGTCGCCGAGGCCGCCGTGGAAGCCGGTGACGGCCGCGTACACCTCGACGCGGTTGCAGGTGGAGACGAGCACGGCCTCGGCGACGTACGGCTGGGCGACGAGGCGGTCCAGGGTGCGGGTGAGGTCCGCGGGGGGGACCGCCAGCTGCTCCAGCGTGGCGACCGGTGCGGTGCGGTAGGACGCGCCGACGACGAGCAGTTTCACGTGCCGATCGCCTCCTGGGTGTCGGTGGCCGCGAGCCCGCCGGGAAGTGCGGTCAGCGACGCCTTGCGGTGTTCGTGGAAGGACAGGATCTGCAGCTCGATGGCGAGGTCGACCTTGCGCACGTCGACCCCTTCCGGAACCGAGAGTACGCAGGGTGCGAAGTTGAGGATGCTCGTCACGCCGACCGCGACGAGCTGATCGGCGACCGCCTGCGCGGCCGGCGCGGGGGTGGCGATCACGCCGATCGAGATCGACTCCTCGACGGCGACCCGGGCCAGCTCGTCGACGTGCCGGACGACCAGCCCGTTGATCTCCTCACCGACCCGGGAAGGGTCGGCGTCGAAGAGCGCGGCGATCCGGAAGCCGCGGCTGGCGAAGCCGTCGTAGCCGGCCAGGGCGTGACCGAGGTTACCCACGCCGACCAGCGCGACCGAGCGGCACTGGGTGAGCCCGAGCACCGACTCGATCTGGTCGATCAGCAGCGTGACGTCGTAGCCGACGCCCCGGGTGCCGTACGAGCCGAGGTGGGAGAGGTCCTTGCGGAGCTTCGCCGAGTTGACCCCGGCCGCGTTGGCCAGCCCCTCGCTGGAAACCGTCTCGTGGCCGGTGTCGGCGAGCGCGTGCAGCGCGCGGAGGTATTCCGGGAGCCGCGCGACGGTCGCCTCCGGGAGGTCCGGGAGCGCCGGTACGGCACCGGCGCGGCCGGGCGCGCCTGGGTGACGGTGCTGACTCATGAGACTCCGTGCGGTGCGATCCTCGACCAGCGACGGTGGCAGGTCGTTCCGGGACTCCCGCTTGCGACCGATGTTGCTGGCTGTGCTAGCAGGGCGCGTCGGAACTACAGAGTAGGCGCTTGTGAAGAGGTGCACAAATCGCGATCTTGCTAGCTCGCGACGCGCCTCCACCTGCCACTCCATTCCCACAAGATCGATAGACCGAGCTCCCTCGGCACCGCGTGGCGATTATTGCTCAATCCCGACTTCTCTGACCAATCGCACGCGCCCGGTAGCGCTGTGTCACCGTCGGGGAGAGGCGCGTCTCACGTCCGGAGATCGCGCCGGCGGCGGCGGAGGTAGGGAGAACCCCACCCCGGAGAGGCCCGCGCACGGGATGGGTCGGGCCGTCCCGGGCCCATAGCCTCGGAGCATGACCGCCGTACCGCTGGCCACCGCGCCCACCCCCACCACACCCGTCCGGGGCCTCCTCCGCCAACTCGCGCGCGACTCCGGCTACGTGCTCTTCAGCCTCCCGCTGGCGCTGGTCGGCTTCGTGCTCGCCGTGGCGGGGATCGCGCTCACCGCCGGGCTGCTGGTGACCACGCTCGGCCTGCCGGTCCTCGCCGGCACGCTGTACGTGGCCCGGGGGCTGGCCGACCTGGAGCGGCTGCGCCTGCCGGCCGTGCTGCGCCAGCCCCGGGTCCGCCCGGTCTACCTGGCGCCCGAGCGGGGCGCGGGCTTCTGGCGGCGGGTCCTCACCCCGATGCGCGACCCGCAGTCCTGGCTCGACCTGCTGCACGCCCTCATCCGACTGCTGGTGACCCTGCCCACCTTCGTGGTGGTGCTGGTCTGGTGGGCGCTGGCGATCACCGGCACGCTCTACGGCGCGTACGACTGGGCCATCCCGAGGGGTCCCGGCGACCAGGACCTGAGCCAGCTCCTCGGGATGGGCGACGGGGCCGGGGCGCGGATCGCCCTGAACACCGCCATCGGGCTGTTCGCCCTGCTCACCCTGCCCCTGGTGGCCCGGGCCTGCGCCCGGATCCAGGCCGCCCTGGCCTACTCGCTGCTGACCGGGGTCGCCGAGATGCGGCAGCGGATCACCACGCTGGAGGAGCAGAAGCGGGCCGCCGCGTCCGCCGAGGCGTCCGCCCTGCGCCGGCTGGAGCGGGACATCCACGACGGCCCGCAGCAGCGCCTCGTCCGCCTCGCCATGGACCTCAGCCGGGCCCGCCAGCAGCTCGCCGCCGACCCGGAGGCCGCCCGGCGGACCCTCGACGAGGCGGTCACCCAGACCCGGGACACCCTCGACGAGCTGCGCGCCCTGTCCCGGGGCATCGCCCCGCCGATCCTGGTCGACCGGGGCCTGCCCAGCGCGCTGGCCGCGCTCGCCGCTCGCGCCCTGGTCCCCACCGAGCTGATCGTCGACGACGAGCTGGGCACCGCCGACGGGCGGCTCGACCCGGCGCTGGAGAGCACCGCCTACTTCGTGGTGGCCGAGGCGCTCACCAACGTCGCGAAGCACAGCGGGGCGGACGCCTGCCGGGTCGAGGTGACCCGGAAGGTCGGCCGGCTGGAGATCACCGTGGCCGACGACGGGATCGGCGGCGCCCACCTGGCCAAGGGGCACGGGCTGAGCGGCATCGCCGACCGGGTCCGGGCCGCCGGTGGGACGCTCGAGGTGGCCAGCCCGACCGGCGGGCCGACCCGGATCCACGCGGAACTCCCCCGGTGACCCCCGACGGCCAGAATCCGGCCGCCGCGCCGCCGGACGGCGCTCCGGACGGGATGAAGGCCGCGCTGTGGGTCCTGGACGTGGTAGACACCGGACCCATGCGGGTGGTGATCGCGGACGACGCCGTACTGCTCCGGGAGGGGCTGGTCCGGCTGCTGACCGAGTCGGGACATGAGGTGGTGGCCGCCGTCGGTGACGGGGACGCCCTGGTCGAGGCCGTGGTGGCGCACCGGCCGGACGTCTCGGTGGTGGATGTGCGGATGCCGCCGTCGCACACCGACGAGGGGCTGCGGGCGGCCGTGGAGGCGCGCCGGCGGGTGCCGCGTACGCCGGTCCTGGTGCTCTCCCAGTACGTGGAGGTGTCGTACGCCGACGACCTGCTCGCCACGACCGGCGGCGGGGCCGGCGGTGGCGGGATCGGCTACCTGCTCAAGGACCGGGTGGCCGCGATCGACGAGTTCCTGGACGCGCTGGCCCGGGTGGCCGCCGGCGGCACCGTGCTGGACCCGGAGGTGATCAGCCAGCTCCTGGTCCGGCGCCGCCGCAACGACCCGCTGGCCGAGCTGACCCCCCGGGAACGCGAGGTGCTCGCCCTGATGGCCGAGGGCCGCTCGAACACCGCCATCGCCCGCGCCCTGGTGGTCAGCGACGGCGCCGTGGAGAAACACGTCCGCAACATCTTCACCAAGCTGGACCTTCCCCCGGACGCCACCAACCACCACCGCCGGGTCCTCGCGGTCCTCACCCACCTGCGGGCCTGAGGCGCCCGGCCCGGGTCAGCACGCCTGGGCGAGGGTGACCGCCTCGGTGAGGGTGTCCGCCACCGGGTGCCCGGAGGTGCGCAGGCGGGCCGGGTCGGAGAGGCCGCCCGTGTAGAGGACGCAGCGCGCGCCGACGGAGAGCGCGGCGTCGGCGTCGTCGAGCGAGTCGCCGATGAGCACCACGTGCCGGCCGTCGAGGCCCAGCTCGGCGAGGTGCTTCTCCAGCCATTCCGCCTTCGGGCCGCCGCCGACCGCGGCGCGCAGCCCGTCCACCCGGGCGAAGTGCGGGGTCAGCCCGTACGTGTGCACGGTGGGGACCAGCTCGTCGTGGAACCACATGGACAGCAGCGACTGGCTGCCCGGCCAGGCGGCGATCGCGGCGGTGGCGTCGGCGGCCAGCGCGCAGCTCGTCAACCCGGTCCGGTACGCCTCGTGGAAGATCCGGTCGAGCCGGACGAACGCCTCGTCGTCGATGGCCTGGCCGAGCATCTCGGCGTAGTAGTCGGCGATCGGGCGGCGGAACCGTACCCGGTGCTCCTCGGCGGTGACCGCCGGGCCGCCGGCGCTGGCGAAGGCGACGTTGGTGGCCCGTACCACCAGGTCGAGGTCGTCGAGGAGGGTTCCGTTCCAGTCCCACACCAGGTGGCGGCGCGCAGCGGTCATCGGTGCACTGTAAGGGGGCGTTCAGAGCTGCGGGGTGGTCAGGTCCCGCAGCAGCCGCTCCTCCTCCACCCGCCAGTAGCCGTGCTCCTTGCCGTCGAGCAGCACCACCGGCAGCCGGTCGCCGTAGTCGCGCTCCAGTTCGAGGTCGCCCGTCACGTCCTTCTCGATCCAGCGGTCCCCGGTGACCGCCACCACCCGGTCGAGCGCCGCCTTCGCGTCCTCGCAGAGGTGGCAGCCGGGCCGCGTGATGAGGGTGAGCCGGGCGTCACTGGACATCGGAAACCTCCGTGCGGATCTGGGTCGGCGGCGCGGGCGCGGGCACCCGGTGCGCCGCCGGGCGGAGCTCGGTCTTGCGTACCTTGCCGATCACCGAGTGGGGCAGGTCGTCGACGAACTCGATGGCGGTCGGGCACTTGAACCGGGCCAGGTTACGCGCGCAGTGCCCGAGCAGCTCCTCCGCCGTCACCGCCGAGCCGGCCGCCCGCACCACGTACGCCCCGACAGTCTCGCCGGTCCGCGGGTGCGGCACCCCCAGGACGGCCGACTCGGCCACCCCGGGATGCGCCTGGAGCACCTGTTCCACCTCGTGCGGGTAGACGTTGAAGCCGTTCACGAGGATCAGCTCACCGAGCCGGTCGACCAGGAACAGGTCGCCGTCGCCGTCGGCGTACGCGACGTCGCCCGTGGGCCACCAGCCGTCGCGGTCCGGGCCGCCCCGCCCGTCCGGCCAGTAACCGTCGAACAGGTTGGCGCCGCGCACCACGATCTGCCCCGGGTCGGTGCCGGTCGGGTCGTCGGAAAGGTCCAGCTCGTCGGCGTCCTCCTCGACCGCGGGCACCCCGTCGCGCCACAGCTCGGCGCCGTCGGCCCCGACCAGGCGCAGCTCGACGCCGGGCAGCGGACGGCCGATGGAACCCGGCTTCGGCTCGCCGCCGACCAGGGTGGAGGTGAGCACCGGGGCGGTCTCGGTGAGCCCGTACCCGACGTGCACCGGGTGCCCGGTCACCTCGGTGAAGCGCGCCCCGACGGCCGGCGGCAGCGGCGCCGCGCCGCACACGGCGACCCGCACCGAATCCAGCGCCGCGGGCCGGTCGCCCGCCGCGTCGGCCCAGGCCAGGAACATCGACGGTACGCCCACCAGCACGCTGACCCGGTGCCGGGCGATCTCGTCGAGCGCCCCGGTCGGGCCGGGCTCGTCGACCAGCACCCCGGTCGCGCCGTGGTGCACGACGGCCCCCAGCCCCGAGTTCAACCCGTACGCGTGGAAGAGCGGCAGGGCGAGCAGCACGGCGTCGTCGGGGCCGACCACCGGCGGGTCGATCCGGTCGACCTGGTCGTGGTTGGCGGCCAGGGCCCGGTGCGACAGCATGGCGCCCTTGGGCCGGCCCTCGGTGCCGGAGGTGTAGAGCAGGACGGCGAGGTCGTCCCCGCCCCGGGCCGGGAACGCGGCGGCCCCGTCACCGTCGCTGACCGGTGGGGTGGTGTGCACGGCGGTGAGCGCGGGCAGGTCGTCGGCGGCCACCCGGTCGGCCACCTCCGTGGCGGCGACCAGCACGGCGGCCCCGGAGTCGGTGAGCACGTGCCGCAGCTCCCGGGCGGTGAAGCCCGGGTTGACCGGCACCGCCACCAGCCCGGCCCGGAGCACGGCCAGGTAGGTGACGACGAAGTCCGGGGTGTTGCCGAAGGCGATCGCCACCCGGGCCGGTCGGCCGTCCGGAGCGGACGGCGGCGCCGCGGCGGCCAGCGCGCGGGCGGTCGCGGTGACCGAGGTGTCCAGGGCCGACCAGGTCAGCGTCCGGTCGCGCCAGCGCAGCGCGGGACGGTCACCGTGGGCGGCGGCCGCCCGGCGGAGCCGGTCGGCGAGGTTCGGCGCGGAGCTGTCGACTGCGTCCTGCACGGTGGCTGAGTCTGGCACAGCCGCGTCCGCCCGGCCACGCCCGAACGCCGGGGGCGTGCCGCGCGGCGGCGCACCCGTGTGCCGGACACGCCGACGCGGCGTCCCCTGGACGGGACTGTCCACCCCGGCATGCGGGATTCTCGAATGTGGGACGGTGGCCTCCACCGGTCGGCGGACGGGGTCCGCCGGGCAGCCGGAACCGGCCGGGCCGGACCGGCGCCACGACACGCCGAGGAAGCGAGAAAAATGCCTCCGACCAGGACTTTCCACTCCGGACCAGGTAGCAGCGCGAAAGTCAACCACACACGACGGACAACGCGTCCGCCATTTGTGCGACGGGACCGGAAATACTTCCGCTCTGTGTAACGGACTTGCCACGCGCGGGTGACGTTGGCCCTATCATCACTCGGGTCGGCTCACCCCATTTGCCGTGAGTCGACACCCCTCAGCCCGAGGAGGCCCCCGTGCCTGTGAGCGCATTGGACCAGCACCTCAAGCGGACGTGCCGCCCGTCGGCCCGTCCCGGAACCGCCGCGCCCGACCGGGGCGTACCCGGTCCCGCCGCGACGCCGCGGCGCCCGGTGCGGCCCTGCCCCGCCTGGATCGGGGAGGCGCGGTGACCACCTTCGGTTACGCGGACCGACCGGCCGGGGTGACCGGCCCGACCCAGCGAACACCCGTGAACGAACGCCTGGAGCCCGCTCCACGCGTCGCCGCCGACGGGACCCGCGGTCTCGCCGTCCGCGGCGAGGGACGGCGCGTCCGCAACCGCACGCACCACAACGAGGCGCCGGCGCGCCCGGCGGTGCCCGGCGGCAACGCGATGCCGGCCGCCGGCCGGCTCGGCGCCCCGTCCCGGCCGACCATGCCGGCCCAGGGCCGGCGCGGCGAGGCCGCCGCGAACAGCGAGCCCTCGGCCGCCGAGACCGCCGTGCTGCCCGCGGTGGCCGCCGGCGACACGGCCGTGCTGCCGGCCGTCCCGGCCGCCACCGCCCCCGCCACCGGCTTTCCGAGCCGCCCCGACCCCTCCGACCCGGCCACCGAGGTCTGGGCGCTGGTCGAGCGGGCGCAGGCCGGCGAGGCCGAGGCGTTCGGCCTCATCTACGACCGGTACGTCGACACCGTGTTCCGGTTCGTCTACTTCCGGGTCGGCAACCGGCAGCTCGCCGAGGACCTCACCTCGGACACGTTCCTGCGGGCGCTCAAGCGGATCGGCAGCTTCACCTGGCAGGGCCGCGACCTGGGCGCCTGGCTGGTCACCATCGCCCGCAACCTGGTCGCCGACCACTTCAAGTCCGGCCGCTACCGGCTGGAGGTGACCACCGGCGACGTGCTCGACGCCGACCGGGAGGACCGGGGGCCCGAGGGCAGCCCGGAGGCCGCGGTGGTCGAGCACATCACCAACGTCGCCCTGCTCACGGCCGTGAAGCAGCTCAACCCGGAGCAGCAGGAGTGCATCGTGCTCCGCTTCCTCCAGGGCTTCTCCGTGGCCGAGACGGCCCGGGCCATGGGCAAGAACGAGGGCGCCATCAAGGCGCTGCAGTACCGGGCGGTCCGGGCCCTGGCCCGGCTGCTGCCCGACGGCTTCCAGCCCTGACCCGACCCGTCCCACCCGCCCGGCGGCCCCCGCCCGGGCGCGGGCGAACGTACCCTCCGCAGCCCGTGACCGCGATCACTCTTGGTGATTTCGCCACCGACCGGGCCGTAACCGGCGACCGCCGCGAACCGTTTCTCCGGGTGCGACCAGTGGTTGTCCCGGCGTCCCCCGGGCCACCCGGTCCGGCGGGTCAGGTCGGCCGTTCCGGTCGATCCTCGGCCTCACGCTGCCACCGGTCGCTGGTGACGACGACGGCCAGCACGGCCGTGACCAGCGAGAGGGGGTGCCTGCGGTGGACAGCGACCTCTTCTCCCGTCGGCGTGCCGAGCGCTTCGCGCAACTCCTCGACGAGGCCAACGGCGGCCGACGGCACCACGTCCGTTCCCGCGCCGACGACGAACTCACCGCGCTCGTCGCGGTGAGCCGGCGACTCACCGCCGACCGGCCCGACGTCGAGGTGGACGCCGAGTTCCGCACCGGGCTGCGGGCGATGCTCGTGGCCACCGTCGAACGCGAGGGCGTCGGTGCCCCGGCGAAGACCGGCACCGCCAGCGGCGTCCGCGGTTCGCTGCTGCCGGCCATGACGGGGCGACGGGCCCGGGCCCGGGGCGCGATCCTGGTCGGCGTGGCCGCCGGCGCGATCGCCCTCTCCGGCATCTCCGCCGCCAGCGAGAACGCGCTGCCCGGTGACGCCCTCTACGGCATGAAGCGCTCGACCGAGCGTGCCCAGCTCGCCCTGGCCAGCTCCGACATCAGCCGCGGGCAGCTCTTCCTCGACTTCGCCCGCACCCGGCTCGACGAGGCCGCCACGGTCCGCGACGACCGGCTGGGCTTCAGCGCCGTGCTCGACGACATGGACGCCGACACCCGGCAGGGCGTACGCCTGCTGACCACGGTGGCCGCGCAGCGCTCCGACCCGGCGGCGCTGGACGCCGTCGACACGTTCCTCGGCGGCCAGCGCCGGGCGGTCAGCGGGCTGCTCGACCGGCCGGACCACACCGACCAGGACCGCACCCGCCGCTCGCTCGCCCTGCTCGACGCGGCCGGCCAGCGCGCCGACGCCCTCCGCGAGGCGATCGCCTGCGGGCTGCCGGCCCCGGCGGCCAGCGACGCGCTCGGGCCCGCCCCGACCACCTGCCCCGGCGACCGCTGACCCGGTCCGGGCAGCCGTCCGCGCCACACTTCTCCCGCCGGACACCCGTCCGTCACATCCCGCCGGATAGGCTCGATGTGGCGTACGCGGTTGTCGAGGGGAGGTCGTCGTGACCCGGAGCCGGAAGGTGACGGTCAGCACCGACGTCCACGGGCACACCGCCGGCTGGGCGGAGACTCCCGAGGCGCCCCCGGTCACCGCCATCCCCGACCCGACGGCCGCCGCCTTCTTCGACGTGGACAACACGATGATGCAGGGCGCGTCGATCTACTGGTTCGCCCGCGGGCTGGCCGCCCGGAACTACTTCACCACCGGTGACCTGGCCCGGTTCGCCTGGCAGCAGGCGAAGTTCCGGCTGCTCGCCACCGAGCACGCCGGCGACATGTCGCAGGCCAAGGAGGCGGCGCTCGCCTTCATCCAGGGCTGGCGGGTGGACGACGTGGAACGCCTCGCCGAGGAGATCTTCGACGAGCTGATGGCCCCGCGCATCTGGGCCGGCACCCGCAAGCTGGCCCAGCGCCACCTCGACGCGGGCGAGCGGGTCTGGCTGGTCAGCGCCGCCCCGGTGGAGATCGGCCGGGTCATCGCCACCCGACTCGGCCTGACCGGGGCGATCGGCACGGTGGCCGAGGTCGTCGACGGGGCCTACACCGGCCGGCTGGCCGGTGAGCTGATGCACGGGCCCGCCAAGGCCGAGGCAGTCACCCAGCTCGCCGCGGTGGAGGGGCTGGAGCTGGACCGTTGCGCGGCCTACAGCGACTCCGCCAACGACCTGCCGATGCTCTCCACGGTGGGGCGCCCGGTGGCGGTCAACCCGGATCCGGCGCTGCTCCGGCGGGCCCGTGAGCGGGGCTGGGACGTCCGTGACTTCCGCACCGGGCGGCGGGCCGTGAAGATCGCCGTGCCGTCCACGGCCGCCGCGGGGCTGCTGGCCGGCGCGGTCACCGCCGGGCTGGCCCTGCACCGCCGCCGCCAGCGCGTCGACTGACGCCCGCCCCGGCTCGCGGCTCAGGGGCCGAACGGGTCCGGGCGGCGTTCGAGCAGCCGGTGCAGGGTCTGCTGGATGGTCTCCCGCACCTGGTCGGCGAGGTTGAACACGACCAGTGGGTCGTCGGCCGAGTCGCGCAGGTGCGCGGTCGGGATCGGCGGGCAGAACTCGATCAACCACTTGCTCGGCAGCGGCACCATGCCCAGCGGCCCCAGCCAGGGGAAGGTCGGCGTGACCGGGAAGTAGGGCAGCTTGAGCAGCCGGGCCAGCGGCTTGATGTCGGCGAGCATCGGATAGATCTCCTCGCCGCCGACGATCGCCACCGGCACGATCGGCGTGCCGGTGCGCAGCGCCGCCGAGACGAACCCGCCCCGGCCGAAGCGCTGGAGCTTGTAGCGGTCGGAGTAGAGCTTGCCGACCCCCTTGAAGCCCTCGGGAAAGACGCCGACCAGCTCGCCGTTGCCGAGCAGCCGTTCCGCGTCGGGGTTGCAGGCCACCGTGCCGCCGGTCTTGCGGGCGATCTCGGAGACCACCGGCATCCGGAAGACCAGGTCGGCGCCGAGCAGCCGCAGGTAGCGGCGTGCCGGGTGCCGGTCGTGCAGCGCGGTGGCGAGCACCAGCGCGTCCAGCGCCACCGTGCCGGAGTGGTTGCCGACCACCAGGCCGGCCCCCTCGGCGGGCACGTGCTCGACGCCGCCGACCTCGGTGCGGAACCAGTCGCGGTAGAGCAGCCGCACCAGCGGATGGAAGACGGTGTCGGTCAGGTCGGGGTCGAAGCCGAACTCGTCCACTTCGTAGTCGCCGGCCAGCCGCCGCCGCAGGAACGCCAGCCCCTTGGCGACCTTCCGGTCCCAGTGGTCCCCCGGCCGGTCCGCCACCGCCGGCCCGGGTGGAGTCGGGTCTCCCGCCTCCCGTTCGGGCCTGCCCGCCGGCTTCCCGGCGACGGCCTTCTTCGCGACGGCCTTCCTCGCCATGGCCTTCTTCGCGACGGGCTTCTCCGGGGCGGCGTCGCCCGTCCGCGGGGCCGGCGCCGGCTCGTCGGTGGAGGTGTCCGGCTCGTCGCCGGCCGCCGGCGCCGCCTTCATCGTCGGCTCGGCGGCGGCCGCCGCGGCCCGCCGGTGCCCGTTGCGCCGCGCCGGCTCCGCGTCCGGCCGGGGCACGGTCAGCGGTACGTCGTAGCGGGCGTCGCCCCGCTCCTCGGCCCCGCTCACGAGCGCTCCCGCACGGCCGCCCGGACCTGCCGGATGCCCTCCAGCACCAACTGCTCGGCCGTGGCCAGCTGGTCCCGGGTCACCACCACGCCGCCGTGGTGCGCGCGGATGAAGTCGTCGAAGGCGGCCGCCGTCGAGCGGGGCGTGAAACCGTACTCGCGCTCCAGCCTCGTGGTGTCCACCACCCGACCGTGCACGAAAAGGTCGACCTGGTCCAGCCCGTAGCGGCCGAAGCCCATGCTGCGGGCGATCGCGGCCACCCCGGCGAGGCCCGGCTCCAGCACCGGCACGGCCACCCGGCCGGAGCGGCGGATGGCCTGGGACAGCGAGAGCACGCCCGGCCCGGCGACGTTGTAGGTCCCGGCGTGCTCCTCGGCGACCGACCGGTGCAGCACCTCCAGGGCGTCGTCGAAGTGGACGAACTGCAACCGTGGGTCGCGGCCGAAGACGGTGGGCACCACCGGCTGGGCGAAGTACCGGGTGAGGGTGGTGTCGGCGGTCGAGCCGATGAACGGCGCGAAGCGCAGCACGGTCGCGGTCACGTCGGGCCGGCGGCGGCGGAACCCGCGGACGTACCCCTCGATGTCGAGGATGTCGCGGCCGAAACCGCCGCGCGGCACCTCGCGCGGCTCGGTCTCCTCGGTGAAGACGGCCGGATCCCGGAACGACACCCCGTACGCGGCGGTGGACGAGCGGACCACGAGCTTGCGCAGCCGGGGCGCCCGCTGGCAGGCGGCGAGGAGCTGCATGGTGCCGATGACGTTCTGTTCCTTCATGGCCGCCCGGCCGCCCTGCTGGGGGTCGGGGGCGGTGACCAGCGCCAGGTGCACCACGGCGTCGACGTCGAGGTCGACCAGGAGGCCGCCGAGCGAGTCGAGGTCGAGGCGGACCCGCTCGACCCCGGACAGCAGGTCGGCGAGTTCGGGATTGGGGCTGGCCGGATCGACCCCGATGACGCGGTCGATGCGCGGGTCGGCGGCGAGCCGGGCGGCAACGTGCGCGCCGAGATAGCGGCCGACCCCGGTCACGACGACGACCCCCGGAGCACCTGAGGTGCCACCGGGGGTCATGCCGTGCGCCTTGGCCGGCAGGTGGGATCGAGCCGGGACGTCCGCGGCCTGATCACCTGAGCCTCCGGGGGTCGACAGAAGGCAAGTGGTGCCGGGTGCCGGGTCAAAGCCCGGCCCCGGTCACTTGCCGAGACGGCGACGCTGGACGCGGGTCTTGCGCAGCAGCTTGCGGTGCTTCTTCTTAGCCATGCGCTTGCGGCGCTTCTTGACCACCGAGCCCATACGACAGCCTTTCGATGCAACGTGCGGGGCGGACCGGTAAACACCACAGGGGGTGGTGTCGGTGACCGCTTGCGGACAACGGACCGGACCAGCGTGGTGGGCAGGGCACACCAGAGAACGGTCACGGTCGGGGTCCAGGGTAGCCGGAGTGCGTCAGCAGGACCAACGCGCCCCCGTCGATGCCCGTTACGTCGCACTCGCCGGCTGGCCGGCGACGTGTCAGGCGGTCTCCTGGAAGGCGCCCCGGAGGTATTCGTGCACGGCGTGCTCGGGCACCCGGAACGACCGACCGACCCGCACCGCGGTCAGCTCACCGCTGTGCACGAGACGGTAGACCGTCATCTTCGACACCCGCATGACCGTCGCCACCTCGGCGACGGTCAGGAACCTGACATCCGACAGTCGAGCGTCGGACTGCGACCCGGCCATGGCTCACCGACCCATTCCCATGCCCGGCGCGTGCCGCCGGGCAGGTTGCTCCCGCCACGACGAGCGACGCGCGTGTTACCAGTACGGTAGCGGGACGGCTGTGACCGGCGCGATCCCTTCCTCCCTTTGATCATGGATGACTCCCCGTTCACCCCGCGGTGAGCTGGCGTTTTTCGCCCGGACGGGTGGCCTGTCCCGTTACCGGAGCCCGCCTCGTGGCCCGGGACGTCACTCGGCGCGCAGCGCCACCACGGGATCGAGCCGGCCGGCGCGCTGGGCGGGCACCACCCCGAAGACGATGCCGATGGCCGCCGAGACCCCGAAGGCGAGCGCCAGCGACCACCAGGTGATGGCCGCCGGGATCGGCGAGACCGCGTCCACCAGCAGCGCGGTGCCCACCCCGAGCGCCATCCCGGTCAGCCCCCCGATCGAGGTGAGCAGCACCGCCTCCAGCAGGAACTGCACGCCGATGTCCCGGGGCCGCGCGCCGACCGCCTTGCGCAGGCCGATCTCGCGGGTCCGCTCGCGCACCGAGACCAGCATGATGTTGGAGACGCCGACGCCGCCGACCAGCAGCGAGATGCCGGCGATGGCGGCCAGCACCCCGGTCAGCACGCCGAGGATGTCGCCGAGCACGCCGAGGATCTGCTGCTGGGTCACCGCGCTGAACTCGGTGTCGGGGTGCCGGCGGGACAGCTCCGCGACGATCCGCTCGCCGAGCTGGTCGATCCGCTCCCGGTCGGGCGCCTTGACGGCGATGCCGTCGATCCGCTGGGTGCCCCAGAGCCGCTGCGCCGCGGTCACCGGGATGTGCACCTCGTCGTCCCGGTCCACGCCGAGACTCTGGCCCAGCGGGGTGAACACACCGATCACCCGGAACCGGACCCCGGCCAGGGTGACCTGCTGACCGAGCGGGTCCCGGTCGGGAAAGAGCGCCCGCGCCACGGACGCGCCGAGCACCGCCACCCGGCGGCTGGTGTCCACGTCCGCGCCGGTCAGGTAGCGGCCGCGGGCCAGCGAGCGGGTGAAGACCGCGGGCGTGGTCTCCAGCACCCCCTGGACGGTGGTGAAGTCGGACCGGGTGCCGGCCCGGGCGGTCGCGCCGGAGGCGATGGTGACGGCCACCCGGCCCGGGTCGCCGACAACCCGCGAGACGGCGTCCACGTCCTTGAGGTCCAGCGGCGAGACCACCGGCGCGGTGCCGACGTCGAGCTTGCCGGGCACCACGAGGAGCAGGTTCGAGCCGAGCCCCTCGACCTGCTGTTCGACCTTCTGCTTCGTCCCGGTGCCGATGGCCACCAGGAGCACCACCGAGGCGACCCCGATGATCACGCCGAGCATGGTCAGCGCGCTGCGCATGCGGTTGGCCCGCAACGCGTCCAGCGCCACCCGCCAGGCCTCGGCGACCCTCACCCGGCACCCCCGCGTTCGCCGCCGGTGCCGCCAGCACGCGGAAGGCGTCCGGTGGCTCCGGTGGCGCCACCGGAGCCACCGGACGGGTGCCCCGGGCCGCTTCCGGACGCGGACCGGGGCTCCGCGCTGGGAGCGGCGTCCAGTGTCTCAGGTCGACCGTCGCCGCCGAACAGCGGTCGATCATGAACGGTGTCGGAGCGGATGAGCCCGTCCCGGACGGCGATCCGCCGGCGGGCCCGGGCCGCCACCTCCGGGTCGTGGGTCACCATCACGAGGGCCACGCCGGACTCGGCGTTGAGCTGTTCCAGCAGCTCCAGCACCGCCTCGCCGGTGGCACTGTCCAGGTTGCCGGTGGGCTCGTCGGCGAGCAGCACCGTCGGATCGGTGACCAGGGCCCGGGCGATCGCCACCCGCTGCTGCTCGCCGCCGGAGAGCTGGTTGGGGCGGTGGCCCAGCCGGTGCCCCAGCCCGACCCGGCCGAGCATCGCCGCGGCCCGTTCCCGCCGCTGCCGCGCCCCGACGCCCCGGTAGACCAGGGGCAGCGCCACGTTGTCCACCGCGGACGTCCGGGGCAGCAGGTGGAACGCCTGGAACACGAAGCCGATGGTCTCGTTGCGCAGCGTCGCCAGCTCCGGCGCGGTCAGGGTGGCCACGTCCCGGCCACCGATCACCAGCCGGCCGCCGGTCGGGCGGTCCAGCCCGCCGAGCAGGTGCATGAGGGTGGACTTGCCCGAGCCGGAGGGACCGATCACCGCCACGTACTCGCCCTGCCCGATGGTGAGCGACACCCCGCGCAGCGCGGGCACCGACACCCCGTCCAGCTCGTACGTCCGGGACACGTCGACCGCCTCGATCGCGGCGACGCTCACCGGAGTTCCTGGCCGTCGTGGACCTGGTCGGCGCCGCGCACCACGATCCGGTCGCCGGCGTTCACCCCGCTGACGATCTGCACCAGGTCCTGGCCCTGCACGCCCACCGTCACCGGCACCTGGTCGGCCTTCCCGTCCCGCAGCAGCCAGACCGCGTCCCGCCCGTCGGCGGAGAAGACCGCCGAGGCGGGCACGGTCACCGCGTCGGTCGCCTCGCGCACCCGGAGGTGGACCACGGCGTTCATGCCCGGGCGGGGCGCCGGCGCCGACTCCCCCTCGCCGAGCCGCCCGGCGCCGAGCCCGAGCCGGACCCGGTAGGTGACCCCGCCCCGGGCCGAGCTGGTCGGCAGCACGTCCACCGAGCGGACCGTGGCGTCGTACGTCGCGCCGGTCACCGCGTCCAGCTCGACCGAGGCGGTCAACCCGGCCCGGACCAGCAGCACGTCGGTCTCGTCCACCTCGGCGAGCAGGCCCAACTGCCCGGTGTCCACCACGGTCAGCACCGGCGTGCCGGCGGTCACCCGACCACCGGCCGGCACCGCGTCGTCCACCCCGGCCGGCGGGCCGCCCTGCCCGGCCGCACCCAGGGCCGACGGGTCGAGGCCGGGCACCCCGCCCCCGGCCGCGCCGAGCAGCCCGCCGAGGTCGGTCGGGGTGGCCGCCCGGGTCCCGCCCGGCTGCACCACCCCGGCGACCGGGGCGCGCAGGGTCAGCGCGTCCACCGTCGCCTTCGCCAGGTCGTACGCCTGCTGGGCCTGCAGGCGCTGCGCGGTCGACAGCGCGCCGACGGCGCTGTTCAGCCCGGCCACCCCGCGCTGCACGGCGTTGACCGCCCGGTCGGCGGCGCGGGCGGCCGACGCGTACTGCTGCTGCGCCGAATCGACCTGGAGCAGCAGCGCGGACCGCAGCTGCGGATCGCCGATCTTCCCGGCGGCCTTGCGGGCGGCGGCGAACGCCTCGTCGGCGGCCCGGTCGGTGTCCCGCCGGCTCCCGCCCAGGTCACCGGCGCCGACGCCCCGGCCGGCCCGCTTCGCGGCCCGGAGCGCCTCACGGGCCTGCTTGAGCCGGTCCTGCGCGGACGGCGAGTCGATCACGGCGAGCACCTGCCCCCGGGCGACCCGCTGGCCGGGCTGGACGCGCAGGCTGGCCAGGGTGCCGTCGGCCGGGGCGGTGAGGGTGGCGGCGGCCCGGGCGGTCACCGTGGCCGGCGCGTCGATCACCTCGGCCACCGGGGTGCGGCCCGCCTCGGCCACCGTGACGGCGGGCGGGTCGTCGCCGCACGAGGCGGCCGTGGTGCCGGTCAGCGCGACGACGGCGAGCAGGGCGACGAGGAGGCGCGGGCGGCGGGCCGCGGGCAGCCGCGGCGAGGGGGTGCGGGCCACCCGGCCATGCTACGACCCGTCGACCAGCATCGACGTCTCAGCCGGCGGCCGCCCGGACGTAGGCGACGCAGTCGTCGTGCAGCGCCGGCCAGGGGTCACCGAACACCTCGTCGGCGGCCGCGGTCACCGGCCGCCGCTCGTGCACCACGGCCCGGAAGAAGTCCAGCACCCGCTGCTCCCCGTACCGGTCGACCAGGTGGCGCACGGCCAGGTAACCGATGCCGTAGGCCCCGCCCACCCGGTCGTCGGCCGCGTCGTCGGCCGGGGCCAGCGCGTCGAGCCGGCCGTTCCACCCGCCCCGGACGAGCTCGCGCACCTCGGCCAGGCCCTCGTAGCGGTCCACCGGCTGGCCGTCCGCGCCCGCGTACTCGGCCAACCCCTCCACCAGCCACCAGTTCGACCGGTCCGCGTAGCCCCGGTCCGGCAGCGACGCGGCATGGGTCAGCTCGTGCCGCAGCAGGTCGTCGACACCGGCCGGGGTCAGGCTCTGCGCGTTGAGCACGACGTCGTGGTGCCCGCCGCCGACGCCGACCGCGTACCCGGCGGTCCACTTCGGGCGGCCGCCGCCGTACCAGCGCTGCCACTCGGCCCGCCCGGCGTAGTAGACGAGATAGCGGTCGGGCGGCGGGCCGGCCACCGCGTACAGGTCGGCGACCTGCGCGGCGGCCTCGGCCTGGGCGAGCAGGCCGGGCAGCTTGCCCCGCAGCGCCGGGGTGGTGGCGACCACGGCCCGCTTCCCGACCGCCACGGCCAGGTCGCTGACCTCCCAGGGCCGCGCGCCGGCCGGCGTCGCCCGGGACTCCTCGACCCCGGTCAGCCGCGGCTCCCCGTCGCCCGCGACCCGCCACCGGGTGCCCAGCCCGACGCTGCCCGGCGTGCAGCCCGGCACCACGAAGCAGTAGCCGACGGTCACCGCCAGCCGCCACTCCCCCGGCCGCCCGTCCACCGCCACCGGCACCCCCTCCGCCGCCGGCCGCCAGGCGGTGACCCGCAGCGCGCGCAGCGCCGCGTACCGCCGGGTGAGCGCGGGCCGGGCGGCGGGCTCGGCGACGGCGAGGAAGCCGGCCCGGTCACCGTCGAGCAGCGCCGCGGCCTGCCGGTCGAGCTGGGCCACCATCCGGTCGCCCAGACGCCGCTCGGCCGCCGTGCCCCGGTCACTCCGCTCCGCCGCCGGCCGTCCGGCCGCGTCGCGCACCAGCCCGAGCAGGAGTACGCCGGGAACACCACACGCCACCAGCACGAGAACGAGCCCGACGGCGGCCCAGAGCCGCCACCGCCGCCTTGCCGGACGCTGCATCGCACCGTCCGGCGGCGGTCCCTGAGGGGCGACGAGCGGGGGTACGCCGGCCGCCGTGGGCAGGTGACCGGCCGGGCGCGTCCCGGCCACCGGGGCGGCGACGCCGGCCTCGACCGCGGTCGTCCGATCCGCCGACCTGTCGCCGTCGCGCGACGCGGTGGCCGGCTGCTCGTCGCCGCTCGCCGCCGGCCCGGCGGGCTGACCGCCGGGCTGCTCGCCGGGCTGCTCGGCGCCGCTCGCCGCGGGCCCGGCGGGCTGCTCGGCGCCGCTCGCCGCGGGCCCGGCGGGCTGCTCGGCGCCGCTCGCCGCGGGCCCGGCGGGCTGCTCGGCGCCGCTCGCCGCGGGCCCGGCGGGCTGCTCGGCGCCGCTCGCCGCGGGCCCGGCGGGCTGCTCGGCGCCGCTCGCCGCGGGCCCGGCGGGCTGCTCGGCGCCGCTCGCCGCGGGCCCGGCGGGCTGCTCGGCGGGCTGCTCGGCGGGCTGGTTGGCGCTGCTCGCCGCTGCCCCGGCGGGCTGGTCGCCGCCGCTCGCCGTCGCCCCGGCGGGCTGCTCGTCGCCGTCGGTCACCGGCGAAGGGTACGACCAATCGGGCGATCCGGGAAGCGTCCCGCGCCCCATCCGAGCCGGCCCACGCTCCCCGTCACGCCGCCTGTCGACCTGACATCGGGAACGACTCAGCGCGAAGACGGCCCGCCGCCTCCGGCACGCCCGCAGCAGACCGTTCCGCCCGCAGCCGCGACATACGCGACGAGATCTTGGTAGGAAACTGCCCCCATAGGGGCCGGAATCGTCCAAGATCCAGGATTGGCCTTGGCGGCGGGCGGCAGGGTCGGGGGTGGATCGTCTGCGGCATCAGGTCGATAGTCGGCGGACGAGACCCACCGGGGTGAGGCCGGGGACGCTCCGATCCGCAACAGGTGGACCGGGCGCGAGCCGTCTGCGACCTCAGGGCGACAGCCGGCCGGCCAGGGCGATCGGGTGGTCGTCCGGACGGACGGCGGCGGGCGGTGACGGGCCGGGCTAGATCTTTTCGCCGGAGAGGATGAGGAGGGCCTTGTCGAGGGCCCAGAGGGCCACCAGGATCGCGCCGGGCACCGGCCGCCCGGCCAGGGCGAGCAGCACTCCGCCGGTGACGAAGCAGGCGGCCTGGACGCCCAATTTGGCCGGCGCGGGCAGCGTCACGCTGGCCCGGGGCGAGCAGAACAGCCCCCAGACCACGGCGATCGCGATCGGCGCGCCGAGCCCGGCGAGCAGCCGTACCGGCCAGCCGGCGTCGAGGGTGAAGCCCCACCAGCCGGCGGCCGCGAGCATGGCCAGCTCCAGCAGGAAGATGAGCGTGAGCAGGGCTGCCTTCACCGGGACCCCCAGTTGCGGTACGCGGTGTCCAGCGCGGCCACCATCTCGTCGAAGGAACGGTCGATGTCCCGGGGCAGCCCGAACCCGCCGGCCGCCTCGAGCGTGATGAACCCGTGCACGGCGGCCCGGAACGTCCGGGTGGCGTCGACGGCCGCGTCGCCGCTGAGGTCGTACCCGCGCAGGATCGCGTAGATGGCGCCGACGGCCCGCTCGGCGGCGGCGAGGTGTTCGGGGTCGTCGGGGTGGGGCGCTCGCTGGGTGGCCGGGTAGCGGCCGGGGTGCCGGCGGGCGTACCCCCGGAGGGCGGTGGCGGCGGCGCGCAGCGCGTCGCCGCCGGCCCGGCCCGCGGCGGCGGTGGTCAGCTCGGTGGCGACCTCCGCGGTGGCCAGCACGGCCAGCTTCTGGTGCAGCGCGTCCGCGCCCCGGACGTGCTTGTAGAGGCTGGGCAACGCGACGCCGAGCCGGGCGGCGAGCGCGGCCAGGGTGAGCCGGTCGTGGCCGACCTCGTCGGCGAGCACGGCCGCCTCGCGGACCACGGTCTGCGGGGTCAGGCCGGCCCTAGGCACGGGTGGTCACCGCCAGGAATTCCAGCAGGTCGGCGGCGGTGGCCTCGGGCTGGTCGGCGTGCGGGTAGTGGCCGGAGTCGGCGATCATGCGCGCCTCGGCGGTGGCGAAGTTTCGGCGGGCGGCCGGCGCCTCGGCGCCCGGGTCCGGGAAGTCCGGGTCCTTCGTGCCCATGAGCACCAGCACCGGCTGCCGCACCTCCCGGGCCCGCGCGGTCCAGTGCGGGTCGACCGGGGCCGCCACGCCGCGCACCGCGGCCATCCGGCCGCGCAGCTTCGCGACCAACTCCTTCCGGTACGCGGCGTCGTCGGCCGGTCGCCCGCACGGGAACAGGGAGCGGTGGAACATCCCGAACAGCCGTGGGCTGCGTAGCACGGCCGCCTGGGCGGCCCGCAGCACCGGGTTCGGCTTCGGCGGGGCGACGAACGGGCTGACCTGCACGATGCCGTTGACCAGCTCGGGGGCGTCCGCGGCGGCGAAGACCACGGCGGCGCCACTGGACGAGCTGCCGACCAGGGTGGCCGGGCCACCGCCAAGCGCCCGGACCACGGCGAGCAGGTCGCCGCCCACCTCGGCGGGGGCATAGCTGGGCCAGCGCGGGCTGGAGTCGCCGTGCCCGCGTACGTCGACCGACGCGACCCGGTAACCGGCCGACACCAGCCGGGGCACCAGGTGCCGGAAGCTCCCCCGGTTCTCCCCCATGCCGTGCGAGAGGACCACGAGCGGCCCGTCCCCGTGCACCTCGTAGGCGATGGTTCCGCCGTCCCGCGCCATCTGGCTAACTGTCATAGCCATGAGGCTAAACCCCTTAGCTTTGCGCGTCAAGGCTCTCCCGGAAACGGGAACGGGCCGGCGGGAACATCTGTCCCCACCGGCCCGTTCGACGTGCCGTCAGCTCACTTCTTCGACATCAGCGCGCGGCCGAAGAACATCATGTTGGCCGGGCGCTCGGCCAGCCGGCGCATGAGGTAGCCGTACCACTGGTCGCCGTAGGGGACGTAGGTGCGCACGGTGTAGCCGTCCCCGACGAGGCGCTTCTGCTCCTCGGGGCGGATGCCGAAGAGCATCTGGAACTCGAACCGGTCCGGGCCGCGGTCGAACCAGCGGGCCCGGTCCTCGCCGATGGCGATCAGGCGCGGGTCGTGGGTCGCCAGCATCGGGTAGCCGTCGCCGGACATGAGCACGTTCAGGCAGCGCACGTACGACTTGTCGACCTCGCGGGCGGACTGGTACGCCACCGACTCGGGCTCCTTGTACGCGCCCTTGCAGAGCCGCACCCGGGACCCGGCGCCGGACAGCTCGCGGCAGTCCGACTCGGTCCGCCGCAGGTACGCCTGGAGCACCGCGCCGGTCGACGGGTAGTCCTTGCGGAGCTTGGCCAGGATGTCCAGGGTCGAGTCGGTGGTGGTGTGGTCCTCCATGTCCAGGGTGACCGTGGTGCCGGCCGCGTCGGCCGCCGCGCAGATCGCCCGCGCGTTGTCGTACGCGAGCTGCTCGTCGAACATCTGCCCGAGCGCGGAGAGCTTGACGCTGACCTCGGCGGCCGGGGTGAGACCGGCGGCACCCAGCAGGCGCAGCAGCTTGAGGTATTCGTCCCGGGTGGCGTTCGCCTGCTCCGGGGTGACGGTGTCCTCACCCAGGTTGTCGAGGGTGACGGCCTGACCGTCGGCGACGAGTGCGCGGGTCGCGCGCAGCGCGTCGTCGGTGCCGGCGCCGGCGACGAACCGGCGGACGACGTCCCGGGTGAACGGGGCCGTCGCGACGAGCCGCTCGACCTGGGATGACCGGGAGGCGGCGAGGATGACGGAACGGAGCATGAGCCGAGCGTAACGCCCGGCGGTGGGCCCCCGCCGGGGGGCGGCGGCCAACGTCACGCAGCGTTCCGGCGGCCACCGCGGGGCGGCCCGGCTGGCGGGGATCCGCTACAACGATCACGTGGAACGACGCCCCCGACGCCGGCTCCGGTCGGCCACCGTGCAGCTCGGCGCCCTGACCGCCCTGGCCCTCGCCCTGTCCGGCTGCAACAACGGCTACGACGACGACGATGACGACTGCGCGCTGGGTCCCGCCGGCGGAGGCGGCGACACGGTCGCCGTGGCCCTGCGGCTCCCCGCGCCGGCCAGCGCCGCCCGGGACACGCCGGCGCCGGTCGCCGCGGCGCTGCCCGAGCGCGGGGGCTTCGGCACCCACCTCGCCTCCTGCGGCGGCTGACGTGCGGCGCGAGGCCAGCACGCCGCGCCCGGACTGGGACGCCACCGTCCGGGCCCAGGGCCTGGTGTACGTCGACACCGAGCTGCCCGACGGCGGGATCATGTCGTACTGGGACGAGACCGCCGCGTACGCCTTCGAGCTGAACGAGGTGCTCCGGCTGGAGGAGGCCACCGAGGAGCTGCACCGGATGTCGGTGGCCGCGGCCGAGCACGTCGTGGCCCGCAACCGGTACGCCGAGTTCGGCATCCCGGAGTGGGCCGCCGAGGCGGTCGCCCGGTCGCTGCGGGAGGGCCCGCCGACCCTCTACGGCCGCTTCGACCTCTGGTACGACGGCAGCTGGCCGCCGAAGCTGCTGGAGTACAACGCCGACACCCCGACCGCGCTGGTCGAGGCGAGCATCGTGCAGTGGTACTGGCTGGAGCACACCCGGCCGGACGCGGACCAGTGGAACAGCCTGCACGAGCGGCTGGTCGGCGCCTGGGCCAAGATCGGCGCCGGCCTGCACGACCCGCGGGTGCACGTGGTCTGGTCCGCCGAGGAGGAGTCCGGCGAGGACCAGATCACCGCCGGCTACCTGGCCGAGACGGCCCGCCAGGCGGGGCTCGACGTCACGCTCCTGCCGATCCAGCGGGTCGGCTGGGACGGGCGGCGCTTCGTCGACGCCGACGACCGGCCGATCACCACCTGCTTCAAGCTCTATCCCTGGGAGTGGATGCTGGCCGAGCCGTACGGGCCGCCGGCGCTGGAGCCGGGCACCCCGACCACGTGGATCGAGCCGGCCTGGAAGCTGCTGCTGTCGAACAAGGCGCTGCTGGCGGTGCTCTGGGAGCTCCACCCGGGCCATGACTACCTGCTTCCCGCGTACCTGGACTCGCCGCGCGGGATGACCGAATACGTGGCCAAGCCGCTGCTCGGCCGGGAGGGCGGGTCGGTACGCATCGTCACCGGCGGCACCGAGATCACCAGTCCGGGGATCTACGGCGACGAGGGCTTCTGCTACCAGGAGTTCCGGGCGCTGCCCGAGTTCGCGGGCAGCCGGATGGTGCTGGGCAGCTGGATCGTGGACGGCGAATCGGCCGGCGCGGGCCTCCGGGAGAGCGAGAGCCTCATCACGGACGGATACGCGCGGTTCCTGCCCCACTACATCGACGCGCCGCGTACCCCGTGAGTCGTCTACCGTTGGGGTCGTGAACTTCGACGCGTACGCCCGGACCGGTGTTGATCTCGTCAACGCCCGCCTGGACGACCTCGACGACCTGCGGGCCCTCTTCCCGGACGACAACGCGTGGATGCGCGACGAGGTCGCCGATCGGGACCTGGCGATCTTCCGGCGGGCGCAGAAGCGCCTGCGTGACGTCTTCGAGTACGGCACCTCGGGCCGGGACGCGGAGGCGGTGACGGAGCTGAACACGCTGCTGGAGGCGTTCCCCGTCCAGCCGCGCATCTCCGGCCACGACTCCTCCGACTGGCACATGCACGTGACCAGCCGGGGCGCCTCGGTCAGCGCCGAATACCTGGCCGGCGCGGTGTGGGGCCTGTCGGTCTGGCTCTGCGAGTACGGCAGCGCCCGGTTCGGGGTGTGCGCCGACGAGCGCTGCGGCAACGTCTACCTGGACACCTCGTCGAACTGCTGCCGGCGGTTCTGCTCGGAGCGCTGCGCCACCCGCTCGCACGTGGCCGCGCACCGGGCCCGCAAGCGGGCCGCCGTCGGCGAGCAGGTGACCGTCCCGACCCAGCCCGAACCGCTCGCCCCGGTCAGCTGACCCGCCCGTCCCCCCTGGTCAGGCGTCGACCGGGGAGGGTGCGGTCAGGTTGGCCCGGGCGAACTCGAGGGACTCGCGCAGGTCCGCCTCGCGGACCGCGCGGCTCTTCGCGCCCCGGGTGGTGACCTCGACCGCCACCGAGCCGGCGAAGCCCCGGCCGGCCAGCGAGCGGAGCAGCTCGGCGCAGGGCTGGCCGCCCCGCCCGGGCACCAGGTGCTCGTCGCGCCCCTCGCCGGTGCCGTCGCCCAGGTGCACGTGGGCCAGGGCGGACCCCATCCGGTCGGCCATGGCCAGGGCGTCGGTGTGCGAGGCCGCGCAGTGCGACAGATCCAGCGTGTACGCGGCGTAGCCGGTGTCGGTCGGGTCCCAGCCCGGCACGTACGGGACGAACTGCCGGCCGGCCATCCGCACCGGGTACATGTTCTCCACGGCGAAGCGCAGCCCGCCGAAGCGGCCGGCGATCCGGTCGAGGCCGTCGGCGAAGTTGCGGGCGTAGTCGCGCTGCCAGGTGAACGGCGGGTGCACCACGACGGTCGGCGCCTCCAGCGTCTCGGCCAGCTCGGCGGCCTTCCGCAGCCGCTCCCACGGGTCGGGGCTCCACACCCGCTGGGTGACCAGCAGGCAGGGCGCGTGCACCGAGAGGACCGGGACGCCGTAGTGGTCGGCGAGGCCGCGCAGCGCGCCCGGGTCCTGGCTGACCGGGTCGGTCCAGACCATCACCTCGATGCCGTCGTAACCGAGCGTCGAGGCCAGCTGGAACGCCGCCGCGGTCCGCTCAGGGAAGACCGAGGACGTGGACAGGAGCACCGGAACGCGGGAAGTCACGCCCCTCAGGGTAGCCGCACCCGCCACGGCGCATCGGGACGAGCATGAGCAAACCACTTGAAACGGCAGACCGGGATCACATCGGCGCCAGCTGATCCAGCCGGCGCAGGATGACTCCCTCGCGCAGCGCCCAGGGGCAGATGTCCAGGCTGTCCACGTCGAGCCGGCGCAGCACCGCCTCGGCCACCACCGCCCCGGCGAGGAGCTGGTGGGCCCGCTGCGCGCTGACCCCCTCCAGCTCGGGCAGCTGGGCCGGCGGGATGTGCCGGATGAACCCGAGCACCTGCCGCAGGCCGGTACGGGTCAGGCTGCGCCGCGCCCACAGCCCGGCCCCGGAGGGCGCCGCGCCGGCCAGCCGAGCCAGCGTCCGGAATGTCTTCGAGGTGGCCACCGGACGCTCCCAGCCGACCTCGGTGAGCTGCTCGACCACCGGATCGAGGTGCGCGTCGACGTACTCCCGCAGCTCCTCCACGGCCTCGGCCGACGGCGGCACGGCGCCGGACGGGTCGACCTTCAGCCGCTCCCGGCTCAGCCGCCCCGCGCCCAGCGGCAGCGAGACCGCCACGTCGGGCCCCTCGTCGATGCCGGCGGCCAGCTCCAGCGAGCCGCCCCCGATGTCCATCACGAGCAGCCGGCCGGCGGACCACCCGAACCAGCGCCGCACCGCCAGGAAGGTCATCCGCGCCTCGTCCGCACCGGAGAGCACCTCCAGGCGTACGCCGGTCTCGTCCCGGACGCGGGCCAGCACCTCGCCCGCGTTGGTGGCGTCGCGGACCGCGCTCGTCGCGAACGCCAGCAGGTCGTCGGCGTCCAGCCCGTCCGCCGCCGCGCGGGCCATGCTCACGGCCTTGACCAGCCCGTCGGCGCCCACGTCGGTCAGCGCCCCGTCCGGGCCGATCTGCTCGGCCAGCCGCAGCACCACCTTCTCCGAGTGCGCCGGCCACGGGTGTGCGCCGTGATGGGCGTCGACCACCAGCAGGTGCACCGTGTTGGAACCGACGTCGAGGACACCCAGTCGCATGGTGACGACCCTAGGGCCAACACGTTTCGCCGGCTCGCCAGCCGGGCGGGGTCACCGCGCGTACGCTGGTCCGGGTGACTGGGCAGATCGAGCTTCACGTGCTGGTGGACGACCCTGACGACCCCCGTAGCCGGGAGGTCGGGCTGGACTTCCCCCGGGAGTGGATCGAGTTCGTCGACCCGGCCGACGCCAAGCACGTGGTGCGCGCTGACCTGACCTGGCTGCTCTCCCGCTGGACGTGCATCTTCGGCCAGGGCTGCCACGGCATCGTCGCGGGCCGCGCCGCGGACGGCTGCTGCTCGCACGGCGCGTTCTTCACCGACGCCGACGACGAGAAGCGGGTCCGGGCGGCGGTCAAGCGACTCACCCCGGAGACCTGGCAGCACTTCCGCCGGGGCTTCAAGAACTGGACCGAGAACGACACGATCGACGGGAAGACCCCGGCCCGCCGGACGGCCACCCGCGCCGTCGACGCGCCCTGCGTCTTCCTCAACGACGCCGACTTCCCCGGTGGGGGCGGCTGCGCGCTGCACGCCCAGGCGCTGCGCGACGGGGTGCACCCGCTCGAATACAAGCCGGACGTCTGCTGGCAGCTGCCGATCCGCCGCGACCAGGACTGGCACAAGCGGCCGGACAACACCAAGGTGCTGGTCTCCACGCTCGCCGAGTTCGACCGGCGCGGCTGGGGCGCGGGGGGTCACGACCTGGACTGGTGGTGCACCTCCTCCACCGACGCGCACGTCGGCACCGAGCCCATGTACATCTCCTACGGCCCGGAGCTGACCGCGCTGATCGGCGCCCCCGCGTACGCGAAGCTGGCCGAGCTCTGCGCGGCCCGGCTCCGTCAGGGCCAGGTCGCCCCGCACCCGGCCACCGAGGGCTAGTCCCGCCCGGCGACCGGCAGGACGACGACGCCGTCGTCGTCGCTGTGCACCTCCGCACCGGGCGGGAAGACGCAGTCGCCGAACGACACCGGCACGTCCCGCTCACCGGCGCCGGTCTTGGCGCTCTTGCGCGGGTTCGTGCCGAGCGCCTTGATGCCGATCGGCAGGGCAGCGAGGGCGACGACGTCGCGGACCGCGCCGTTGATCACCACGCCGGCCCAGCCGTTCTCCGCTGCCGTGCCGGCGATGAGGTCACCCATCAGGGCGGTGTGCAGCGAGCCGCCGCCGTCGACCACCAGCACCCGGCCCTCCCCCGGCTCCGAGACGATCGACTTGAGCAGGGCGTTGTCCTCGAAGCAGCGCACCGTCACGGCCGGTCCGCCGAAGGCCCGCACCGCGCCGAACTGGCGCAGCTGCGTGTCGCACGAGCTGAGGGCCTCGCCGTACCGGTCGTAGAGGTCGGCGGTGCTCGGCGTCTCCATGGGCATCCTTCTTTCTCTCAGGGGTGGGAGTCGGTGGGCGGTGCGCGGTGCAGGCCGGTGGCGGCCACGGCCGCCGCGCCGAGGCCGGCGGCGGTGCAGGCAAGGACGCCGGCCGCGCCGGCTCCCGCGGCGAGCACCCCGGCCGCGCTGGGGATGAGCACCTGGCCGAGCCGGTTGCCGGTGAGCCGCAGCGACATGGCCCGGCCCCGCAGCCCGGGCGGCGCCACCTCGGCCAGGAACGACATGGTGAGCGGCTGGCCCGCACCGAGTCCGAGCCCGGCGACGGTCACCACCAGGACCAGCACCGGGAACGGCAGCGGCGGCAGCAGCAGGCCGAGTCCCACGGCGGAGAGTGCCACGGTGCCGACCAGCACGACCCGCCGTCCGAGGGCCGCCACCAGCCGGCCGAGCAGCAGCCGGGACGCCATCGAGGCGACCGCCCGGACCCCGAGCAGGATGCCGATCGAACCGGCGGCGATCCCCCGTTCCGTCCCGAGGGCGGGCAGGTAGACCAGGCTGATGTCGACCGCCGCCAGGACGACGCAGCTGACCGTGAGGGCGCGGACCAGGCCGGGCCGGCGCAGCAGGTCGCGCAGACCACCGGCGCCGGGACCGTCGGCGGACTGCCGGTGGTGCGCCGACGGGTGCAGGAACAGCGTCACGACCAGCAGCGGCAACGCCACCACCGTGGCGCCGAGGAAGATGGCCCGGGTGTCGGGGATCGGGCGGTCCCCGCCGAAGAGCACGATCAGGCCGGGGCCGAGCGCCTGCCCCAGCGAGGCGGCGAAGGTGTAGTAGCCGAACGCGGCGTCGTACCGGTGGGCCGGCGTGCGGTTGGCGACCAGCGCCTGCTGGGCGACCACCGCACAGAGGTGTGCGGTGCCGAGTGCCATGCTCGCCACGACCAGGCCGACCACCGAGCCGGCGAGCAGCACGAAGCCGAGGCCGGCGGCGACCAGCATTGCCGACCCGGCGAGCGCGACCCGGCGCTCGCCGAGCCGGTCCACGGCGTGCCCGGAGGGCACGGCCAGCACCAGGGGTACGACGGCGAAGCTGGCCCCGAGCACGCCCAGCCAGGCCCCCGGCACGTCCAGCTCCAACGCCCGGTACGCGGACGCCGGCCGGAGCATGAAGGTCACCGCCTGCACCACGATCGTGTGCGCGAGCAGCAGCGCGGTCTGGGCGCGCCCGGGGCCGGCGAGGTCCCCGGGCTCCATTCAGTCGGCCTTCACCGCGAGGACCGGGCAGGGCACCCGGAGCAGGATCTCCTGCGCGGTCGACCCCATGATCAGCTTGCCGACCGGGGTGCGGTGCCGGATCCCGATGACGACCAGCGAGATCTGCTCCGCCTCGACGATCTCGGCGATCTCCTCGGCCGCATCCCGTCCCCGCATGAGCTGCCGGACGTTGTGCGGCACCCCGGCGGCGACCAACTCGCGGACCACCCGGTCCAGGTCGTCCTCCGGGGCGAAACGCGGGTCGACGTACGCGTCGCCGCGCGAGGTGTTCACCACCAGCACCGGCTCGTCGCGGAACCGTGCCTGCTCGATCGCGGCCCGCACGGCCGCCTCGCCCAGCGGCGAGGGGACGTACCCCACCAGCACGGTCATCCGGTCACCAACCTTCCCCGCAACGGGCGGACCACGAACCGACCGATCAGCGGCCAGAGGAGCACCACGGCAATCGTGGCGTAGATCAGCCAGGACACCCAGCCGCCGATCAGGCCGTGCAGCTCACCGCCGGAGAGCTGCAACGCCCGCCGGCCCTGGAGTTCGGCGCGCGGGCCGAGGATCACCCCGACGATCAGCGGCAGGATCGGCAGCCCGAAGCGGCGCATCCCGAAGCCGAGCAGACCGAGCGTGAGCAGCAGGAACAGGTCGAACGGCTGGGCGTTGACCGCGTACGCGCCCATGGTGGCGAAGAACAGGATGCCCGCGTACAGGTACGGGCGCGGGATGCGCAGCAGGCGGGCCCAGGCGGGGGCGAGCGGCAGGTTGAGCACCAGCAGCAGGAGGTTGCCGATGAAGAGGCTGGCGATCAGCGTCCAGACCAGCGTGGACTCCCGCGTGAAGAGCAGCGGGCCGGGCTGGAAGCCCCACTGCTGGAGGGCGGCCA
This sequence comes from Micromonospora halotolerans, assembly GCF_032108445.1. Classification (NCBI taxonomy): domain Bacteria; kingdom Bacillati; phylum Actinomycetota; class Actinomycetes; order Micromonosporales; family Micromonosporaceae; genus Micromonospora; species Micromonospora halotolerans. Next base: position 3,035,805 of record NZ_CP134876.1, on the reverse strand, counting down.
GCATCACCGCGGCGGTGGCGTTGGTGGGCAGGCCGAGGGCGAGCATCGGCACCAGCGTGCCGGCGGCCGAGGCGTTGTTGGCCGCCTCCGGTCCGGCGACGCCCTCGATCGCGCCCCGGCCGAAGTCTTCCGGATGCTTCGACAGCTTCTTCTCGGTGGTGTACGAGAGGAAGGTGGGAATCTCCGCGCCACCCGCCGGCACCGCGCCGAACGGGAAGCCGAGCGCGGTGCCGCGCAACCAGGGCTTCCAGGACCGCTTCCAGTCCTCCCGCCCCATCCACGGCTGGCCCACCGGGATCACCTCACCGGACTTCCGGCGCAGGTGGGCGGCGATCCAGAGCGCCTCGCCGACGGCGAAGATGCCGACCGCCACCACGACCACGTCGATGCCGTCGGCGAGCTGCGGCAGCCCGAAGGTGAGCCGCTGCTGGCCGCTCACCGAATCGATCCCGATCAGGCCGATGACCAGGCCGATCAGCAGCGAGGCGAAGCCGCGTACCCGGGAGGAGCCGAGCACCGCGGTCACCGCGACGAAGGACAGCAGCATCACGGCGAAGTAGTCGGGCGCGCCGAGGCTGATCGCGAACTGCACCATCGGTGGGGTGACCACCACCAGCAGCAGGGTGGCGATGGTGCCCGCGACGAACGAGCCGATCGCGGCGGTGGCCAGCGCCTGTGCCGCCCGGCCCGCCTTCGCCATCTTGTTGCCCTCGATCGCGGTCACCACCGAGGACGACTCGCCGGGGGTGTTGAGCAGGATCGACGTGGTGGAGCCGCCGTACATGCCGCCGTAGAAGATGCCGGCGAACATGATCAGCGCCTGGACCGGCTCCATCCCGTAGGTGACCGGCAGCAGCAGCGCCACCGTCATCGCCGGGCCGATGCCGGGGAGCACGCCGACCGCGGTGCCGATGGTCACGCCGAGCAGCGCGAACAGCAGATTCATCGGGGTCACCACGTTGGCGAACCCGTCGAGCAGATTGCCCAGGTTGTCCATTACAGGATCCCTTGCAGCACGCCGGCGGGCAGGTTCACGCCGAGCCCGATGGCGAACGTGTAGAACGTGACCAGCGACAGCGCGACGGCGATCAGCAGGTTCCGGACGTAGTGGCGGTTGCCGAGCGCGTAGGCCGAGCCCCAGAAGAGGATCGTTCCGCTGATCACCCAGCCGAGCCGGTCGATCAGCACCGCGTTGACCAGGAACGCGCCGATCAGCAGCAGCACGGTCCGCCAGTCGATCGGCGTGGTCAGGTCGACGTCCTCGCCGGCCTCCGGCTCGCCGGCACCCCCGCGGGCCACGTCCACCGCGTAGACCGCCGCGACGATCAGCAGCAGCACGCCGAGCAGGATCGGCACCGGCTTGGGGCCGATCGGGTCGGCGGTGCTCAACGCGTGCCCGACCCGCAGCGCGTCGACGATGACCAGCCCGCCGACCAGGGCCAGGAACGCACAGACTCCGTACTGGGCCCGGTCGGGCTTCGGCGCGGCGTCCGCTTCCCCGGCCGCCGCGAGGCCGGTGCCGGCCGCCGCCGGCTCCTCCGGGGTCGGCTGCGCCGGGATGTCGGGTACGGCCGGGGGCCGGGACGGCGGGTCGCCGCCCCGGTCCGGTCGCGTCGTCATGTCGCTCATGCCAACCCGAGTTGCTTGAGCACGTCGGCCACTGCCTTGTCCTGCTCGGTCAGGAAGGTGCCGAACTCGTCGCCGGTGACGAAGGCGTCGGTCCAGCCGCGCTTCTTCAGCTCGGCCTTCCACTCCTCCGACTCGTGCATCTTGGTCAGCACGTCGACCCAGACCTTCTTGTCGGCGTCGCTGATGCCGGGCGGCGCGACGATGCCCCGCCAGTTGGTGAAGACCAGGTCGATGCCGGCGGACTTCAGGGTCGGAACGTCCTTGAGCGCCTCGATCGGCGCCTCGCTGGTGACCGCGAGGACGCGGATCTGGCCGGCCTCGACCTGGTCGAGGAACTCACCGAACCCGCTGGCACCGAACGCCACCTTGCCGCCGAGGACGGCGGGCAGCAGTTCGCCGCCGCCGTCGTACGAAACGAAGTTGACCTGGCGGGGATCGATGCCGACGGTCTTGGCGAGCTGCATGGGCAGCAGGTGGTCCGGGCCGCCGGGCGAGGAGCCGCCGCCGACCGCGACGCCCTTCGGGTTGGCCTTCCATGCCGCGACCAGGTCGTTGATGGTCTTGTACGGGGAGTCCTTCGGCACCACGATGGCGCCGGCCTCCTCGATCATCTTGGCCAGCGGGGTGGTCTGGGTCAGCGTCGCCGCCGACTTGGAGGTGTACGAGGCACCGACCACGCCCAGGCCCATCTGCATGGCCAGCTTGCCGTTGCCCTTCTCGTTCACGGTTCGCTGGAGGCCCACCGTGCCGCCCGCGCCGGGCAGGTTGAACACCTGCACGCCGGTGGCGATCTTGGCGTCCTCCATCACCTTCGCGGCGGTCCGGGCCGTGGTGTCGTATCCACCACCGGGGGTGTTCGGGACCATGATCCGCAGCCCGCTGACCGGCTTGCCGTCGCTTCCGGAGCCGGCCTCGTCCTTCCCGGCCGTGGCACCACAGGCTCCCAGGGCGAACGCCGTCGCGGCGGCCACGCCCATGACCAGCAGGTTTCTCCTAGTTGCCATCATGTTTCTCTTCCGTTTCGAATGAGTCCGGCGGCAAGATGATGGCCTCCGGGCGGGTCGCCCGTCTGCGTTGTGTCACCAGCGGAAGTTGAGGTCTTTGTGGTCGCGGTCACGTCCCGGCGCCGTACGCTCGCCGGGCAGCTGCTGATCCTCCAGCTCGCGATCATCGTCGTGGTGCTGGTGGCGGTGGCCGCCGTCTCGCTGGCGCAGTCGGCGGCGACCTTCAACCGGGTCGAGGGGCGCCGCGTCGCCACCCTGGGCGAACGGCTCGGCGGCAGCCCCCTGCTCCGCGACCAGCTCGACCAACCCGCACCCGGCGAGGCGATCGCCCCCCTGGTCCGGAACATCCTCGACCAGTACGGCGTCACCTCGGTGACCGTCGCGAACGCCCGGGGCCGGGTGGTCGCCTCGACCAACCCGACGCTGGTGGGCAGCCCGGTGGTGCTCGGCGACCCCCGAGTGGCGCAGGGCCGGAGCTGGTTCGGCGAGCTGGAGATCGACGGGTCGCGGGAGCTGACGGCCCAGGTGCCGGTGCTCGGCGACGACCCGAAGACGAAGAAGAACCTCGGCCGGTACCTCGGCGTGGTGGTGGTCGGGGAGAAGTCACCGACCTGGTCGGAGCGGCTGGTGGGAGCCTCGTCCTACCTGCTCACCTACCTGGGCATCGCCTGCGGCCTCGGGGTGGTCGGGTCGTGGCTGCTGGCCCGCCGGATCAAGCGCCAGACCCTCGGCCTGGAGCCCCGGGAGATCGCCGGGCTGGCCGAGCACCGGGAGGCGCTCCTGCACGGCATCGCCGAGGGGGTGATCGCGCTGGATCCGCAACACCGGGTCACCCTGGTCAACGCGGTCGGCCGGCGGCTGCTCGACCTGCCGGAACACTGCCTCGGCCGCAGTCTCGCCGAGCTGGGGATCACCGGCCGGCTGCGGGACGTGCTGGCCGGCGCGGGTCGCGGCCCGGAGGCCCGGGACCAGGTGGTGGTCCGGGGCGGCCGGGTGCTGGTGATGAACCGGATGACGGTCCGCAAGGACGGCCGCCGGCTCGGCTCGGTCACCACGCTGCGGGACCGGACCGAGCTGGCCCGCCTTGAACAGGAGATCGGCTCGTTCCGCAGCACCACCGAGCTGCTGCGGGCGCAGACCCACGAGTTCGCCAACCAGTTGCACACCATCTCCGGGCTGATCCAGATCGGCGAGCACGACGAGGTGGTTCGGTACGTCGACGCGCTGAGCCGGCACCGCGCCTCGCTCGACCTCACGGTGACCAGCCGGATCCACGACACCGCGGTGGCCGCGCTGCTCATGGCCAAATCGGCGGTGGCCGCCGAGCGCCGGGTGGAGTTGCGGGTCTCCGAACGGACCGGGCTGGACCGGCTACCGCCGGAGCTGGCCGCGGACGTGGCCACCGTGCTCGGCAACCTGCTGGACAACGCCGTCGAGGCGGTGGGTGCCGACCCGTCCGACCGCCCCGCCTGGGTCGAGGCCGAGCTGCGCCAGGACGCCGCCTCGGTGGAGATCGTGGTCCGCGACTCCGGCCCCGGGGTGGCGCCGGAGCTGGCGCAGGAGGTGTTCACCCACGGCTTCACCACCAAGGCGGCCGAGGGCGGTGAGCGCGGCATCGGCCTCGCGCTCACCCGGCTGGTCTGCCACCGCCGCGGAGGCGAGGTCGCGGTGACCAACACCGACGAGGGCGCGATGTTCACCGCCCGGATGTCGGTGCTGAGCGCCGTGCCGGAGGGAGCGCGATGATCGACGTACTCGTCGTCGACGACGACTTCATGGTCGCCCGGATCCACCGTGGCTTCGTCGAGCGGATCGACGGCTTCCAGGTGGTCGGCACCGCCAGCACCGGCGAGCAGGCCGTGGCCGCGGTGAACCAGCTCCGCCCCGACCTCGTTCTGCTCGATCTGTACCTACCCGACATGTTCGGCCTGGATGTGGTGACCCGGATCCGGGCCGCCCGGCACGACTGCGACGTACTCGTGATCAGCGCCGCCCGGGAGGCCGAGGCGGTCCGCCGGGCGGTCCGCTACGGCGCGGTCAACTACCTGCTCAAGCCGTTCGGCTTCGACGAGCTGCGCACCCGCCTGGAGCAGTACGCCGCCCGCCGTACCGCACTGCGCGCGGCGGTCGTCGCCGACCAGGCCGACGTCGACCGGGTGCTGTCCCGCAGTGGCTCGCCGGCCGCCACCGCGAGCCTGCCCCGTGGCCTCAGCGCCGAGACCGCCGAGCTGGTGGAACGCGCGCTCCGCGAGCACGAGGGGACGCTCTCGGCCAGCGAGTGCGCCGACCGGGTCGGCATCTCCCGGGTCAGCGCCCGCCGCTACCTGGAGCACTTTTCCGTCGCCGGGCGAGCCGAGGTCACCCTGAAGTACGGTGCGGCTGGCCGCCCCGAACGCCGCTACGCCTGGCTGGCCTGACTCCGTCTGCTGATACGCCGCTGGCCGGCACCCCGTGTTGGGGTGCCGGCCAGCGGTCGTTGTTGGGTCAGCTGTTCCAGTGCTGGGCGACGATGTCGGTGGCCTGCTGCTCCCACTGCGCGTAGGCGTCCGGGTAGGCCGACACCTGCACGGTCTGCGCGGCCTCGGTCAGCGGCATGGTCTCCCAGCCGTCGACCTGCTTCAGACCCTTCTCAAAGGCCAGGGTCGCGTACTCGGGGTTGGTGATCTGCTCCGGCGTACCCCAACCCGAGCTCGGGCGCTGCTGGAACAGGCCCAGCGAGTCGTGGTCGTTGGCGTCGCCGAGGTGGCCGAGGTTCTCCAGCTTCGACTCCTGCAGGCTCGTGGCGATCGAGATCACCGCGGCCCGCTCGGGCAGACCGGCCTTCTTCGTCGCCGCGATGATCGCCTTAGCGTTCGCGAGCTGCTCGTCGTTCAGGTCGATGTGCGACTGGGCGCCCTGCACGGTCGCGACGGCGGCCGGCTTGCCCTGCACGGGGCGGGCGTCGGCGTGGGCGGCGACCGGACCGGCGAAGACACCACCGGTGAAGGCCAGACCAGCAATACCCAGCACGCTCTTCCGCAGCATCGTGTTCATGGGGGATGGCTCCATTCGGGGGTCGGCGCACCACCACACCGACCGGGGGGGGGTCGGCTCTTAGCTGGTGGGCGCAAGCACCGTCAGGCGCTCAAGAAGTCTCAAGGGGGATCATCGGCGGACGGGGCGGGGGCCTCTTCGTCGCGCCGGGACCATGTCCAACGACCGGCCGGCCACCATCATTCCCGGGCCGGGCACCCCGCCGGGCGGGGCATCTCTTCCTCGGTCGTGCACCGGGCATAACGACCCCCGCCCACCCGCCATTCCGCCGCCAGAGTGCCGCCGGCCACCGGCCGAACCGGACAGCCCGCCCAGGCCGGGACCGTCGGTGGAACGCCGTGGGTGTATCCCGGCCCCGGAGACACACATGGCGTTCCACTCACCAGCCCAGGCCGGGCACGAACCGGACATTGACCCCAGGCGGAAGGGGCGGGGCCGGGCCCGAGCCCGGGGCGACCACACCGAGCCCACTTCAGGCGGCCCGGCCGGCGGTAACCACGCTGCCGGACACCGCCACCTCGTCGACCTGAAGCGGATCGAACGGACAGCGGGGTCAGTGGGCGGCCGTCACGGCTCGAACTTGTAGCCCAGGCCGCGGACCGTGACGATGTAGCGCGGGGCGGACGGCTCCGGCTCGACCTTGGAGCGCAGCCGCTTGACGTGCACGTCCAGCGTCTTGGTGTCGCCCACGTAGTCGGCGCCCCAGACCCGGTCGATGAGCTGCCCGCGGGTGAGCACCCGGCCGGCGTTGCGGAGCAGCAGCTCCAGCAGCTCGAACTCCTTGAGCGGGAGCTGCACGGCGGCGCCGTCGACGGTCACCACGTGCCGCTCGATGTCCATCCGGACGGGCCCGGCCGCCAGGGTCGGCGCACCCGACTCGGTCGCGTCGGCGCTCTGCCGGCGCAGGACGGCCCGGATGCGGGCGACCAGCTCGCGCGGCGAGTACGGCTTGGTGACGTAGTCGTCGGCCCCGATCTCCAGGCCGACCACCTTGTCGATCTCGCTGTCCCGGGCGGTGACCATGATGATGGGCACGTGGGACCGCTGCCGGAGCTGGCGGCAGACCTCGGTGCCCGACATCTCCGGCAGCATCAGGTCGAGCAGCACGATGTCGGCGCCGGTCCGGTCGAACTCGGTGAGGGCGGAGGGACCCGTCGCGGCGACGGAGACCTCGAAGCCCTCCTTGCGGAGCATGTAGGACAGGGCGTCGGAGAACGATTCCTCGTCCTCCACCACCAGTACGCGGCTCAACGGGGTGTTTCCTTTCCTGTGGTCAGACCTGCCGGAGCTCGGCCGGGCCGGCCTCGATCTCAGCGGAGGAGAGTGTCGCCTCCAGGTCGTCCGGGGGGCGGGCGGGCAGCCGGAGGGTGAACGTCGACCCCCCACCAAGAGTGCTCGACACATCCACCCGGCCGCCATGGTTACTGGCGATGTGTTTGACGATGGCCAGGCCCAGGCCGGTGCCCCCGGTGGCCCGGGAGCGGGCCTGGTCGGCCCGGTAGAACCGCTCGAAGATCCGGTCTACCTCGTTCGGGGCGATGCCGATGCCCTGGTCGGCGACGGCGACCTCGACGTGCTCGTCGGTGGCCCGGGCGGTCACCCGGACCGTGGTGTCCTCGCCCGAGTAGTTGACGGCGTTCTCCACCAGGTTCGCCACGGCGGTGGCGAGCTGGCTGTCGCTACCGTACGCGGTGAGCCCCCGCTGCCCGTCCACGACGATCTCCACGTGCCGGGCGGTGGCCGCGGTGCGGGTCCGGTCGAGCACCTCGGCGATCACCCAGTCCAGCGAGACGGGCTCGGGGGCGGGCTGCGGCTCGGCGCCCTGGAGGCGGGTCAGCTCCAGCAGTTCCTGCACGAGCCGGCCGAGCCGGGTCGACTCGTGCTGGATGCGCTCGGCGAACCGCCGGGCGGCGATCATGTCCTCGGACAGCTCGGCCGGCCCGACGCCGGCCGGCTCGGTGGCGTCGACCAGCGCCTCGGCGAGCAGTTGGAGGGCGCCGATCGGGGTCTTCAGCTCGTGGCTCACGTTAGCCACGAAGTCGCGCCTCACCCGGGCCAGCCGGTGCGACTCGGTGACGTCGGCGGCCTCGATCGAGATGTAACCGGCGCCCAGCCCCATGGCCCGCAGGTGCACACCCAGCGGGTTGTCCCCCGCGCTGTCGCGGCCGCGGGGCAGGTCCAGCTCGATCTCGCGGCGCACGCCCGTGCGGCGGACCTGCCCGGCGAGGGTACGGATCAAGGGGTGCGCGGCGATGGAGCCGGGTGTCGCCCCGGTGCGGAGCAGGCCCATCGCCCGGGCGGCCGGGTTCACGAGCACCGGCATGTCGTCCGCGTCGAGCACCACCACGCCGGCGCGCAGCGCGTCGACCGTCTTGCGGCCGAGCCCGGAGAGCCCGCCCTGCTGGTCGTCGGGAATTGCGAGCCTCCCTGAGCTGCGGCGGGAGGCCCTGCCCCCCGGCGACGCCGGCCGGCGGCGCCATTCCTGGACGGGTCCGGACAGCAACAGGCCGGCGACCAGTCCGGTCACCAGCGCCACGGCCACCGCGACCGCCACCGCCCATTCCACCCGGCGATCGTAGGGTCATTGTTAACCCGGCCATCGGGCAGAACGGGACGAACCACTCTCACTTTCGGGAATGTTCACTCGCGGGCCCCGCGTCGTTCACCCGCGTTCATCTTGACGCCGGTTCCCCGGGCCTACCGTGGGTCGCGCACCTGCTCACGCCGTATCCGGCCATCCGGTCGGAAGGGCGAACACCGACCCCAGGAAGTGACGATGCGCGACGAGTTCCGGGCCGACCTGCAGATTGTCAGCCAACTGCTGGTGGACATGGCCGAGGGGGTGCGGGCGGCCATGCGACAGGCGACCCGGGGCCTGCTCACCGCGGACCGCTCCGCGTCCGAGACGGTGATCGCGCGGGACGCCGAGATCGACGAGCTGTACCGGCACGTGGAGGAGCGGGTCTGCGACCTGCTGGCCCGGCAGGCGCCGGTCGCCTCCGACCTGCGCGCCATGATCACCGCCCTGCACGTGGCCGCCGACCTGGAGCGGATGGGTGACCTCGCCGACCACGTCGCCAAGACGGCGCTGCGCCGGCACCCCTCGCCGGCGGTGCCGGCCGAGCTGCGCCCGGTCTTCACCGACATGGCCGCCATCGCCGACCGGATGGCCGAGAAGATCGCCTCGGTGCTGGCGAAGCCCGACGCCGACCTGGCCGCCGAGCTGGACCGCGACGACGACACCATGGACGACCTGCACAAGAGCCTCTTCGGCGTGCTGCTCGGCGACGACTGGCCGTACGGGGTGGAGACCGCGATCGACGCGACCCTGCTGGGCCGCTTCTACGAGCGCTTCGCCGACCACGCGGTGAACGCCGGCGAGCACGTGGTCTACCTGATCACCGGCGAGACCTCCCCCTCGGCGAGCTGAGCAAGAAGGAGGGGCCCCCTGTTAACAGACGTCTGTTAACAGGGGGCCCCTCCTTACATCTCAGCGGCCCTGGTTGGCGACCGCGGCGGCGGCCTCCTTGGCCGCGTCCGGGTCCAGGTAGGTCCCGCCGAGGACCTGGGGGCGCAGGTTCGTGTCCAGGTCGTAGCGCAGCGGGATGCCGGTGGGGATGTTCAGCTTGGCGATGGCCTCGTCGGAGATCTCGTCGAGGTGCTTGACCAGGGCGCGCAGCGAGTTGCCGTGCGCCGCCACGAGCACGGTCCGGCCGGCCAGGATGTCCGGCACGATCGAGTCGTACCAGTAGGGCAGCATCCGTTCGACGACGTCCTTGAGGCACTCCGTACGCGGCATCAGCTCGGTCGGCAGCAGCGCATAGCGGGGGTCGCCGACCTGCGACCACTCGTCGGCGTCGTCGATCGGCGGCGGCGGGGTGTCGTAGGACCGGCGCCAGAGCATGAACTGCTCCTCGCCGTACTCGTCCAGGGTCTGCTTCTTGTTCTTGCCCTGCAGGGCGCCGTAGTGCCGCTCGTTGAGCCGCCACGACCGGCGCACCGCGATCCAGTGCCGGTCGGCGGCGTTCAGCGCCAGCTCGGCCGTGCGGATGGCGCGGCGCAGGACGCTCGTGTGCACCACGTCGGGCAGCAGGTTGTGCTCGCGGAGCAGCTCACCGCCGCGCCGCGCCTCGGTCTCGCCCTTGGCCGTCAGGTCGACGTCCACCCAGCCGGTGAAGAGGTTCTTGGCGTTCCAGTCGCTCTCACCGTGCCGCAGCAGGACCAGCGTCCCGACGGTGGGCCCCTCGCTCGCAGTCATGCGGATCATCCTGCCGTACCGCGTCGGCGGACACGCGGGGACGGGTCGTGACGACCACCACGTGGAAAAGCTGGTGACCGGCGTTCCGGGGCGGGACTAGGTTGTAAGGCGCTGAGGATGGCTCGGTCATTACTTCACAACGGGGGCGCGGGGATGCGGTCGGTGCGGGGCTGGTTCGGGGACACCACAGGCGGACTGCCGAGGACCTTCTGGTACCTCTGGACCGGCACCCTGATCAACCGACTCGGCTCGTTCGTCCTGGTCTTCCTGGCCATCTACCTCACCCAGGAGCGCGACTTCTCCGCCTCGCAGGCCGGCCTGGTCATCGGGCTCTGGGGCGTGGGCGGCGCGGTCGGCACCACGATCGGTGGCACCCTGACCGACCGGTGGGGACGCCGGCCCACCCTGCTCACGGCGCACCTCGGCGCGGCCACCATGATGGTCGCGCTCGGCCTGGCCCGGCCGCTCTGGGCGGTGGCGCTGGGCGCGCTGCTGCTCGGCACCTTCGCCGAGGCCGCCCGTCCCGCGTTCGGCGCCATGATGGTCGACGTGGTGCCGGAGAAGGACCGGCTGCGCGCCTTCTCGCTGAACTACTGGGCGATCAACCTGGGCTTCGCCTGCGCCGCGGTGCTGGCCGGTGTCGCCGCGCAGGCCGGCTACCTGCTGCTCTTCCTGGTCGACGCGGCGACCACGCTGATCACCGCGCTGATCATCTTCACCAGGGTCGGTGAGACCCGGTCGGCGCACGCCGGCCCGGTGAGCAAGGGTGCGGCCGCCCCCGCGGGGGCCCTGCGGACCATCCTCGGCGACCGGGTGTTCCTGGGCTTCGTGGCGCTCAACCTGTTCGGCGCGCTGGTCTTCCTCCAGCACATCTCGATGCTGCCGATCGCCATGGGCGACTCCGGGCTGAGCCCGGCGACCTACGGCTCGGTGATCGCGCTCAACGGGGTGCTCATCGTGGTCGGCCAGCTCTTCGTGCCCAAGCTGATCAAGGGCCGGAGCCGCTCGCACGTGCTGGCGCTCGCCGCGCTGGTCATGGGCGTCGGGTTCGGGCTGACCGCGTTCGCCGACACCGCGTGGCTCTACGGCCTGACCGTGCTGATCTGGACGGTCGGCGAGATGCTCAACTCGCCGTCCAACGCCACCCTCATCGCCGAACTGTCCCCCGCGGCGCTGCGCGGCCGGTACCAGGGCGCCTTTTCGCTCTCCTGGCAGCTCGCCGGGGCGACCGCGCCGGTTCTCGGCGGCCTGCTCCGGGAGCACGCCGGCAACACCGCGCTCTGGCTCGGCTGCGCCGTGGTCGGCGCCGTGATGGCGGTGGCCCATCTGGTCTCCGGCCCGGCCCGGGAGCGGCGCGCGGCCCGGCTCCGCGGCGCGGGTGCCCTGGTCACGCCGGTCACCGTGGTCCGGACCCCGGTGCCGGAGGCGGCCGAGGCCGCGGCCACCGCGCCGGCCGAGCCGGTCCGCGCCGCCTCCTGAGGTACGCCATCCGGCGGTCATGACCAGCGCCACCAGGCGAAGGCCTGAACGGGCCACTACGGTCAGCAGAGCGGATCGGTTAACAAACTTTCCCAGGAGGACGGGTGCGCGGCCTGCGGCGCTGGTGGGACGACACGGCCGGCGGACTTCCCGCCACCTTCTGGTACCTCTGGTCCGGCCTGCTCATCAACCGG